>CAYWGQ010000118.1:0-12193 GCA_964457725.1 uncultured Gammaproteobacteria bacterium
GAGGACATGCTCGAGCTCGCGCTGTGGCTGAAGGCGAACGGCTTCCGCGCCGACCAGGTGCAGGCGTTCCTGCCGGGGCCGATGGCGACGGCGACCGCGATGTATCACTCGGGCAAGAATCCGCTGCGCCGGGTCGGGCGCGACACGGAGGACGTGATCGTGCCGAAAGGGCTGAAGGTGCGGCGGCTGCACAAGGCGTTCCTGCGCTATCACGACCCGAACAACTGGCCGATGCTGCGCGCCGCGCTGAAGCGCATGGGCCGCGAGGACCTGATCGGCAACGGCAAGCACCAGCTCGTTCCCCGCTACCAGCCGAAAGGCACCGGCGACGCTCCGGAGGGGCGCCGCGGCCGGCGGCAGAAGTTCCGGACGCAGCACGTGCGCTGAAGCGGGCGTCCGGCCGGCTCGCAGATCCTGCGGCCGCACGGCTCGGTCGCCGTCAGCGCAGCCCTGCGAGCGCGGCATCGACGCGCCCGCGCTGCTCGGCGGAGACGAGCTCCGCGAGCGCCGCCGCGAAGGCGGGCTCGTCGAAGCCCGCGAGCACGTGCTGGAGCCGGTACGCCTTCAGCATTGCGGCCTCGAGCCGCCGCGTCTCTTCTTCCGCCAACCGAGACCCGCACGCGCGGGCGACGTAGCCCGCGTCGGACGCGGCCTGCACCTGCAGGATCGTGTCGATCACGCGGACGAGCGCGATCAGGTCACCGACCGCGGCGTCGCGCTCGTCCGCGCCGATGTGCGCATCCTCGCGCCGCCACTCTCGGTGAGCGCGGCGTGGCGCCGCTCGGCGCGCGCGTGGCGGCGGAGCACGTCCCTGTAGTCCTCCGCGAGCTCGCGGCACGGCGAGATCTGCTCGCGGTAGCTCGCGTCCGCGGCGCGCTCGACCATGCACGCGAGCGCGAGCACCGCCCAGGCCGAGCCGCCGAGCACGGTCCGCGCGACGGCGCTCGGGTCGTGCGTGAACGCGTAGCCGGGCGGCATCCACGCGCCGGTCGCCGCCTCGACGGCGCGGAACAGCTCCTGATGCTCGAGCTCCTCCTCGCTCGAGCGGACGAGCGCGGCGATCAGCGCCGGCTCGCCGAGCGCGTAATCCGCGCAGAGCTCGAGCTTCTTCGCACCGATCCAGCGCGCGAGCAGCCCGAGCACGTTCGCGTAGGTCCGGCCCTGCACCTGGCTGAAGAAGCGCTGCTCGACGTCGCTCAGGAACGTGAGCTCCGCGGCGAACGTGAGCGCGTCCGGCAGAAATTTTTGCGCGTAGTCGAGCACCGGCCGGTGAGCCCCTTCGGGGCCCGCGTCCGGCGCCGTCGCCCTCGGGCCGGCACGGCTCGGCCGTATCGTCGTCGACGGACGCTTCGCCACTGTCTGCGCCCCCGTCACACCGGTGTACCGGTCAGCTGAATGATCGGCAGAGCGTAGGCCGTCGCGATCGACACGACGATCAGCAGGCTCAGCGCGCGCGTGACAAGCTTGTTCATCATGTCCGTTCTCCTGTCTATGGGTCCGTTACCTCGCCGCCGGCCCTCTGTGGGTGTCCGGCGGCATGGGGCCCAGTATCCCGAGCGGCCGGCGGGCAGTCCTGACGCTGCCCTGACGAATTGCTGACGATCCGCCGACCACCGCGGCCCGTAGGAGCGGCTGTCCAGCCGCGACCGCGGCGACGCGGACGCCGGCACGCCGCAGCGCAGCGCCGGCGCGCGGTCCACTGAAACGCGGCGGGTGCACGACGGCGCAGTCGCGGCTGGACAGCCGCTCCTACCGGTCAGGTGAGCGGGGCGACGAAGCGGTAGCCGTGCCCGTGGATCGTGCGGACGATCTGCTGGCGCTCGAGCCCGAGCGCGTCGATCACGGCGGCGAGGTCGGCGGCGACATCGGCGGAGATTGGCTACGGGCCCCTGAATTGAACCGAAAACGTATGACCGCGCTCATAACCGGTCAAGCGCCCCGCGCCCGTGCGGCCCGGACGCGAGCGCGCGCCCCGCGAGCAGCGGGCCCTATACTGGCTGGCCGCCTCTGAAGGAACAGCGGCAGGTCCCTCAATGAGCTCGACGAACCCGACCGAGATCCTCACCGCGCGCAAGACCGGCTTCGAGTGGGGCGCGCTGAAGTCCCTCGTGCCGTACCTCTGGCCGGCCGGCAGCGTCGAGCTCCGCGTGCGCGTCGCGCTCGCGATCGCGCTCCTCGCCGCGGCGAAGATCGCGACCGTCTACGTCCCGATCCTCTTCAAGCGGATGGTGGACCTCTTCTCCGATCCCGGCGCACTGCCTCTCGCCGTCCCGCTCGGGTTGCTCGGCGGGTACGTCGCTCTCCGGATCGCCTCGATCGCATTCGCGGAGCTGCGCGACGCGGTGTTCGCGAAGGTCGCGCAGCGCGCGATCCGGCGTGTCGCGCTCAAGACGTTCCGTCACCTGCACGCGCTGTCGCTCGCGTTCCACCTCGAGCGCCAGACCGGAGGGCTGTCGCGCGCGATCGAGCGCGGCACGAACGGCATCGACACGTTGCTGTGGTTCCTGCTCTTCAACATCCTGCCGACGCTGGTAGAGATCGCGCTCGTCTGCGGCGTGCTGTGGGCGTTCTTCGACTGGACTTATGCGCTCGTGACGCTGGTCTGCGTCGCCGCGTACATCGCCTACACGCTCGCCGTGACCGAGTGGCGGCTGAAGTTCCGCCGCCAGATGAACGAAACGGATCAGGAAGCGAACACGCGCGCGATCGACAGCCTGCTGAACTACGAGACGGTGAAGTACTTCGGCAACGAGGCGTACGAGGCGAGCCGGTTCGATCAGTCGCTCGCCCGCTACGAGCGCGCGTCGGTCGCGAGCCGCACGTCGCTGTCGCTGCTGAACGTCGGCCAGGCGGCGATCATCGGGCTCGGCCTCGGCGTGCTGATGTGGATGGCCGGCCGCGGCGTGATCGCGGGCACGATGACCGTCGGCGACTTCGTGCTCGTCAACACGTACATGATTCAGCTTTACATGCCGCTCAACTTCCTCGGCTTCGTCTACCGCGAGGTGAAGCAGGCGCTGACCGACATCGAGGCGATGTTCAATCTGCTCGAAATCGACGCCGACGTGAAGGACCGGCCGAACGCCGAGCCGCTCTCGGCCGGCCCGGGCGAGGTCGTGTTCGACCGCGTCTCGTTCGGATACGACTCGCGGCGGCCGATCCTGCACGAGGTGTCGTTCACGGTGCCGGCCGGCAAGAAGATCGCGATCGTCGGACCGAGCGGCGCGGGCAAATCGACGATCTCGCGACTGCTGTTCCGCTTCTACGACGTCGGCTCGGGCGCGATCCGCATCGACGGAGAGGACATTCGCGACGTGACCCAGGCGAGCGTCCGGGCCGCGATCGGCATCGTCCCGCAGGACACCGTGCTCTTCAACGACACGATCTACTACAACATCGCGTACGGCCGCCCGGGCGCGACGCCGGCGGAAGTCGAGGAAGCCGCACGGCTCGCCCGGATCCACGACTTCATCATGAGCCTGCCGGAAGGCTATCAGTCGACCGTCGGCGAGCGCGGACTGAAGCTCTCCGGCGGCGAGAAGCAACGCGTCGCAATCGCGCGCACGATCCTCAAGCGGCCGCGAATCCTGCTGTTCGACGAAGCGACGTCGGCGCTCGACAGCCGCACCGAGCGCGAGATTCAGGTGTCGCTGCGCGAGGTGTCGCGCGGAAGGACGACGCTCGTGATCGCGCACCGGCTGTCGACGATCGTCGACGCGGACGAGATCATCGTGCTCGGCGAAGGGCGCATCGTCGAGCGCGGCTCGCACGCCGAGCTCCTGCGCCGCGACGGGGTGTACGCGGCGATGTGGCGGCGCCAGCAGCACGCGGAGCACGAGGACGAGGCGGACGACGCGTCGCCGACGGCGTCGCTCGCGCTGCGCGATCCCGCGCCAGCCTCCTGACCGTCTTCGTAGGAGCGGCTGTCCAGCCGCGATCTTCGGCGTCGTGCCGGCCGACCGCGCGACGGTCGCGGCTGGACAGCCGCTCCTACCCTGCTTCGCGGCACTCCGCGCGGCGCTTGCGCCACGCCGCCGGGGGCTCGCCGAACTCGCGCTTGAACGCGCGATTGAACGCAGCTTCCGACTCGTAGCCGACCTGGAACGCGATTCGCGCGATCGAGTCCGCGGAAGCCTCGAGCCGCCGTGCCGCCTGCTGCAGCCTGAGCCGCGCGAGATAGCGGATCGGCGGCTCGCCGAGCAGCTTCGTGAACCGCTCCGCGAGCGCAGAGCGCGACAGACCCACTTCCCGAGCGAGCGCGCCCGCCGTCCACCGCTGGCTCATGCGCCCGTGCAGCAGCGCGAGCGCGCGGCCGACCATCGGGTCGCGCAAGCCTTCGCGCCAGCGGGGATCGGACGGCAGCGCGGTCACGTAGCGGCGAACCGCCTCGAGGAACAGCAGCTCGGCGAGCTTCGCGAGCAGCTCCGGCGAGCGGACGACGCCGCCCGCGAGCTCCGCGGCCGCGAACTTCAGCGAGCTCTCGATCCACGCCGCGGCCGCACCGTCCGCGACGTTCACCTTCAAGACCGGCGGCAAGATCGCGAGCGCCGGATCGTCCGGCGTGTCGTTGCCGAGGAATCCGCAGAGGACGCGCGTGCGCTCGCCGCCGCCGCCGAGCACGAGCCGCGCGAGCCCGCCGTCTGCGCCCGGCTGGATCAGCGACGCCGGCAGCACCGGCGGGATCTCGAGCGTGCTGCCCATCGTGTGCGGGCGGTTCTGCGGCAGCACGACGATCTCGCCCCGTTCGACCGCGACCGGCGCCTCGCCGTCGAGGGCGAGCGAGAAGCGCCCGTCGGCGACGTAGTGATACGCGACGATGTTCCGCGGCACGCGGGTGAACGGGCGACAGTCCTCGGGATCGACCTGCGCGCGGATACACCACGGCGCCGAGAAATCCGCCTCGAGGAACACGCCGCCGGTCAGCCGGGTGCTCCGGAGGATGTCGAGGATCGCTTCCATCGGACGGTTCCGGCGGATCGGCCAAAAAAACCGGCGTCTCGCGCATTCAAGCGGCAATTGACCCGCGCCTAGAGTACCACCCGACGAGCTCACACGCTGAGGGACACCCGATGATCACGGACAGGCAAGGCAACGCTTTGAAGGGCGCCACGGCCGAGGCCGCGGCCGCGTACGACGACGCCGTCGAGGCATTCAACTTGTACGCGGGCGATCCGCTCGCGCTGCTCGATCGCGCGATCGAGGCGGCGCCGGAGTTCGCGATGGCGCGGATCGCGAAGGCGCACGTGCTCGCGCTCGCGACCGAGCCCGCGGCCAGCGCCGCCGCGGCGGCGATCGTGGCCGAGACGAAGGCGCTGCCGCTCGGCGAGCGCGAGCGGCTGCACGTCGCCGCGCTCGAGCAGCTTTGCGCGCGGCGCTGGACCGACGCCGCGGCGACGCTCGATCGGCTGAACGCCCGTTGGCCGCACGACTTGCTCGCGCTCCAGGCGGGGCACCTGATCGACTTCTACCGGGCGGCGAGCCGTCATCTGCGCGATCGGATCGCGCGCGTGCTGCCGCACTGGTCGGAAGCGATTCCGGGCTACGCCGTGCTCCTCGGCATGTACGCATTCGGCCTCGAGGAATCCGGCGACTACGCGCGTGCGGAGGACACGGGGCGCCGCGCGGTCGCGCTCGAGCCGCGCGACTGCTGGGCGCATCACGCGGTCGCGCACGTGATGGAGATGCAGGGCCGCGCCGAGGACGGCATCGGCTGGATGATCGCGCGGGAAGCGCATTGGGCCGCGGAGGACAACTTCTTCAAGATCCACAACTGGTGGCATCGCGCGCTGTTCCACCTCGACTTGGGAGAAGTCGACGAGGCGCTCGCTCTCTACGACGGCCCCGTCCGCGAGAGCCGGAGCGCGGTCGCGCTAGATCTGGTCGATGCGGCGGCGCTCCTGTGGCGGCTCGAGCTTCTCGGCCACGACGTCGGCGACCGCTGGGTGGAGCTCGCGGCGACCTGGGATCGGCACGCCGACGGGGCGACCTACGCGTTCAACGACTGGCACGCGGCGATGGCGTACCTCGGCGCCGGGAGGGAGCACGACGTCGAGCGATTGCTCGCAGCCTATCGCCGGGCCGCGGCCGAGGACGACGAGAACGGGCGCTGGGCGCGCACCGTCGGCCGGCCGCTGATCGAAGGCTTCGCCGCGTTCCGCCGCGGGCGCTACGCGGCGGCAGTCGAGCATCTCTACGGCATGCAATCGATCGTCAATGCGTTCGGCGGCAGCAACGCGCAACGCGACGTGATCGACTGGACGCTCGCGGAGGCCGCGGTTCGCTCGGGCCAAGCCGAGCTCGCCGAGGCGCTCGCGCACGCGCGCCTCGCCGCGAAGCCGTTGAGCCGCGTGAATCGCCGGCTCCTCGCGCGGTCGCGGACTCGATCGAGAGCGGCGGCATGACCGCCGCTCGGCCGTGCAATCCACTGGGAGGACCGACCGATGAAGCATCTCGCGATCGTCGTCCGGGACGACGCCTATGACAAAATCCTGACTCCGCTGACCTTCGCGTACACGCAGGCGCAGCAAGGCGTGGAGGTCGACATGCTGTTCGTGCTGTGGGCCGTCCGCGCGCTGACGCCGGACGGCGCGGCCGCGCTGAGCGTCGACGGGCGTCACGCGGACGAGGCGGACTGGCTGCGGCGCCGCCTCGCCGAGTTCGGCGAGCCGAGCTCGATCGACGACTTCCTGCGCGCGCTCGTCGAGACGGGCAAGGTGAATCTGTTCGGCTGCCGCTATGCGGCCGCGACGTTCGGCGTGACCGAGACGGACCTCTTGCCCGGCACGAGCGGCATCGTCGACCCGGGCTGGTTCCTGCGCGAGAAGGCGCTGAAGGCGGATCACTGTCAGTACTTCTGAGCGGCCGGGGCGCTCGGGCGGGACGAAGCGCGGACGCTTCTGCGCTAAAGTGAGCGTTGCTCTCACCGAAGCAGAAGGAGCGGCTCATGGGGACGAGAATCGCGCTCGCCGTGCTCTTCGCCGCCGTCGCGCCCGCGGCGCTCGCGCAAAGCCCGTCGTCCGCGTTCTCGCGCGGGCAGAGCTTGCAAGCGTGGCAGGATCCGGGCTTGCCGGCGGTCCTCGCCCGCTGCGAATCGCCGCCGGCGCCGTTTGCGCTCGGCGGCGGCGGCGCGGCGGCAGACGCGGCTCCGCCGCCGCCCGCGCTGCCGACGGTCGAGACGGCGATTCCGGGCGTGATCGAAGCGGGCAGCCGCTGGCGCGTCGTCTGGTCCTGGGAAGGCAACAACGCCGACGGCATCATCGCCGACGACGGCGGCACGATGCTGTTCGCGAACAACGACGCGAGCAACGTGATGCGGCTCGATCCCGAGACCGGGCTCGCGACCGTCATCCACGACGACACAAACACGGGCGGCGCGCTGTCGCGCAGCAAGAACGGCGCTCTCTACCTCGCGGCGCGCGGGCTGGGCGCCGGCATCGTGCAGCTCGAGCCCGAGCGCCGGGTGCACGCGAACGAGTTCCGCGGCGAGCCGTTCGAGTGCGTAGGCGGCGTGTTGAACGATCTCGCCGCCGATGCGCGCGGCGGCGTCTACCTGACGATCACCGGCACCGGGTTGTTCTACGCGGACCCGGACGGTCACGTCGAGCAGTACGGCGAGGGAATCGTCGCGGCGAACGGCGTCGTGCTCTCCCCCGACGAGCGGACGCTCTACGTCACGAACGGCGATGTTCTGCTCGCGTTCGACGTCGCCCCCGACGGCTCGCTCCGCAATCAGCGCGAGCACGGCCGGCTGCGGGGCGGCACGGCCGGCGACGGCTCCGCGGTCGACCAGGAGGGGCGCATCTACGTCAGCACCGGCGCGTCGGTCGACGTCTTCGCGCCGGATGGCGAGTTCCTCGGCAGCATTCCCGGTCCGCGCGGGCTGCACGGCGTCGGGTTCGGCGGCGCCGACAAGCGCACGCTGTTCGGCATCGTGTTCTACGGCGGGTGGGGCACGCCGAGCGCGCGGAACCAGGTCGTCGCGATCCCGACGATCGCGCAGGGCTATACCGGCAGGGCGAAGTGACGGCCCCGCGGCCGCCGGTCAACCGGCGGCCGTCTCCGCGTGCACGACCTCGACCGCGAGCGACGGCTCGAGCCGCATCGAGTTCGTGACGAGGCACGCCTTCTCCGCCTTCTCGACGAGGCGGCGCGCGCGGTCCGCGTCCGTCCCCGGCGGCACGGTCAGCCGCACGGCGAGGTCGAGCCCGGTGAACCGGGTCACGCCGTCGACCCGGTCGAGCACGCCCTCCGCCCGGCAGTCGATATCGACCCACGAGAACTTCGACGCGGTCGCGACCGCGCGAAAGGTCAGGATCAGACAATCGGCCGCGGCCGCGACGAACAGCGTCTCCGGCGACCACTGATCGCCCGGGCCGCCGAACTGCGGCGGCGGCGCGGTCGCGAGGCTCGGCAGGCCGGACGACGCGATCGTCACGCTGCCTTCCGTCCCGGCGGTCGCGCGCACCTCGTAACGATGCGGATAGGCGTCCATTGCGAATGCTCCTTCGGCCGCGTCCCTGCACAGATTCTCAAGCCGCGGACGCCGCGCGCAACTCCGGCAAGTACCTACGGCGCCGCGGCGCTCATCCGCCGACCCGGGCCCTGAGCGCCGCGACCAGCCCGAGGAACGTCCAGCGGGCGCCGCTCGAGAGCGGCACGTAGTCGAACATCTGCTCCGCGGAACGGCCTCCTGGTCGAGAGTCCGAGCTAGCTCATTCCGATTCCGAACAGGATCCAGCAGACGGCGGCGCCGACGACCGTCATCGACATGCCCCAGGCGAGCATCTGATTGAACAGCCGCCGGCTCGCCTCGCCCGCCGGAACGGACGCGACGCAGAGCGCGCCGATCGTCGACAACGGCGAGACGTCGACCAGGTGCCCGCCGACGTTCATCGTCGACGCGAGCGCGAGCGGCACGCCGCCGCCGAGGCTCTCGATCAGCCCGGGCACGGTCGGCAGGAACGCGGGCAGCACGACGCCCGACGTGCTCGAGTAAGCCGAGATCAGACCGACGACGAACGCGAGAAACGGCACGATCGTCGCCTCGGTCGCGGCCGTCGACAAGAGCTCCGTCAGAAGCTCCATGCCGCCCGTCTTCTCGAGAAGCGCGATCAGGATCGTCATGCCGCAGACCATCAGGATCGTGCTCCACGGCATCCGCTTCACCGCCTCGCCGTCGTCGGCGGCGCGCAGCAGCGCGAGCAGCACCGCGCCGCCGAACCCCGCCATGCCGACGTTGACGCCGGCGAAGAGCACGCCGACGATCACCGCGCCGATCACCCCGACGGTCAGCTGCTGCTGACGCGTCAGCGGCTCGCCGAGGCTCGGATCGGCCTCGACCTTCTCCGTGCTGCCGAGCAGCTTCCAGCCGCCGAAGAGCAGATAGCCGCCGAAGCCGACGAGTGCGTGCGCGGCGAGCAGATACGCCCACGTCGCCGCCTCGTAGCCGTCGAGGCCGATCCGCTCCATGAAGCCGTTCACGATGATGCCGGTCGGCGCGAGCGGCGACAGCGAGCCCGCGTTCGCGCCGTTGCCGACCATGATCGCCATCAGGAACGGCGAGATGTTCATCCGCACCGCGGTCGCCATCGCCATCGGCGCGAGCAGCCCGGCCGTCGCGATGTTGCCCGGTCCCGCGGACGCGAGCGCGGCACCGAGCAGGAAGTACATGACCGGCACGAGCCCGACGCGGCCGCGGCAGAGCCGCATCGCGTTGTGCGCCACCTTCTCGAGCGTGCCGTTCACGTGCGCCTGGCTGAAGAGCAGCGTCACGCCGGCGAGCGTCAGGAACAGATCGGTCGGGAAACCGGCCGTGACCTCGCGGAGCGGCAAGTCCGCAACGTAGACGCCCAGCACCCACGCGAGCGCGATCGCGAGCAGCCCGACGTTCAGGCGCGTCGTGCAGCTCAGGACGACCGCGAGCGCGAGCGCGCCGAGCGTGAGTGCGCCCAAGCTCATCGCACCGCGCCCGCTCTCGCGGTCAGCGGTGCACGCGCGGGCGAGGCGGCGCGTCTGGTTGTCTTCGCCAAGAATGTCCCCCCGGAGAGAGCGCCGCTCAGGCGGCGACCGATTCGACCAGCCGGGGATAGTACCGGAAGAGCGTCCCGATGCGCGCGGCGTAGCTCACGTAGAGCGCGCCCCAGAGGCCGTGATTGCCGTACGGCAGGAGCAGCCACCACCCGGCGAGGAAGATCGCGAGGGAGGCGAGCATGGCGTTGCGCATCTCGGCCGTGCGGGTCGCGCCGATGAAGATACCGTCGAGCTGAAACGCCCAGACGCCCGCGAGCGGCGCGGCTGCCGCCCAAGGCAGGTAGGTTCGCGCGGCGCTCCGCGCGTTCGGATCGACGGTCAAGAGGTCGATCAGCGTGCCGCCGAGCAGGGCGAACGCGAGCACGAGGGCCGCCGCGACGCCGGCGGCCCAGACGGTCGTGATCCTGACCGCCTTCAGGAGCCCGGCTCTGTGCGCGGCGCCGACCGCCTGCCCGACGAGCGTCTCGGCCGCGAACGCGAGGCCGTCGAGAAAGTATGCCGAGACGGACACGAGCTGCATCAGCACCGCGTTCGCGGCGAGGATCACGTCGCCTTGCCGTGCGCCGTTCGCGACGAACCAGACGAAGACGAGGATCAGCGCGAGCGAGCGGATCATGATGTCGCCGTTCACCGCGAGCGTGCGGCGGAGCTTCGCGGGATCGCGTAGCCGCGCGACATCGAAGCGCGCTCCGGCGCGCCGCGCGTGCCGCAGCGCGATCGCGAGCCCGACGCCGGCCGCGGTCAGCTCGGCGAGCAGCGTGCCGGCCGCGACGCCGCGCACGTCCCAGCCGAAGCCGAGCACGAACAGCGCGTCGAGCGCGATGTTCGTCAGGTTCAGCACGAGCTGCAGCGCGAGCCCGAGGTCCGTCCGCCCGAGCCCGATGAACCAGCCGAGCAGCGCGTAGTTCGCGAGCGTCGCGGGCGCGGCCCAGATGCGGATGTCGAAGTAGCGCCGCGCGAGCCCCTCGACCTGCTCGCTGCCTTGGAGCAGCGCGAAGGCGGTCTCGCGGATCGGCCATTGCAGCGCGATCAGCGCCGCGCCGATCGCGACCGCCAGGACGAGCGCGCGGCCGAGGCTCGCGAGCATCTCCGCGCCGTCGCGCGCGCCGACGGCCTGCGCCGTCAGGCCCGTCGTGCCCATCCTGAGGAAGCCGAACGCCCAGAAGGCGAACGTGAAGACGAGCGCGCCGATCGCGACCGCGCCGATGTACGCGGGATCGGGGATCCTGCCGACGACCGCGGTATCGACGACACCGATCAACGGCGTGGACACGTTCGACGCCATGACCGGCAGCGCGATCGACAGCACCGAGCGGTGCGTGAGCGGCGCCGGCGCCGCTCGAGCCGTGCTGCTCACGCGCGAGCGGCTTCCGGCGGGCCGGCGCGCCGTGCGGCGCGCCGCGGCATGCTGCTCAGCGGATCTCCGCCGCGCGGCGGCGGAGCTCGGCCGCCGTGTAGGCGCCGGCGAGCGGCTGGCCGAGGTCGAACAGCTTCGTGCTCGCGAGATCGCCGATCACGACCGGCTCGAAGCCCGAGTCGCGAACGAGACGCTCGGCGAGCGCGACGGCTTCCGCGTCGTCCCCGCCGATCGGAATCGCGATCCGCTCCGGCAGATTGGCTTCCTCCGCGAGACGCGCAGCGGGGATGCAGTTGTATGCGCGCACGACCTTCGTCCCGGGCAGGAACTCCGCCGTCGCGACGCCGGCGCCTTTCTGCTGCGCCTCGAGCGCCATCGCGCCGTCGCGCCGCTCGACCGGATTGCTCGTGTCGATCACGATCTTGCCGCGCAGCTCGTCGGCACAGTCCATGCCGATCTGCGGCATCGCCGCGTACGGGATCGAGACGAGCACGACGTCGCCGAACGCCGCCGCCTCGCAGGGCGTGCCGACCCGCGCGTTCGGCCCGATCTCCTCGGCGAGCGGCCGAAGCTGCTCGGGATTGCGCGACGACATGAAGACTTCGTGCCCGGCCGCGCCCCAGTGCCGCGCGAGCGCGCCGCCGATGCGTCCGGTGCCGATGATGCCGATCCGGATCGGCCGCTCCGCCGCGCCTTGCGCGAGCACCTCGGCCGGCGCCGCAACGAGCGCGGCGAGCGCCGCGATCGAGCAGAGCGCGAGCGACGAGAGGAAGCGCCGTGTGCAATGCCGAACGATGTGAATGTGCA
>CAYWGQ010000119.1:0-12122 GCA_964457725.1 uncultured Gammaproteobacteria bacterium
GCTGCTCGACAGCGTCCGGCGCGGGGAGCTCGACGCGATCGAGCTCTGCCGCGGCCCGCTCGACGTGCTCGCGCAGCAGATCGTCGCCGAGGTGAGTCAGCAGGAGTGGCGGCTCGACGCGCTCTACGAGCGGTTCCGCGCGACAGCCGCGTATCGCGCGCTGCCTCGCGAGCGCTTCGTCCAGGTCGTCGAGATGCTCGCCGACGGCTTCAGCACGCAGCGCGGCCGGCGGAGCAGCCATCTGCACTACGATCGCGTCAACGGCGTGCTGCGCGGCCGCCGCGGCGCCGCGATCACGGCCGTCACGAACGGCGGCGTCATCCCGGACCAATTCGAGTACGAAGTGCTGCTGCTGCCGCAGGAGCAGCCGATCGGCACCGTCAACGAGGATTTCGCGATCGAGAGCCTCGCCGGCGACATCTTCCAGCTCGGCAACGCGTCGTACCGCATCGCGAAGGTCGGCTCCGGCAAGGTCTATGTCGAGGACGCGCAGGGGCAGCCGCCGAACATTCCGTTCTGGCTCGGCGAGGCGCCCGGGCGCAGCCGCGAGCTGTCCGCGTCGGTCGGGCGGCTGAACGCGGCGGTCGAGGCCGCGCTCGAGCGGGGCGGCGAGGCCGCGGCGCTCGAGCTCCTGACCCGCGAGATCGGGCTGCCGGCGAGCGCCGCGGAGCAGCTCGTCGACTACCTCGCGGCCGCGAAGGCCGCGCTCGGGGCGCTGCCGCACGCGCGGCGCGTGATCTTCGAGCGGTTCTTCGACGAGACGGGCGACGCGCACCTCGTCGTGCACTCGTCGTTCGGCTCGCGGCTGAACCGGGCGTGGGGGCTCGCGCTCCGGAAGCGCTTCTGCCGGCGGTTCAACTTCGAGCTGCAGGCCGCGGCGCTCGAGGACTCGATCGTGTTGTCGCTCGGCGCCGTGCACAGCTTCGCGCTCGAAGACGTCGCCCGGTACTTGTCGAGCCGCAGCGTCCGCGACGTGCTCGCGCAAGCGGTGATCGCGGCGCCGATCTTCCCGACCTACTGGCGGTGGAACGCGACGACGGCGCTCGCGGTTCGGCGCTTCCGCAACGGCAAGCGCTCGCCGGCGCAGTTCCAGCGCAACGACGCCGAGGATCTGCTCGCGGTCGTGTTTCCGGAGCAGCTCGCGTGCGCCGAGAACTTGCCGGGCGGCGATCGCGAGATTCCGGACCATCCGCTGGTCGCGCAGACGCTCGCGGACTGCACGAGCGGCGCGATGGACGTCGACGGGCTCGTCGCGCTCGTCGAGGGTCTCGAGGCCGGCCGCATCGAGATCGTCTGCCGCGATTTGACCTCGCCGTCGCCGCTCGCGCAGGAGATCTTGGGCGCGCGGCCGTACGCGTTCCTCGACGACGCGCCTGCCGAGGAGCGCCGCACGCTCGCGGTGCAGAGCCGCCGCTATATGACGCCGGCGCAGGCGGCCGAGCTCGGCCGGCTCGACCCGGAGGCGATCGCGCGCGTGCGAGAGGAGGCCTGGCCCGATGCGCGCAACGCCGACGAGCTCGCCGACGCGCTCGCGCTGCTCGGCTTCTGCACGGCGGAGGAAGGAGCGCGAAGCGGCTGGGAGGCGTGGTTCGCGGCGCTCGAGCGCGACGGCCGGGCAGCCGTGTTTGCGACGGCTGGCGGCCGGCGGCTGTGGGCGGCCGCCGAGCGGCTCGCCGAGCTCGCGCTCGCGCTGCCGACCGGTGCAATCCGGCCGGGCGCGGTCGTGCTGCCGCCGAAGACGAGCGACGCCGCCGAGGCGCTGCGGGAGCTCGTGCGAAGCCGCCTCGAGGCGCTCGGCCCGGTCACGGCGGCCGAGCTCGCGGAGCCGCTCGGCATCGACCCCGACGACGCCGCGATCGCGCTCGCGGCGCTCGAGCACGAAGGCACCGCGATGCGCGGCCGCTTCACCGGCGCCGAGCGCGACGAGTGGTGCGAGCGGCGGCTGCTGACGCGAATCCATCGCTACACGCTGAAGCGGCTGCGCAGCGAGATCGAGCCGGTCTCGCTCGCTGAGTATCAGCGGTTCCTGTTCCGCTGGCAGGGGCTCGGCGCCGACCGGCGCGAGGGCCGCGACGCGCTCGCGGCCGTGCTGACGGAGCTGCAAGGCCTCGCGCTGCCGGCGGCCGTCTGGGAGCGGGAAGTGCTGCCGGCGCGGATCGACGGCTACTCGGGCTATCTGCTCGATCAGCTCTGCGTCGCCGGCGAGCTCGTCTGGTGGCGGCCGCGGCCGAGTGAGGCCAGCGGCCGGCCGACGACGGTCGCGGCCTCGCCGATCGCCATCGTCCCGCGCCCGGCGCTCGCGCATTGGCGCCTGCTCGGCCGCGGCGAGCCCAGCGAGCCGCCGCGGCTCTCGGGAGCCGCCGAGCGCGTCGCGGCCGCGCTCGCCGAGCACGGCGCGTCGTTCTTCGTCGACCTCGTCCAGAGCACCGGGCTCCTGCGCGTGCAAGTCGAGGACGCGCTCGGCGAGCTGATCGCGCGCGGCCTCGTGACCGCGGATTCGTTCAACGGGCTGCGTGCGGTGCTGACGCCGCAGAGCCGCCGCCGCGGCTTCCACGGCCGCGCGCGTCGCCGCGGCTCGGCCGGCTTCGACAGCGCCGGCCGCTGGTCGCTGCTCCGGCCGCTACCGAACGCTTCGGCCGCGGAAGCCGGGCAGGAGGCGATCGAGCACGCCGCGCGCGCGCTGCTCCGCCGTTACGGCGTCGTCTGCCGCGCGCTCGCCGCACGCGAGGCGCTCGCGCCGAGCTGGCGCGAGCTGCTCGGCTGCTACCGCCGCTGGGAAGCACGCGGCGAGATCCGCGGCGGCCGGTTCATCGCGCCGCTCGGCGGCGAGCAGTTCGCGCTAATCGACGCGGTCGAGGAGCTAAGGCGCGTGCGCCGCGCGGCGAGCGAGCCGGGCGAGCAGTGGCTCGCCTTGTCCGCCGCGGATCCGGCGAACCTCGCGGCGCTCGGCGGCGGCAGCCGCGTGCCGGCGGTGACCGCGCACCGCATCGTGTTCTGCAACGGCCGGCCGGTCGCGGCCCGCGTCGCGGGCCGCGTCGAATGGCTCGGCGACGCGTCGGCCGCCGAGCGCGAGCGGGCGCTCGCCGCGCTCGATGCGAGGGCCCGGCCCGCGCGGCTTCAGAACTCGAAGGTCGCCCGCGCGTAGAGCAGCCGGCCCCGCGGGTCGTGCACCTTCGAATCGTAGCCGCCGTTCGTCGCGACGTGCGGCGGGTCTTCGTCGAACAGGTTGATCACGCCGAACGCGAGCGCGGGCGCACGCTCGTTCTGGAAGCGCACGGTGTACTGCGCGTCGACGGTCGTGTGGCTCTCGATCTTCGAGAAGAGCTCCGGCCCCTGGCCGAGCGCGACCTGGTCGTCGACGTACGAATCGATGTAGCGGACGAACACGTTCAGCCCGTGGTGGCCGCGCTCCCAGCCGAAGAACCCGTTCACGCGCAGCTCCGGCGTCGAGGTCGCGAAGTTGCCGAAGTTGCGCCGGCCCGCGCCGTCGATCTGGCCCGCCTGCGGGTCGTCGAGGTCGTAGCTCGCTATGTAGCTCGCCTCGGCGCCGAGGCGCCATGACCCGTTTGCGGTGTCGGTGTCGTAGACGATCGACAGATCGATGCCGTCGGTCTCGAGCGCGGACGCGTTCGCGTAGAACGACTGCACGCGCTCCAGCAGCCCGCTCGCCGGATCGCGGATGACCTGCGCCTGCGCGGCCGGATCGCCGGCCGCGGCGGCGTTCAGGATCGCCTGCGCGTTCTGCGCGATGATCACGTTGCGGTAGTCGAACGACCAGTAGTCGAGGCCGAACGTCAGGTTGTCGGTGATCGAGTACGTGAAGCCCGCGTTGAACACGTCGGCTTCCTCGGGCCGGAGCGGCTCGCCGCTCGGATTCGGCTGGATCCGCACCGGGAAGAACTGCGCGGTGCCGATCGTCGGGTCGATCAGCTCCTCGAGCGTCGTCCGCGTGCCGAACGCCTGGTAGAGCGACGGCGCGCGAAACGACGTGCCGGCCGATGCGCGGACGGACAGCGCATCGTTCGGCCGCCAGAGCAACGTGACCTTCGGATCCGTCGAGTCGACCGGCCCGTAGTCCTCGTAGCGCGCCGCGATCTGGAAGTTCAGCGTGTCGAGCACCGGCAGCGCGAGCTCGACGAACGCCGCGCGCACGTCGCGGTCGTCGCCGAAGTCCGGGTTGCCGACGAGGAACAGGAAGTTGTCGCGGTTGGCCTCCGGATCGTAGTCGTAAGAGAGCTCCTCGCTGCGGTATTGCGCGCCGACCGCGAGGCCCGCGGTGCCGCCGCCGAGCTCGCCGAGCGGCTTCGAGATGAAGCCCTCGACGGTCGTGAGCCTCGCGTTCGCGTCGAACGCCTCGAAGCCGATCAGATAGTCGATCAGCTCCGGCGGATTCGGCGTGCCGGCGCCGGTCAGCGCCGAGCCGAACGGGTTGAAGTAGCGGCACGGGCCGACGCCGGGCGTGCCGGTCGACGGATCGCAGCCCGGACCGCCGAGGCCGATCATCGCGGCGTTGAAGCGGTCGACGAGCACGTCCGGGGCGCTGACGAAGAAGTCGTTCTCGCTGATCGTCGCGCTCGCTTCCCAGATCAGGTTGTCGCGGATCTGCGCGCCGAGCGAGCCCGCGAGCCGCCACGTGTCCGACTCGTGCACGCTCTCGATCGCGGTGCCGCCGGCGCCGACGAGGCGGCCGATGAACCGCACGTCCGTTCCGTACGGGTTGTCGGGATGCGTCGCCGCGACCGTCGGGAACGCCGCGAACGGAAAGGTCGGGGAGTTGTTGCGGCGCGCGTCGTTTGCCGCCGCGTGCAGCTCGAGCCTTCCTTCGAGCCGCTCGCCCATCGCGCTAGTGAGCTCGAGGTAGCCCGCGGCGCGCTCCTCCTCCGGGACGATCGAGTAGAAGCCGCCGAAGTCGAACGCGCAGAGGCCGATTGGTATCGGGCCGGCCGGGCTCGGCACCGTCTGCGCGAAACTCGGCACGACCTTCGGATCCTGCGCCGCGATCGCCGCGCAGTCCTGGTCGGCGAACACCGGCGGCTGCGCCCCGGGCACTGCCGGCAGGCCGAGCTGCGGCTCGACGAAGTCCGCGACGCCGTTCATGTTGCTGTCGAACGCCGCGGTCCAGACCGCCTGGTAGGCGGGGTTGCCGGGCAACGACGGAATCAGGAACGACCCGGGGTTGCCGGCCTGGCTCAGGTCGTCGCCGGGCCGGGACAGCCGGCGGTCGTTCGTCGTCAGCGGCTCGCGATCGAGATAGCTGAACGCGGCGAGCAGGTGCGTGCGGTCGTTGCCGACGCCGTAGAGCAGCGACAGCTGCTTGTCCTCCTGCGGATGCGCGTCGACGGCCTGGAGCGACAGCTCGAGGTCGAGGCCCTCGAAGTTGCTTCGCGTGATGAAGTTGACGACGCCGGCGACCGCCTCCGAGCCGTACAGCGCGGTCGCGCCGTCCTTCAAGAGCTCGACGCGGTCGAAGGCGATCATCGGCGGCAGGGACGACGTGTCGACGAAGTTCTCGCCGCGGTCCGTCGCGCCGGCGCTCTGCGTCTGCCGCCGGCCGTTCACGAGCACGAGCGTCGAGTTCACGCCGAGGCCGCGCAGGTTCACGTTGCTCGTGCCGGTGGTCGTGTTCTGCGTGAACGCGTCCGGGTTGTTCTGCGACCCGGTGTTGATCGTCAGGTCCTCGATCACGTCGCCGATCTCGATCGCGCCGCGTGCCCGCAAGTCCTCGCTGCCGACCGTCACGAGCGGCGAAGGCGAGTCGAACTGCGACGGGCGGCGGATGTAGGTGCCGGTGACGACGATCTCCTCGATTGGCTCGTCCTGAGCGGCCGCCGGCGCCGCTGCAAGCGCGCACAGCGCGGGCGTGAGGAAACGCGCGTGACTGCCCATGTGCCTTGTCCTCGTCATGGCCGGTGGGAGCGCGTCAGTCGACGACGCTCGTGTCGTTGATTTGGATGACGGTGCCGTCGCTTGCGGCGTAGGTCGCCATCTGGCTCTGCATCTCGACTGTCACGTTCGCGCCGAGTGCCGGGTTGAAGAGCGAGGAATGGCCGCCCGCGGTGAAGCGCACGATGCCGCTGACGGCGCCGGGCGGCGCGGCCACCGTCGTCGCGCTGACGCCGGGCAACCCCCAGAGCGCGCTCAAGTGGTCGGTCGGGCCGTTCGGCACCGTCGTGTCGCCCAGCACCTCGATGACATGCAGCGCGTGGGTCGCGCTCGCGGCCGTCGCGTAGTTCACCGGATCGACCGGATCGATCACCGTCTGCAGGTCGCGGACGAAGTTGTCGAAGCCGACGGTGCCGGGCGGCAGTCCTTGGGCTGCGAGCCCCTGGCGGATCGGCGCGCCGAACTGAATCGCTTCCGGATCGGTCAGGATCGCGGTCCACGGGCCGGCCGGGCTCGACAGCGTCGCCGTGCGGACGTCCGTGTCGAGCCCGAGAAAGACGCCCGAGATGATGCTGCCGAGCGACGCGCCGACGAAGTGGATTCGGCCCGGGTCGAGGTCCGGGTTCGCGTCGCCGTCGAAGTCGAGCACCGGCAGCGTGCGCGTCAGGTGGATCAGATCGGCGACCGCCTGCCGCACATGATCGCGTGCGTTCAACGGGTTGCCGACGTTCAGCAGCTGCCAGCCGTCGTCGATCTCGCCGTCCGGGGTGAAGGAGCCGACGGGGCCGACGTTGTCCGCGTTGAAATGCCGCTCGTTGTTGCCGAACGGCGAGCCCGGGCCCTGATAGAACGCGCTCGACGTGTCGCGCACGCCGTGCAACGGCAGATCGATCGCGACCACTGCGAAGCCCGCTTGCGCGAACGCATCGGCGACCGCGAGCATCGTCGTGCGATTCAGCGAGATGCCGTGCTGGAAGATCGCGACCGGCCAGCCGCCCGGGGGCTCCGTGTGCCCGCTCTGCGCGTTCGGCAGCGTCGCGAGGAGCGGAATGCGCAGGCTCGGGACGCGCGGCACGGGCACGGGATCCGCCGCGGTCGGCGGCGCGAGGTTCGCGGTGATCCAGAAGCTCGTCAGCGGTGCCGCCGGGTCGCCGTAGTACGGCACCTCGATGAAGCCCGCGTGGATGTCCGCGATCCCCGGAGACTGCGGCCCGAGCACGGCGGTCGTCGCGCCGGTCGGGACGAGCATCGCGGGCCGCGCGGTCGCCGATTGCGCGATCGCCTCGAGCACGTCCCCGATCGACTGCGTCTGCATCGTCCACGCGGCGATCACGGATTCGCCCGGCAGCTGCAGCAGCCCCTGCGCGAGGTCGATCAGCGGCGTGATCGCCGGGAAGAGCGGCGTCAGCGCGGGCGTTCCCGGCACGCTCGTCAGTCCTGCGAGATGCGCGTCACGGACGGCGCCGAACACGGTGTCCGCTCCGGCTGCGGTGCCGCGCGCGCTCGCGATGCCGCTCGTCAGAATGAAGGCGTAGCGCGTGCGCGGGAGCAGCGGCTTCAGCGGGACGATCTCGAGCAGGCTGCCCGCGGTGCCCGCGGCGCTCGAGACGCGCACGTCGTAGTCGACGCCGGGCACGAGCGGCACGTTGTTCGTCACGTCGATCACGAAGATCGTCGACGCGGGATCCGGTGCGAGCGGGTCGAACGGCACCAGTGTCGCCGGATCGAGCTCCGCGTTGAACGGCGCGGTGATCGGCGCCGTGGTCGAGAAGCCGTCGAGCGTGTTCAGCGCCTCGGCGAGCGGGCTCGTGATGCGCACCGGCACCTCGAGCTTGCCGCCGGTCGGGTTGTAGAGGTCGCTCGGATACGGGCCCACGTCGACCGGCGGGGCGTAGAGCGCGACGAAACCCTCGCCGCTCGGCGCGGGCGGCGGCTGAAACGTGATCGGTTCGGGACCGGTCGAGGAGCCGCTTTCGCAGCCCGCGACGGCAAAACCAGCGAGCGCGACGACCAACGAGACGCGCAACCGGAATACGCGCATGGCGGCGCTCCCCCGATACTTCGTTACGTGCCGCAAGTTTATAGCCCGCGCGCGCGCGGGCCGCAAACCCGGATCCCGGGCCGAGCGAGTACAATTCGCGCGATCTGGAAAGGAGCCGCGCGTGAAGATCGCCGTACTGTTCGGGGGCGACAGCATGGAACGGGACGTCTCCGCGGCGAGCGCGGCACAGGTCGTGCCGGCGCTGCGCGCGAACGGTCACGACGTCGCCGTGTTCGACGCCGCGCGCGGCAGGCTCGCGCCGGAGGACGAGCACCGAGTGCTCGCAGGGCGCATCGATCGGCTGCCGCCGCCGCCCGCCGCCGCCGCGGGCCTCGCCGTCGCCGCGGCCGCGCCCGAGCTCGCCCGATTCGATCTCGTGTTTCTCGCGCTCCACGGCGGCCGCGGCGAGAACGGCACGATCCAGGCGCTGCTCGATCTCGTCGGCGTGCCGTACACCGGCAGCGGCGTGCTCGGCAGCGCGATCGGCATGGACAAGGAGGTCTCGAAGCGGCTCTTTCGCGACGCCGGCGTGCCGACGCCGCCGTGGCTGACTGCGCCCGCTGACGCGCGGGAGGTCGAGGCCGAGCTCGGTTTCCCCGTCATCGTGAAGCCGAACGCGGAGGGCTCGACCGTCGGGCTCACGCTCGTGCAGCGGCCGGACGAGCTCGACGCGGCGATCGCGGCCGCACGGGCGTTCGACCGCACCGTTCTGATCGAGCGCTATATCGAAGGCCGCGAGCTCACGGTCGGCGTGCTCGAGGATCGCGCGCTCGCCGTCGGCGAAATCATTCCGTCGACCGGCCCGATCTTCGACTATCACGCGAAGTATCAGGCCGGCGCGGCCCAGGAGATCTTCCCGGCCGATTTGCCGCCCGCGGTAACCGCACGCGCGCAGGCGCTCGCGCTCGAAGCGCACCGGGCGCTCCGGCTCGACTGCTACAGCCGCGCAGACTTCAGGCTCGATGCCGCGGGCGAGCTTTGGTGCCTCGAGGTGAACACGCTGCCCGGCTTGACGAGCGGCAGCCTGCTGCCGCGCTCCGCGCGCGCGGCGGGAATCGCGTTCGAGGAGCTGTGCGAGCGGATCTGCCGCGCGGCGCTCGCGCGCGCCGACAAGGCGCCGAGCTAGGGCTTCTCCGCGCGGCCCACGAGCGCTGCCGCCGCGACCGCGATCCAGCCGGCGATGAACGCGATGCCGCCGGCGGGCGCGACACGCGCGATCGCGGGCGGGCCGCCGAGCGCGTTCACGTAAACCGCGCCGCAGAAGAGCAGGGTCCCGGCGATGAACAGCCACCCGGCGCTGCCGGCGAGCCGCGGTGCGCCGAGCCGATCGGCGAGGAGCGGCAACGCGAGGAGGCCGAGCCCGTGATAGAACTGCAGCCGCACGGCGGTCTCGAAGCTCGCGAGCGCGCGCTCGGACAGAACGTTCGCGAGCGCGTGACTAGCGGCTGCCGCCGCCGCGGTGGCGACCGCGAGCGAGACGCCCGCGAACGCGATCATCAGCTTGCCGTGGCGCATCTGCCGTAACCGTCGACGTGCCCGTCGTCGAACCATAGCTCGATCGGTTGCCGAGTTGGAATGCCTGGAGTCCAGGTTCCGCAGGCACGCAAGAGCCGGGCGCGACGGTCACAAAGCGTTCTTGTAGATCCGGCCGTCTTTCATGATGACCATGAGCTTCGCCGGATCCTCCAACAACCGTATATCTGCCAGCGGATCGCCGTCGACGAGAAGGAGATCCGCCAGCGCGCCTTCCTCGACCGCGCCCAGCTTCCCGGGGTACGGGTCGCGCGGGCCGGACAATTTCAAGAGCTCGCCGTTGACGCTCGTCGCCATCGTCAACGTTTCAGCCGCGCTGTACCACTTGCTCATCTTGACGAGCTCGAATGCCTGACGCTCGCCGCCGATCGGCGAAAACAGGATGTCGGTGCCGAACGCGACCTTGATGTCGTACCGCTTCGCCAGAGCGATCGTCTTCTCGGTTCCGCTCCAGACCTGCTCGAGCCGCACCAGGTTCGCCGGCGCCAGCGGTGGCGCATACCCGTCGTCGGTGAACGGCTGGAAACTGAGCCAGACATCGCTTTCCGCGATGAGCTGCGCGGTTGCCTCGTCCAACAAGTGGCCGTGCTCGATGACGCGGACGCCGGCAGCGACGGCGCGCTGGATCGCCGCGGGGGTGTAGGCGTGAACCGTCACGTACGTGCCCCAGTTCTCGGCGGCCTCGACGGCGGCTTTGAGCTCGTCCTCCGTGAACGTGGACACGTCCAACGGACTGTGCGGCGATGCGACGCCGCCGCCGGCCGTCAACTTGATCTGCGACGCCCCGAGCAGCAGCTGCTCGCGTACGCGCACTCGCACCTCGTCGGGTGAATCGGCGAGCAAGCTGCCGTTGCGGGTTTCCATCCGCGACGGCGGCCCGCCGAGTTGACGCGGCAACTCGGCGGGGCTCCTGAAGTCGCCGTGACCGCCCGTTACGGTGATCATCGCGCCGCTCGGATAGATGCGCGGACCGACCGCGATACCCTCATCGATCGCTCGCTTGAGGCCGAACGACGGGCCGCCGAGATCGCGCACCGCCGTGAAGCCGCGCATCAAGGTTGCCTCGGCCTCCAAGCTCGCGACGAGATTCGCGTAACCCATGTCGCCCTCGAGGAGATCCGTCGGCGAGCTCCGTGCGAGCAGCGTATGCCAGTGGTTGTCGATCAGACCGGGCATCAGCGTGCGGCCTTCCCCTTGGATCACGAGCACCGCGCTTTCCGCCGGATCGGCAGTCGTCGTGCTCGAGATGCGCCGAATGACGTTGCCGGCGACGAGCACGTTGGCGGGGTCGGAAAGCCGGTCGTTGACGCCGTCGAAAATCCGGACGTTCTCGAACAGCACGCTCATCGGAGGAGGCTCTTGCGCTCCGGCAATGGTCAGCGGCCCGATCAAAGCGAGAGCTGCGCGCAGAAGCGTTCCGTTCGTGCGATGCATCGGATCTCCTTCCCTGCTGGAGCCGGCGACGACCAACGTCGCACCCGAGACGGTCGCCACGACGGCTGGAGCGAGGTGGCGCGGAATGAACGGAGTGTGTGGCGTATCCGCGTGCCCCCGACATTGGACGAAGGTCCACCAGGCGTTCGGAGCGCGGATCCGCTCGCAGTGCGGGCAGGGGTGACGCCGCAAGCTGGGCGTTCGCGGCAGAGGGGGTTCACGAGACGAGGCCGAGCATTCGGCCTCTGTCTAGAAAATGGTGGGCCCGGTAGGACTCGAACCTACGACCAAGGGATTCACTCTGTCCGCCGTTTCCGGCGGGAGCGGACTATCTCTTCACCCTCGAGTTGCCTCGGTCGGGTGCGGGATGCTCTCAGCCTGTCATTAAGAGCACTGAAGCTCTCAGGTAGTCTCTGCACCTTCCGGCGGTGCACCGCCGGCTCGGCTCAGGGTTGCCGGCTCGCGCTGCGGTTTCCCTGAATTCATCCCGTCCACTTCGCGGCTCGTCGCGCGCGAAGGCACCATTTGCTTGATGAGTCCCCTGCTCTAACCGACTGAGCTACAGGCCCTCCGCGGGCAATGGTAACACCGGGCGCCGCCTGCCGGGGCGTGCGACAATGCGGGCATGGCGGACTTTCGCGAAAGCGAGCGCCGGGCGGAGCTCTCCGCGATCCTGGACAAGCTCGAAGCGGTACTGAAGCAGCTCGACCTGTGGGAGGACGAGCGGCCGCCGCAGCGCCTGATCGACAGCCCGCAGCCGTTCTGCTTCGACACGCTCGAGGTGCATCAGTGGCTGCAGTGGCTGCTGATCCCGCGGATGCGGCGCATCCTCGGGGAGCGCGACGAGCTGCCGGCGAAGAGCGCGATTCACCCGTACGCGGAGGAGTTCTTCGGCGCGCAGCCGCTCGAAGCGGAGCTGCTGTCGCTGCTCGCGCGCTTCGACGAGCTGATCGAGGGCGGTGTGAACCGCCCGCACTGACGGTAGGAGCGGCCCGTAGGCCGCTCCTGTCCGTGAGAGGTTAGTCGTCGATCAGGAAGCTGCGGAGCTGATCCGAGCGCGACGGGTGCCGGAGCTTGCGGAGCGCCTTCGCCTCGATCTGCCGGATCCGCTCGCGAGTGACGTCGAACTGCTTGCCGACCTCCTCGAGCGTGTGATCCGTGTTCATGTCGATGCCGAAGCGCATCCGGAGCACCTTCGCCTCGCGCGGCGTCAGCCCGGCGAGCACGTCGT
>CAYWGQ010000120.1:0-11810 GCA_964457725.1 uncultured Gammaproteobacteria bacterium
GATGACGCCCGCCCGAGCCTCCTCGGGCGAGAGCCGCGCGATCTTGTTATAGGCGCCGCGCAGCTTGAAAGAGAAGACGGGCTGCAGGTCCTCCCGCTTCAGGAGCACGCGGTTGCCGAGCCGGCGCGACAGCCGCGGTGCGGCGTCGAGCGGCGACTCGATCGCGACGTCGTACACCGCGGTCGCCGTGCGAATGCGCTCCGCGAAAGTCGCCGCGAGCGCACGCGGCGGATCGGTGGGGCTCGGCATGGTGGTGGTTGAAGCGGGCGGTCCGGTGGCCGAGAGCCTACTCCTTCGCCGGCCGCCATGCAGCCCGCGAAAGCCGCCCGCCCGCGGTTATTCCTCGTCGTCGGCCGGGAGCGCCTGCAGGAAATCCTCGAGGCGGCGCGTCATCTGATCGAACTGGTAGCTCGCGATCCGATAGCGCCAGCCGGCCGTGCGTGCGTTGATCGCTGCAGCCTCGTCCTCTATCGCGGACGCGTCCGCCCCGTCGTCGGCCGCCGACTCCGCGCCGCCGTCGGCGTCGTCGCCGCTCTGCGCGGACTCCGCGAAGCGCTGCGCCTGGTCGGGATCGAAGCTCGCGGTGAACGCGATCCACGCCTGGTCGCCGCGCTCGAAGCCCTCGCCGCGCACGACGAGCCCGTCGAACGTACGGTACTCGACGGTCGTGACCGGCTCCTCCGGAGCGGCGGAGGCCCGTTCGACGTCCTCGAGGCGCAGCTCCCGGAGCGCGTTGGCGGTCACGTTCGCGACGCCGGGATACTGCAGCTCGCGTCCCTCCGGCACGTCGGCCACGGAGAAGTTCGCCGCACCGCGCTCGTCCTTGTATACGCGGACGATCTCGCCGTCCGGATGCGTGATCGTCACTTGCTGGACGCGATCGCCGCGGACGTCGAGGATCGAGGGATCGAGCCACTGCGACGTCGACCGCGGCAGGTCCGGATTGCGATCGATCAGCCAGCTCTGCGCCTCGTCGGCGCGGCGCACGTAACGGTAACCCGTGCCCTCGGCATCGCCGAGGATCAGCGTCGGCCAGTCGCCGCCGCCCTCGATCGTCAGCGCGAGCCCGGACGCCTCGCTCCGCGAGACGTCCTCGACCCCGATGCGCTCGTGGAGCGTCTCGTTCGCGGTCTTCCGCTCGACCAGCCGCGCCTCGCCGAGCGCGATCAGCGCCTGCCGCAGCTTCGGCGTATCGGCCGGATAGCCGTCGCGCTCGGCGACGGTCCAGCCGCTCTCGCCGGGCTCGAGCGTCGCGACGGTTTCGTTGCCGGCCCGGACGAGCGTCACGCGCTCGACGTCGTTCAGCCGCTCCGTCAGGCCCGGCAACAGCAGCTCGGGCGCGCCGCCGGCGGACGGGCCTCCCGAGCGCTCGGCGAAGACGGCGAGCAGCACGAGCGCCGCCGCCGCGATCGCGAGGACCGTGAGCGTGCGCGTCGTCATCGCCGGCTCCGCCGCCGCTTGGCGGTCGAATACACGACGCCGCCGATCGCGAGGAGCAGCGGCACGAGGCCGATGTTGAGCGCCTTCAGCGTCGTGCCGAGCTGCTCGATGCTGCGGTCGAGCTCCCGACGCACGGTGCGAAGCTCTTGCCGGATCCGCACCTGCTCGTCGAGGAAGCGCTGGATCTCCGCCTGCTGCTCGGGGCTCATCAGCAGCGAGGTCTGGTCGTCGCGCGCGGCTTGCAGCTCGCCGAGCTTGCGCTCGGTCTCGGCGAGCTCGGCCTCGAGGCGCTGCTCCGTCTGGCGGAAGCGGGCGTCCGCTTCGCGCCGCAACTCCTCGACCTTCGTGAACGGACGGGTGTACGTCGCGCGGCTCCGCAGGCCGATCAGGTCCGCGCTGCCCGACAAGTTGTCGAGCGCGTTGATCAGCAAGTCGCCGTTGTTCGCGAACGAGGTCATCAGCCGCTGCCCGAGGAAGTTCTGAACGCTGACCCACATCCGATCGCTCAGCACGTCGACGTCGCCGACGACGAGAATGTTCGCGTTCTCGGTCGCGGTCAGGTGCTCGGCGGCCGGCGCGGCTGCGTCGCCGTCCCCGCTCGCGTCGTTCGCGGAGTCCGCCTCGTCGGCCGCATCGTCCGCGTCCTTGTCGCCGGGCGGACCGTCCGGGAAAGCCGTCTCGATCGGGCCCTCGAGCCGCGCGGCGAGCACGAACCCCTCGCCGCGGGGCCTGAAGTCGTTCAGCAGGTCGCCCGGGTCGGCGAGGAACTGCAGCCGCGCCGCCGACACGGTCGCCGACTCCGGGCTCGAGGTGATCAGCGGCGTGAAGGTCACGGTCGCATCGTCGCGACGCGTGAAGTGCCCGGCGGTGCCGATGTTCACGGTGTTCAAGCCGGAGGTGACCACGTCGCGCTGGTCCATCGCGTCGGCGCCCAAGCCGAGGAGCCCGATGTGGCGGATCGGGCGCAAGCCGCCGCCGATCGAGAGCGCGTGGACGTTGTCGAGCACGACCTCGTCCGCGGAGAACTCGATGCCCCACGCGGTGAAGAGCCGCTCGAGATTCGAGCTCGAGGTCGCGCCGAACGCTTGCGGTCCCGCGCTCGCGGCGGCGATCTCGAGGAACGGATCGACGAACACGAGCGCGCGGCCGCCGCGCAGCACGAACTGATCGATCGCGTAGAGCGTCTGCTCCTCGAGATTCGTCGGATGCACGATCCACAGCACGTCGACATCCTCGTCGATCGTCTCGAGGCTCGTCGGCAGCGTCCGGACCTCGAACAGCTGCCGCGCCTGTTGCGTGATGACCCACGGCTGGGTGGGCTGCTGGATCTGCATGTCGAAGCCGCCGCCCATCGAGGCGCCGTCGAGCAGGCCGACGACGACCTTGTTCGGGTTCGCGAGGCTGTAGATCAGCGTCGCGAGGTCGTACTCGAGGAACGCCTCGCGGTCGCTCCTGAAGGCCGGGATGATGCCCTGGTCACCGACGCCGTTCGTGCCGGCGAGGCCGAAGTAGACGTCGTCGCCGCGGTTGCCGACGCCGATCGGCCGCAGGCCGAACTGCGCCGCGCGATCCTCTTCCTCGGAGAACTGCACCGGATCGAGCCGCTGGAGCACGAGGTTGTCGCCGGCGACAGCCGCGAACTCCTCGAGCATCTCGGTCACGCGCGTCGCGTACTGCCTGAGCGCCGGGATGTCGCTCGCGGCCCGCTCCGAGAAGAACAGATACAGGTTCACCGGCTCCTCGATGCTTTCGAGGAGCGACCGCGTGCCGGGCGACAGCGTGTACAGGCGGTTCTCCGTCAGATCGAGCCGCACGCCCCGCAAGAGCGTATTGCTCGCGATCACCGCCGCGACGAACGCGAGCGCGAGCAGGGCGAGCGACAGGTAGCCGTTGCGTCTCCTTTGCTCGGTCGACATGGCGTCAGCCCGCTCGATTCAGTTGCAGCACGACGGTGTTGGCGTAGAGCGTGCCGCCGATCAGGAGCGCGAAGTAGACGATGTCGCGCAGGTCGATCACGCCCTTGCTGATGCTCGTGAAGTGCGTATAGAAGCTGAGCGACGCGATCGCGTCGGTCAGCGTCTGCGGGAGCCACCCGGAGAACAGATCGAGGATCCACGGGAAGCCCGCGAGCACGAGCACGAAGCAGACGACCACCGTGATGATGAACGCGATGATCTGATTCTTCGTCGCCGCCGAGATGCACGCGCCGACCGCGAGGAAGCCGCCGGCCATCAGGAAGCTGCCGACGTATGCCGCGAAGATCGCGCCGTTGTCCGGATCGCCGAGGTAGTTCACGGTGATCCAGATCGGGAACGTGAGCGCGAGCGCGATTCCGGTGAATGCCCAGGCGGCGAGGAACTTGCCGAGCACCGCGTGCCAGGTCTCGATCGGCAGCGTCATCAGGAGCTCGATGCTGCCGCTCTTGCGCTCCTCGGCCCACAGCCGCATCGACAGCGCCGGGACGAGGAACAGATACAGCCACGGATGGAAGCCGAAGAACGCGCTCAGGTTCGCCTGTCCTGCCTCGTAGAAGCCGCCGGGAAAGAACGTGAACCAGCCGGCGAGCAGCAGGAAGAAGACCGTGAACACGAGCGCGAGCGGCGTCAGGAAATAGCTCGTGAACTCGCGCCGGGCGATGACGAACGTCTCTCTCATGCCGTCGCCCCTCCGGTAATCGAGCGGAACACCTCGTCGAGCCGCCCGGACTCGAGCTGCAGCTCGGCGAGCGGCCAGCCGCGGGCCTCGACGAGGCGGTGGATCGGCCCGAGCGGCAGCTGCCCCGCGCGCGGAAACGCGGTGAGCCGTCCGGTCTGCTCGTCCGTCTCGACGGCGTCCACCTCGGGCAGCGCGCCGATCGACTCGCGTGCCGCGGGCACGAGCGCGGAGTCGGCGAGCTTGACGGTCACGGCGTTGTGGAACCGCGAGCGGGCCTGCAGCCCTTGCGGCGTGTCGTCCGCGAGGATTCGGCCGCGCGCGACGATGATCGCGCGGTTGCAGATCGCGTCGACCTCCTCGAGCAGGTGCGTCGAGATCACGATGATCTTGTCGCGGGCCATCCGGCCGATCAGCTCGCGCACCTCGTGCTTCTGGTTCGGATCGAGCCCGTCCGTCGGCTCGTCGAGGATCAGCACCTCGGGATCGTGCACGATCGCCTGCGCGAGGCCCACCCGGCGCTTGTAGCCCTTCGACAGCGTCTCGATCGACTGCTCGAGCACACGCTCGAGATGCAGCAGCCCGATGACCTCGTCGAGCCGTGCGCGGCGCCGATCGCCGGTCAGGCCTCGTGCGTCCGCGACGAACTCGAGGAACGCGCGCGGGGTCATCTCCGCGTAGCTCGGGGCACCCTCGGGCAGGTAGCCGATGCGCCGCTTGGCCTCTCGCGCCTGGGTCTCGACGTCGAAGCCGCAGACCCGCACGCGCCCCGAGGTCGCGGGCAGGAAGCCCGCGACGATGCGCATCGTCGTCGTCTTGCCGGCGCCGTTCGGTCCGAGGAAGCCGAGCACCTCACCCGGCCCGACCCGAAACGTCAGGTCGTCAACGGCGGTCAGCTCACCATACTGCTTGCTTAAGTTTTGACACTCGATCATTACGCAGCAAGCGGTTCAGCGGCGTATCGGCCACGGAAGCGGCGGACAATTCTGCATAGCGTCCTATCTCGTTTCAAGCGCTCGCGCGCACGCATTCTCAGCGATCGCCGACCACGTTGCCGTCGACGTCGATCACGTGCACGTCGGCGATCCCGAGCGAGCGAATCTGCTCCTCGATCACGCGGCGATCGCCGACGACGACCCACGTCAGCCGGTCGGGCGCGATCAGCCGCTCGGCGGCCGCGTTGACGTCGGCCGGGTCGAGCGCGTCGACGAGCTCCGCGTACTGCTGCCAGTAGTCGTCCGGGAGGTCGAAGCGGACGATGTCCGCGATGTCGGCCGCGACCGCGCGCGCGGTCTCCCAGCGGCCGGGGAGCGTCAGCGTCGCGCGCTTCTTGCTCGTGCTCACCTCGTCCGGCGTCGCGCGCCGGGCCCCGAGAAACTCCTCGATCTCGCGGCGCATCTCCGCGAGCGCGGGACCGGTTTGATCGGCCTGCACCGGCGCGAACGCGATGAACGGCCGCTGCGCCTGGGTGTCGACGATCTGCGTGCGGGCGCCGTACGACCAGCCCTTCTCCTCGCGCAGGTTCATGTTGATCCGCGACGTGAAGTTGCCGCCGAGAATGTCGTTCATCGCCTGGATCGCGATGTCGTCCTCGGCCCGCTTCGGCTCGACCACCTGGCCGGCGATCACGACGCTCTGCTGGGAGCCCGGCCGGTCGACGATGAAGATCCGTTGCGCCGGCGGCAGCTCCACCCTGCCGAGCTCCTTGTCGGGCACGTCGCCCCGCGACCAGCGCGCGAACAGCGACTCGAGCTTCGGGCGGATCTCGGCGAGGGTCGTATCGCCGACGACGATCAGCGTCGCGTTGTTCGGCTTGAACCACGTCTGGTGAAAGCGGACGAGATCCTCCCTGGTGATCGAGGCGACCGATTCCGTCGTGCCGGAGCCCGTCATCGGCAGCGAGTAGGCGTGCTCGTCGCCGTAGAGCAACCGCGGCAGCACGCGCAGCGCCATCGACATCGGCGTCGCCCGCTCCTGCTCGATGCGCGCGAGCTGCAGACGCCGCAGCCGCTCGAGCTCCTGCTCGTCGAACACCGGGTTCAGGATCACGTCGGCATACACCGCGAGCGACGCATCGAGATTTTCCTTCAACGCGGAGAGGCTGACGGAGGAGAAGTCGAGGTTCGAGCCGCTCGACAGCACTGCGCCGAGCCGCGCGAGCTCGTCGCTGATCTCGAGCGCGTCGCGCGTGCGGGTGCCCTCGTCGAGCATCTCCATCGCGAGCGTCGCAGTGCCCGGCTTCGCGAACTGGTCGGCCGCGTAGCCCGCGTTCAGCTGCAAGCTGAACCACACGGCCGGCACCGCGCGGCGCTCGGCGACGAGCAGCCGCATGCCGTTCGCGAGCGTGGCTTGCTCGAAGTCCGGGAACGGCGCGTCCGGGAACTCCGCCGGGATCGGCGGCGCCGAGCGATCGACCTGCGAGTCGGTCGTCGCCGGCGCGGCCTCCGGGAACGGATGCACCTCGAGCGTCAGCGCCGGGCCGCCGAGCCACTTCGCCGCGACCGCCCTGACGGTCTCCGGCGTCGCTCCTTCGAGCACCTCGAACGATCGCTTGTAGTAATCCGGGCGTCCGCCGAACACGGCGTTCTGGGCGAGGATCTGCGACTTGCCGCCGAAGCCGCCGACCTGCTCTACGCCGCGGACGAACGACGCCTCGATCTCGGTCTTGACCCGCTCGAGCTCGCTGCGCGTCGGTCCTTCCCGCACGAAGCGCGCGATCTCCTCCTCGAGCGCGCGCTCGACCTCGGCGAAGTCCTTGCCGCGGCTCACGGTCGCGTAGGCGATGTAGGCGCCCGCGATCTCGCCGTCGAATTGGAACGCGCCGACGTTCGTCGCGATCGCGTCCCGGTAGACGAGGCGCTGATAGAGCCGCGAGGTCTTGCCGGACGTCAGCACGTAGTCGGCGAGCTGCAGCTCAGTCGACTCGTCGCTCTTCCACTCGGGGGCGTACCAGACCTTGTAGACGCGCGCCTCGGGGACGCGGTCCTGCAGGACGACGCGGCGCGCGTCGAGCGAGCCCGGGATCCAGCGCTCGAGGCGGGTGAGCGGCGGACCCGGCGGGATGGCGCCGAAGAAGTGCTCGACCTTCTCGCGCGCCGTCTCGACGTCGATGTCGCCCGCGAGCACGAGGGTCGCGTTGTTCGGGCCGTAGTAGGTCTCGAACCACTCGCGCACGTCGTCGAGCGACGCGGCGTTCAAGTCCTCCATCGAGCCGATGACCTCCCACGAGTACGGATGCCCCGCGGGAAACAGGTTCTTCAGGATCTCGGCGAACACCTTGCCGTAGGGCTGGTTCTCGCCTTGGCGCTTCTCGTTCTGGACGACGCCGCGCTGCTCGTCGAGCTTCGCCTGGTCGATCGCGCCGAGCAGATGTCCCATGCGATCCGATTCCATCCAGAGCGCGAGGTCGAGCGCGGTCTTCGGGACCGTCTGGAAGTAGTTCGTGCGGTCGAAATCGGTCGTGCCGTTCATGCTCGTCGCGCCGACTTCCTGGAACGGCTTGAAGTACTCGTCGTTGTAGTTCTCCGAGCCGTTGAACATGAGGTGCTCGAAGAGGTGGGCGAAGCCGGTCTTGCCGGGCCGCTCGTTCTTCGAGCCGACGTGATACCAGACGGTCACGGCGACGATCGGCGCCTTGCGGTCCTCGTGGACGATCACCCGCAGGCCGTTGTCGAGATAGAACTCCTCGAACGGAATGTCGGGAATCTGCGCGCCGGCGGGCACGGCCGCCGCGATCGCGAGGTAGACGACGAGGACCAGTTTGCGCATGACATCCCCCGGGCAGGCGGCCCGGCGGGCCGCGGGTCAAAAAAAGACCTTGTGCGGGCGGCGCGAGTTCCGCGCCCCCTCTTACGAAAGCGTCATCATAGGGGATTCCGTACGCACCGCCGTAGCTCGGCGGCCGCCGAGGTGGCATGCTGCCGGCCCTTATGAAGCTTCTGCTGACCAATGCCCGCGTCGTGAACGAGGGCCGCATCGACGAAGCGGACGTGCTGATCGCCGAGGATCGGATCGAGCGGATCGGGCCCGGGACCGCGCCCGCCGGCGCCGAGGTCGTCGATCTCGCGGGCGCCTACCTGCTGCCGGGCGTGATCGACGACCAGGTGCACTTCCGTGACCCCGGCCTCACGCACAAGGCGACGATCGCGAGCGAGTCGCGCGCCGCGATCGCGGGCGGCGTCACGAGCTTTCTCGACATGCCGAACACGAGCCCGCCGGCGACCGATCGGCAGGCGATCGAACGCAAGCACGCGATCGCGGCGGCCGGCAGCTACGCGAATTACGGCTTCTACCTCGGCGCGACCAACGACAACCTCGAGGAGATCCGCCGCGCGGACGGCTCGCTCGTCTGCGGCATCAAGGTGTTCATGGGCGCGTCGACCGGCAACATGCTGGTCGACGATCCGCGGACGCTCGAAGCGATCTTTTCCGAGGCGCGCCTGCCGGTGGCGGCCCACTGCGAGGACACGCCGACGATCCGCGCGGCGGAAGCGCGTTTCCGCGAGCGCTACGGCGAGGACGTGCCGATCGAGGCGCACCCGGAGATCCGCTCCGCAGAGGCGTGCTACAAGTCCTCCTCGCTCGCGGTTTCCCTCGCGAAGCGCCACGGCACCCGCCTGCACGTGTTGCATCTGACGACGGCGCGGGAGCTCGAGCTCTTCGCGCCGGGACCGATCGACGGCAAGCGGATCACGGCCGAGGTCTGCGTGCACCACCTGTGGTTCGACGACCGGGCCTACCCGGCGCTCGGCGCGCGGATCAAATGCAACCCGGCGATCAAGCGCCCCGAGGACCGGGAGGCGCTGCTCGCGGCCGTGTCGTCGGGGAAGATCGACGTGATCGCGACGGATCATGCCCCGCACACGCTCGAGGAGAAGGGGCGCCGGTACTTCGAGGCGCCGTCCGGACTGCCGCTCGTGCAGCACTCGCTGCCGATGCTGCTCGAGCAGCACCGCCAAGGGCTGCTCACGCTGCCGATGATCGTCGAGAAGACCGCCCACAATCCGGCGCGGCTCTTCGGCATCGTCGACCGCGGCTTCGTTCGCGAGGGGTATTTCGCCGACCTCGCGGTCGTCGACTTGGAGCGGGAGACGACGGTCGACCGTGCGAGCGTGCTCTACAAGTGCGGCTGGTCGCCGCTCGAGGGCGCGACGCTCCGCGGCCGGGTCGCGATGACCGTGCTGAACGGCCGCATCGTCTACCGGGACGGCCGCGTTCTCGGCGGGCCGTGCGGCCGGGCGCTCGCGTTCCGCGCAGCCGGCTGACCCGCCCCGCCTCGAGGGTGACCGATCTCCTTGAACGGCACGGGCGGCCTGTGCTGCACTTGCGCGCACCTTTCGCCCCGGAGCGCAGCATGAGATTGCCGGTTGCGTTTGCCCTCTGCCTGCTCGCGGCAGGCTGCGGCTCCGGCGACGCCCCGCCGGTGCCCGCTCCGTCGGCCGCGGACCCCGTGGCGGCAACCGCCGCCGCGCACGCGCACGATGCGCCGGCGCCGACGCCGCTCGCCGAGGAGGAGCCGGCCGTGCCGGTGATCGAGCAGCAGGTCGCCTACGGGGAGGGCGAGACGAGCAACCTGGTCGGCTACCTCGCGATGCCGCGCGATGCGGCCGAGCCCTTGCCCGGCCTGATCGTCATCCACGAGTGGTGGGGGCTCAACGACAACATTCGCGCGTTGACCCGGCGGCTCGCTGGCGAGGGCTACGTCGCGCTTGCCGTCGACCTGTACGGCGGCGAGGTGGCGGACGAGCCCGCCCGCGCGGAGGCCCTGATGGCGAGGACCGCCGCCGCGCCGGACGCGGTCCGCCGGAACCTCGAGCAGGCGTACGCCTACCTCGAGGAGTACGCATTCGCGCCGCGGATCGGCAGCATCGGCTGGTGCCTCGGCGGCGGCTTCGCCCTCGAGACCGCGCTGCTGCTGCCCGATGGGCTCGATGCCGTGGTGATGTACTACGGCCAGGTGGTCACGGACCGCAGCCGGCTCGCGGCGCTCGGAGCGCCGCTGCTCGGGCTGTTCGCCGAGCTCGACACGGTCGTGCCGGCCGCGGACGTGCAGCGCTTCGAGAGGCTGCTGGCCGATCTCGGCAAGGAAGCGGACGTGCGGATCTACCCGGGCGTCGGGCACGCGTTCGCGAACCCGAGCGGCGGCGACTACGACGCGGCAGCCGCGCGCGACGCGTGGGACGCGACCAAGGCTTTCCTGCGGGCGAACCTGCAGTAAAAAGAAAGGGGGCCGAGGCGAACTTCCTTGTTCTTCACGCGGAAGACAGGTCCCTGTTCGCGGCCGGTGTCACCCGGCCCCCTCTACTGACGGCCTACCGGCCGGCCCTGCGAGATTCGACGGGGGAGGTCGTCTCTCGCGCTACCCCGCGGTACGACTGGGGGAAGGTCAACCGCGGGATGCAGTCTCGCCGCTGGCGAGCTGTACCTTCGGCATCACAAGCTGCTTCATATCGTTCTCGATCGAGAGCTTGAGACGCTCGTTCAACGCCTTCACGTGCTCCTGCAGGTCGGCTTCAAGTCGGTCCGACTCCGCGACCGCGGGCACAGTTCCGTAAACCACGATCTCTTCGGTCGCCGAGACTTGGCAGCTGAGCAGGCCCACGACGAGGCCGCTCATGAGGCCGATTCCGGGTCTGATCAACTTCCTGCTCGACATGGTGATATCCTTTACGAAGTTTCGCTACTGTTTGCGATGCGTCTTACCTGACGCGCCCTACTTATGCATCCAACGTGCCAACTTCAAGTGCTAGTCGGAACAAGCACTTACGGAGAGTTGGCGATTACGGAATTCCGTAAATTACGGATTTCCGTTGAAGTATATCACGATTTTCCGTAACATGCGCTCATGTCGCTCGAAGAACGCTACCAGTGGCTATTCCGTAAGGTCCCCGCGCTGATCGTGTCGCTCGACGAGGAGGGCTATTGCCTCGATGCAAGCGACGCCTGGCTCAAGCGGTTCGGCTATACGCGCGAGGAGATCCGGCACCGCCGGCCCCAGGATCTCGGCAGCGAGGAATCCTCGCGGCGCACGACCGAGGAATACCTGCCGACCCTGCGGCGGATCGGCCGCGTCGACGGTGTGCCGGTCGATTTCACGACGAAGAGCGGCGAGCGGGTCGACTGCCTCGCGAGCGCCGTCGTCGAGCGCAGCGAGGAGGGTGATTACCTGCGGACGATCGTCGTCTATACCGAGCTCGGCGAGCAGGCGCGGCTCGAGCGCCACTACCGCGAGCTCTATCGAGCGACGCCGGCGATGCTGCACACGGTCGACGCGCGAGGCCGCATCATTCACGTGAGCGACCACTGGCTGAACAAGCTCGGCTATCGCCGCGAGGAAGTGCTCGGCCGGATGATCGCCGACTTCTGGGCGGAGGATTCCCAAGCCGCGTACGGCGCGAAGATCGAGAACATCGTCGCGACCGGCGAGCTGAAGAACGCGCCGCGGCGCTACGTGACGAGGAGCGGCGAGATCATCGAGGCGTTGGTGTCCGCGACCGCGGACCGTGACGAGAACGGCCAGGTGCGGGCGCTGCTCGTCGCATCGAAGGACGTGACCGAGCGGAATCGCGCGGAGCGGCAGCTGCGCGCCGCGTTCGAGGAGAACGCGAGGCTGCGCGAGGAGCTCGAGCGCGAGCGCGACTACCTCCGCGAGGAGGTTCAGGTCTCGATGAACTTCGGCCGGATCATCGGCGAGAGCCCGGCGCTGAAGAAGATGCTCG
>CAYWGQ010000121.1:0-11726 GCA_964457725.1 uncultured Gammaproteobacteria bacterium
GAACTGGAAGATGTGGTTGTCCTCGCCGAGCACGGTCGGCCCCTTCACGACCGCGTGCGGCTCGATCCGGCAGCCGCGGCCGATCTCGACCTGCGAGCCGATCACGGCGTACGGACCGACGTAGACGCCCTCGTCTATCTTCGCGTCGTCCGCGATGACCGCGCGAGGATCGATCAAGCTTTGGGCCCGTTCGCGAGGATCAGCTCTGTCTCGGCGGCCGTCTTGCCGTCGACCTCGGCCCGCGCAGCGAGGCACCAGAGGTTGCGCTTGCGCTTGAGGAGCTCGACGTTCAGCAGCAGCTGGTCGCCCGGCCGCACCGGCGTCTTGAAGCGTGCGTTCTCGATGCCGACCAGGTAGAGGATCCAGAGCCGCTGCTCGGGCGGGACGGTCTCCCACGCGAGGACGCCGCCGGCCTGCGCGAGCGCTTCGATGATCAGCACCCCGGGCATCACCGGATAGCCGGGGAAGTGCCCGCTGAAGTGCGCCTCGTTCGCGGTCACGTTCTTCAGCGCGACGATCGACTTGCCGGGTATCACGTCGAGCACGCGGTCGACGAGCAGGAACGGGAACCGGTGCGGCAGCCGCTCCATGATTCCGTCGAGATCTATGCGCTTGCCTTCCACCGTATCGCTCATTGCTCGTCGTCCTGCTCCTGTTCGCCCGCCCGCCGCGCGAGCGCGCGCTCGACTGCGCGGAGCCGTTCGGCAAGCGCATCGAGATGCTTGAAACGCACCGCATTGCGGCGCCACTCGGGCGCGACCTCCGCCGGCAACGCCCCGGAATACGTGCCCGGCGCGTCGATCGAGCGCGTCACGATGCTGCGTATCGTGATCACGACGTCGTCGCATATTTCCAGCGCGTTGCTCACGACGGCGCCGCCGGCGATCATACAACGCCTGCCGATCCTCGTGCTGCCGGCGACGCCGCTCATCCCCGCCATCACGGTATGCGCGCCGATCCGCACGTTGTGGGCGATCTGCACGAGATTGTCGATCTTGACGCCGTCCTCGATGACGGTGTCCTCGATCGCGCCGCGGTCGATCGTCGTGTTCGCGCCGATCTCGACGTCGTTGCCGATCACGACGCCGCCGGTCTGCGGGATCTTCACCCACTGCCCGCCGTCGTGCGCGAAGCCGAAGCCGTCCGCCCCGATCACGACGCCGGGATGCAGGATGCAGCGCTCGCCGATCCGGGCGCCTTCGAGCACGGTGACGCGCGGCGCGAGCCGCGACTCCGCGCCGATCTCGACGCCGTCGCCGATCACGCAGCCGGCGCCGACGACGACCCCTGCGCCGATCCGGCAGCCCGCGCCGATCGCGGCTTGCGGCCCCACTGCGGCGCCCGGCCCGAGGACGCTGCCGGCGCCGACGACCGCGGACGGATGCACGCCCGGCTCGACGGTCCGAGGCGGCGCGAGCAGCGCGGCGACGCGGGCGTAGGTCACGTACGGCTTCGGGGTCACGAGGCTCGCGACCGGGCACTCGCCCCGGTAGCGCTCCTCGAGGATGACGGCTGCGGCGCGGGTCGCGCCGAGCTGCCTGCGGAAGGCGGGATTCGCGAGGAAGCTGACGGCGTCCGGGCCCGCACCCGAGAGCGTGCCCACGCGGCTGACGGCGATCTCGCCGTCGCCGTGGAGCTCACAGCCGAATCGCTCGGCGAGCTCGCGCAGGGTGACCGGCATGAGCGGGAACGGGGCGCGAGCCCGGCGGCCGGCCGGTGTCAGCGTCTGCTCGAGGAGCTGCCCGTGCGGCGAAGCGAGTCGAGCACTTGCGAAGTGATGTCGATGTCTTCGCTGAAGTACAGCGCGTCCGCGACGACGAGATCGTAGCCCTCCTCGCGCGCGTACTGCTGCACGTGCTGGAGCAGCGTCCGCTGGAGCTTGCCGACCTCCTCGTTGCGGCGAATGTTCGCGTCCTCGAGAAACTCGTTCTGCGCGCGCTGCAGATCGCGCTGGCCGTCGCGGATCTCCCGCTCGAGACGCAGGCGCTCTTCCTCGCCCATCACCGGCGCGTCGCGGCGAAACGTCTCCTGCTTCTCCTGCAATGCCCGCTCCTGCGCGACGAGCTCGCGCTGCCGAGGCGCGAACTCGTCCTGCAGCGCCGTGTTGACGGCCTGCGACTGCGGCGACTCCTCGAGCAGCCGCACGACGTTGACGACGCCGATCTTGAGGTTCTGCGCGTAGGCAGCTCCGCTCGGAAGGCCGCCGACGAGCGCTGCGACGGCGAGCAGAATGAAGTGCCTGCCGAGCGCGGCAAGCGCGGTGTCTTTCCTCATCGTTCGATTCCGTCCCATAAGACTCGGATGATTGCAGACTCGGATGATCGCCGGGGTGACCGTGCCTTCAGAAGGCGTTGCCGATGGAGAACTGGAACCGTTCGACTTCGTCGCCGTAGAAGCGGTCGGTCGCCTCGTCTTCGTTCAGCGGGAGCGCGTAGCTGAACCTGAGCAGCCCCAACGGCGCCAGCCACTCGACGCCGATCCCCACGGAGCGCTTTAACCTATCATAATCGAAATCATAATCGATAGGGTCGCCGAGCTTGTCGAAGAAGTTCACGCCGCCCGTCGAGAACACCCCGCCCATATCGTAAAAGAGCGCGATCCGCGTGGAGCCCCGAATCTTCTCGGGCGTCGGCACGATCAGCTCGAACTGGTTTGCGACCAACAGGTTGCCGCCGTAGGGATTCTGGAGCGAATCGATCGGGCCGAGCGTGCTCTCCTTGTAGCCGCGCACCGAGCCCGGGCCGCCGCCGTAGAAGTTGCGGAACGGCGGCAGCGCGGTCGTCTCCCCGAGCGCGTCGCCGTAAGCGATGTTGCTGTTCACGCGGAAGCGCCAGGCGCCCGGCAGCCGAAAGTATTTCGTGAAATCGAACGATGCGACGTAATACTCGACCTCGCTGCCCGGCACGGCGGCATTCAAGATCGCACCGATCCGGGTGCCGGCCGTCGGGAACAGGAACGAGTTCAACGTGTTGTAGCTCCAGCCGAACGATAGCTCGAGGCTCTGCACTTTCGTGCCAAACACGTTGTCGGTCACTTGGAACGAGTTGCCGTTGCTCTGCACCCAGTCGAGCGCTTGCTGGGAGCTGAATGCGCTCGTCAGCAGCTCCGCGTCCTGGTACGAGAAGCCGAAGCGCAGCGTCTGGAAATCCGTGATCGGATAACCCCAGTTGATGCCGGCGGAGAGCGTCGTCGTCGAGAAGTCGGACGTGACCGACGTGAACTGCGTGATGTCCTGGTATGCGAACGAGATCGTCCGCGCGACACCGTTCACGGTGCGGTACGGATCCGTGAACTGGAGGCTGTACACCTTCTGGTACTCGCCGCCGCGCAGGTCGAGCGCGACGCGCCGGCCCGTGCCCATGAAGTTCGAGTGGATGAAGTTGCCGCCGAGCGTGACGCCGTACGCCTCGGAGAACCCGAGGCTGCCGCCGAACTGCCCGGGCAGCCCCTCGGTGATCTGGAAGTTCACGTCGACCTGATCCGAGCTGCCCGGGACCGGCACGGTCTCGTGCTCGACCGACTCGACGTAAGGAAGCTGCTGCAGGAACAGCTTCGAGCGCTCGACGAGCGCGTTCGAAAGGTACCCGCCCTCGAGCTGCCGCATCTCGCGCCGGAACACCTCGTCGTTCACGCTGTCGGCGCCCTCGAAGTTGATGCGCCGGACGTAGACGCGATTCTGCGGATCGACGAAGAACGTGACGTCGACCTCCTTGTTCTCGCGGTCGAGGTTCGGCACCGCGCGGATCTGCGCGAACGCATAGCCGTCGAGCCCGAGCCGCGCGCTCATCAGCTGCTCGCTCTGCGACAACACCCGCTGAGAGAAGATCTGGCCGGGCTGCGCGAGGATCAGGGCCCGCAGCTCCTCCTCCGGCACCATCGTCCGCCCGGCGAGACGCACGTCCTTGATCGTGTACAGATCGCCTTCCGTGACGCCGATCGTGATGAAGATGTCCTTCTTGTCCGGGGAGATCTGCACCTGCACGTCGTCCCAGCGGAAGTCCGCGTAGCCGCGGTCCATGTAGAACGAGCGCAGCGTCTCGAGATCGCCCTCGAGCGCCTCCTTCGAGTACGCGTCGTTGTCCCGGATGAAGGAGAGGAACCCGCCGGTGCTGAGCTCGAAGTTCGAGAGAATCTCCTCGTCCGAGAACGCCTGGTTGCCGACGATGTTGATCTGCCGAATCTTCGCGCGCTGGCCTTCCTCGATCTCGATCGAGACGCGGACGCGGTTGTCCTCGAGCGGCTCGACCGTCGGCGTGATTCGCGCCGCATACTTGCCGCGGCTGTAGTACTGCTCCGTCAGGAACTGCGTGACTTCCTCGAGCACCGAGCGGTCGAACGTCTTGCCCTGCGCGAGACCGACCTCCGACAGCGAGCGCTCGAGGTCCTCGGTCTTGATGTCCTTGTTGCCGCTGAACGTGAACTCCTGGATCGACGGGCGCTCGAGCACCGCGATCACGAGCACGTCGCCGTCGCGGCGCAGCTCCACGTCCTGGAAGAAGCCGGTCTGATAGAGCGCGCGGATCGCCTCGCGATCGCGGTGCTGATCGACGCGGTCGCCGATGTTGATCGGCAGGTAGTTGTAGACGGTGCCGGGGGAGATTCGCTGCGCGCCCTCGACGCGGAAGTCGCGCACGATGAAGCCATCGCCTTGAGCGTTGACCGCGGTCGATAGGCACGCGGCGGCCAGCGCGCCCAGCAGTCGGATCGATCCCCTCATGAGCCGAAAATTCTGCTCAAGTCGTTATAAAAGACGAACGTCATCAGAACGATCAGCAGGAACATGCCGATCTGCTGGCCGAATACCATAGCACGCTCGGACAGCGGCGAGCCCTTCAGCCACTCGACGGCCTGGTAGACGATCTGGCCGCCGTCGAGTATCGGCACCGGCAGCAGGTTCAGGATGCCGAGGCTGATGCTGACGAGGGCGAGGAAGCTGAAGAACGCGGCGAGCCCCGCTTGCGCGTAATCGCCGGCGAACTCCGCGATCGAGATCGGCCCGGAGATGCTGCGGACCGAGACGTTACCGAGCACCATGCCGCCGAGCATCCGCACCGTCAGCGCCGTGGTCTCCCACGTGCGATCGAGGGCCCGCGGCACCGCGGCGAGCACACCGTAGTGCTCCTCGGCGCGGAGCCGCTCGATCGTCTCCTGGGACAGGGTGAGCTCCGGGGAAGCACCGACCCGGCCGATCACGGTGCCGTCCGCGGCTTCCGTCGTGCCGATCGCGAGCGGCAGCGTGAGCCGCTCGTCGCCGCGCAGCACCCCGATCTCGACCGTCTCGCCCGGCCGGGCGCGGACGAACTCGACCCAGTCTTCCCACGTCGCGATCTCGATGCCGTCCGCGGCGACGACGCGGTCGCCCGGCTGCAGGCCCGCCTGCGCGGCGGCCTCGCCGGGCACGAGCTCGCCGATCACCGGCGGCGGCACCGGTGCGGGCCGGAGCCCGAGGCCGGTGAAGAGCGCCGCGGGCTCGGTGAGCTCCGAGCCCCTGCCGCGGACGTCGAGCACGAGCTCCCGGACGGCGCCGTTCGCGCCGATGACTTCGAGCTCGATCAGGCCGTCGCCGAGCAGCTCGTCGAGAAACGCGAGGGTCGCCTGCTCCCAGGTCGGCGTCTCGCGCCCGGCGACCGCGACGATCTCGTCGTCCGGGCGCAGACCGGCCGTCGCGGCAATCGACCCCGGCGCGACCGCGCCGACGATCGGCTTCACGCCGGGCACGCCCGTCACGAACATCACCCAGAAGGCGAGCACGGCGAACAGGACGTTGAAGCCGGGGCCGGCGAGGAGCACGGCGATCCGGTGCGGGACCGGACGGCGGTTGAACGCGCGCTCGACGTCCGGTCCGTCGACCGGAGCCTCGCGCTCGTCGAGCATCTTGACGTAGCCGCCGAGCGGGATCGCCGAGAGCCAATACTCGACGCGGTCCGGATCGCGGCCTCGCCAGCGCAGGAGCGGGCGGCCGAAGCCGATCGAGTAGCGCAGGACCTTGAAGCCGAGTCGGCGGGCGACCCAGAAATGGCCGAACTCGTGGACGGCGACGAGCACGCCGATCGCGACGACGAAGGCGAGCACGGATTGCACGAAATCGATCATCGGCAGGTCTCGGCGCCCTGACGCCGGATGTCTCCACTTGTTGGCCGTCGCGGCATTCTATCTCGACATCACACGTCGCCGAGGCCGTGGCCTCCCCGTTGTGTCACCGCAACGCCGCGGGTGCTCGACGTCGCCGCAAGCACGCGGGCTCTAACGGCCGACGCACCCGCCCGCCACGCTTCCGGCGGCTCCACGAGAACAAAGACCCGGGCGGCGGGCGCGGAGTTCCGCTCGGCGCTCAGCCGAGCAGGCCGGCGAGCTCGAGGCCGAGCGCGAAGATCGGCAGCGCCGCGGTCAGGCTGTCGATGCGGTCGAGCACCCCGCCGTGCCCGGGCAGCAGGCGCCCGCTGTCCTTCAACCCCACGTTGCGCTTGAACAGACTGACGTTCAGGTCGCCGAGCACCGAGATCGCCGCCGTCGCGACCGCGATCGCGATCAGCACCCCCACCGGCAGATCGAGCAGCCACGCGGCCGCCACCCCGACGAGCGCCCCGGCGAGCAGCCCGCCGCTGACGCCCTCCCACGTCTTGCCGGGGCTCACCCGCGGCGCGAGCTTCCGCCGGCCGAAGCTGCGCCCGCATGCGTACGCGCCGATATCCGCGGCCCAGACGATCACGAACGCCGTCAACGCGAGCTCGCGGCCGAGCGGCTCGAGCCTGAGGAGGTACGCGAACACGAACCACGGCGGCAACAGCGTGACGAGGCCGGCGAATGCCGCGGCGACCGGCCCGTACGGACGGGGATACGTCAGCACCGCGGCGAGCGCGACCGCCCACCACAGGAGCGCGACCGCAAGCGCGATCACGGCCACCCGCTCCTCGAACGGCAGGAACGCCGGGGCCATCGCGGCCGCGACCGCGAGCGCATAGAGCACTCGCTGCGCCCCGGTCAGGCGAGCGAACTGCGCCCACTCCCAGGCGCCGGCCGCCCACAACAGACCGAGGACGGCGAGGACCGCCGTCTCCGGCGCGAACAGCACGACCACGACGACGCCGACGCCCAGAAAGAGCGCCGTGATGATCCGCTGCGCTAGCAACCGACGGCCTCGATCTGTTCGCCGGTCTTGCCGAAGCGACGCTGGCGGTGCGCGTAGAAGTCGAGCGCACGGCGCAGCTCCTGCCCGGTGAAGTCCGGCCACAGGACCTCGGAGAAGAACACCTCGGCGTACGCGATGTCCCAGAGCAGGAAGTTGCTGATGCGCTGCTCGCCGCCCGTCCGGATCAGCAGGTCGACCGGCGGGCATTGCGCCGTCGCGAGCTCGCGGGCGAACACGCTCTCGTCGATCGCGGCCGGCTCGAGCTCGCCGGCCGCGGCTCTTGCGGCGAGCTGCCGTGCCGCCTGAACGATATCCCAACGACCGCCGTACGCGACCGCGATCACGAGCGTCATGCGGCGATTGTTGCGCGTGCGCCGCTCTGCGGCCTCGCATGCGGCGCGCAGCTGCGCGTTCAGCTTCGACAGGTCACCGATGAACTGCAATCGGATGCCGTTCGCGTCGAGCTCGGCGACTTCCCGCTCGAGCGCGTCGACGAACAGCGACATCAGCCCGCGAACCTCGTCGGGTGGCCGCCGCCAGTTCTCGCTCGAGAACGCGAACAGCGTCAGCGTCTCGATGCCGAGCTCCGCGCAGAGCTCGACCGTCGCACGGACCGGCTTGATGCCCGCCTGATGGCCGGCCTGCCGCGGCAGAGCACGCCGCCGCGCCCAGCGGCCGTTGCCGTCCATGATCACCGCCACGTGGCGCGGCAGCAGGCGTTGCGGGTTCGGCTGAGCCGGATTGGCGACCATGCAGCGGCAGAGGCTCGCGGCTCAGAATTCCATGATCTCGGCTTCCTTCTCCTTGAGAAGGGCATCGATCTGCGCGATGTAGCGGTCGGTGAGCTTTTGGACCTCTTCCTGAGCGCGACGCTCGTCATCCTCGCTGATCAGCTTTTCCTTCAGCAGGTCCTTCACGTCGGACAAAGCGTCGCGGCGCACGTTGCGGATCGCGACGCGACCCGCCTCGGCCTCGTGACGGACCACGCGGACCAGCTCTTTACGGCGCTGCTCGGTCATCGGCGGCAACGGCACGCGGATCACGCTGCCGGCCGTGACCGGCGTGAGGCCGAGGTCCGACGTCAAAATGGCTTTTTCCACCACCGGGACCATCTTACGTTCCCACGGCGTCACTGTCAGCGTGCGCGCGTCCTCGACGGCGACGTTCGACGTCTGGCTGATCGGCACCTGCGTGCCGTAGTAGTCGACGGTGATGTGCTCGAGGAGCCCGGGATGTGCCCGCCCGGTGCGCAGCCGCTTCATCTCTTCCTTGAGCGCGGCAACGGATTTCTGCATCCGCTGCTCGGCGTCTTTCTTGACGTCTTCGATCATGACGCCGTCCCCGTGCGCGGCAGCTCGTTGCCGACCATCGTGCCGAGGGGCTCGCCGCGGACCACCCGGACCAGGTCCCCGGGGTTGTTCAGGTTGAAGACGATCAGCGGCAGGTTGTTTTCCCGGCACATCACGATCGCCGTGTGATCCATCACCCGCAGCTTGTCCTGCAGCACCTGGTCGAACGACAGCGCGCGGTAACGCGTCGCCGTCGGGTCTTTCATCGGATCGGCCGAATAGACGCCGTCGACCTTCGTCGCCTTGATCAGCACGTCGGCGCCGATCTCGATCGCGCGCAGGCTCGCGGCCGTGTCCGTCGTGAAGAACGGGTTGCCGGTGCCGGCCGCGAAGATCGTGACCCGCCCTTTCTCGAGGTGGCGCACCGCGCGGCGGCGGATGTAGTCCTCGCAGACCTCGTGGATCTGGAGCGCGGACAGCACGCGGGCGACCACGCCTTTGCGCTCGAGCGCGTCCTGCAGCGCGAGCGCGTTGATCACGGTCGCAAGCATTCCCATGTGATCCGCGGTGATCCGGTCCATGCCGGCCTCCGCCAGGCCGGCGCCGCGAAAGATGTTGCCGCCGCCGATCACCAGCCCGACCTCGACGCCGAGCCCCGCGATCTCCGCGATCTCGCCTGCGATGCGTTGGATGACGGCGGGGTCGATGCCGTACTGCTGATTGCCCAGCAACGCCTCGCCGGAAAGCTTCAGCAGGATGCGGCGAAAAGCGGGCGACTGCGCCATGGATCCTCTTGTGAGCGCCGAATCAAGGTGCCGAGACGCGCTCGTGCTGCACTAGATTAGCGGCTCCGCCTAGGCTCCGCCATCGTTTCCTTGGCTGAGCCGCCGCACCTCCTCGGCGAAGTCGCTCTCTTGCTTCTCGATGCCTTCGCCGACGCCGTAGCGGACGAAGCGCTTCACCTTCGCGCCGGCCTGCTTCAGCAGGTCGCGCACGCGGCGGTCCGGATCCTTCACGAACGGCTGCCCGACGAGAGTGATCTCGTCGAGATGCTTGCGGAGCCGCCCCTCGACCATCTTCTGGACGATCTCGGCCGGCTTGCCTTCCTGCGCCGCCTGCGCGGCGAGGATCTCCCGCTCCTTCGCGATCTCGTCCGCCGGCACGTCGTCCGGCGAGACGAACCGCGGCGAGGAGGCGGCGACCTGCATCGCGAGATCGCGCGCGAGCTCGGCCGAGCCGCCTTCGAGCTCGACGAGGGCACCGATGCGGCCCATGTGGATGTAGCTGCCGACCGTGCCGGAGGACTCGAGCCGCTCGAACCGCCGGACCGAGATGTTCTCGCCGACCTTCGCGACGAGCTCCTTGCGGCGCTCCTCGAGCGTCTGGCCGTCGACCTTGCTCTCCATCAGCGCGGCGACGTCGGCGGCTTCGCCCTCGAGCGCGGCTTTCGCCGCGAGCGCCGCGAAATCGCGGAAGCTCTGGTCCTTCGCGACGAAGTCGGTCTCGGAGTTCACTTCGACGATCACGTGGCGGGCGCCCGCGCTCTCGATCAGCACGACGCCGTCGGCCGCGACGCGCGAGGCCTTCTTGTCCGCCTTCGCCTGACCGGCCTTGCGGAGGATCTCGACCGCCTGATCGATATCGCCCCCGGCCTCGACGAGCGCGCGCTTGCAATCCATCATGCCGGCGCCCGTGCGCTCGCGCAGTTCCTTAACCAGAGCCGGTTTCACGTCCATCGCCGGTTCTCTCCTACCGATCGTTCTTCCGTTTCGCGCGGGGGCACGCTAGGCCTGCGCCTCGTCCTCGACGTTCTCGACGCCCGGCGGCGTCTCGGCCGCCTCGTCGGCGCCGGCCGCGCCGTCGTCGCCGCCTTCCGCGCCGTCGCCGCCTTCCGCGCCCTCGCCGGCAGCCTCGACCGCCTTCGGGCGCGGCTTCGAGCTGACCTTCGCGACGCGGCCGCGCTTCTTCGCGGGCGCCTTGCGGCCTCGCTCGACCTTCGGCCGTCCGGCCTCGTCGAGCTCGACGAACTCGTCGTCGCCGCTCGGCACCTCGGGCAGCGACGCCTTGCCGTTCAGCACGGCATCCGCGATCCCCGTCGCGTAGAGCTCGATCGCCCGCATCGCGTCGTCGTTGCCGGGGATCGGATAGTCGATGCCGTCCGGCGAGCAGTTCGTATCGACGATCGCGACCACCGGGATCCCGAGCTTGCGCGCCTCGCGCACGGCGATCTCCTCGTGGCCGACATCGACGATGAACACCGCGTCGGGCAGCGAATCCATGTTCTTGATGCCGCCGAGCGCCCGCTCGAGCTTGTCCCGCTCGCGGACGAGCCGCAGCATCTCCTTCTTCGTGAACTCGGTGCTCGCGCCGGCCTCGGTGATCTCCTCGAGCTCGTGCAAGCGCTTGATCGATTGGCGGATCGTCTTGAAGTTCGTCAGCATGCCGCCGAGCCAGCGCTGGCTCACGTACGGCATGCCGCAGCGCTGCGCCTGCTCCGAGATCGACTGCCGCGCGGCGCGCTTCGACCCGACGAACAGCACGGTGCCGCCGTCCGCGACGAGCCGGCGGACGAACTCCGCCGCCTCGAGGAACATCGGCAGCGTCCGCTCGAGATTAATAATGTGTATCTTGTTGCGCTCGCCGAAGATGAAAGGCGCCATCTTCGGGTTCCAGAAGCGGGTTTGGTGCCCAAAATGCACACCCGCTTCCAGCATCCGGCGCATGGTGACGTCGGTCATGGAAGCTCCTCGGGTTGAACCTCCACGCGCTCCGCTGACGACCCCTTACGGGGCACCCGGCCAACGGTTGTCAGCGCGTGTGTGAATTCGAACGAGCCGGTGTCGGCTCGCACGTTGCCTGGGAAACGCGCGCTTTATACCATAGCGGCTTTGCTGCAACAACGCCGAGCGGCGGCGCGCCTGCCGCGCGGTTCCCCCCTTCCCCGACGAGCCCGCGTACGTGCTGAACCGAGCTCCGAGCATGACGATTACGATCAAGACGCCTGAGGAGCAGGAGAAGATGCGCGTCGCCGGACGGCTCGCGGCGGACGTGCTCGACATGATCGGCGAGCACGTGCGCCCGGGCATCACGACGAACGAGCTCGACCGCATCTGCCACGAGTACATCGTCGGGGAGCTCGACGCCGTGCCCGCGCCGCTGAACTACAGGGGCTTCCCGAAGTCGATCTGCACGTCGGTGAACCACGTGGTTTGCCACGGCATCCCGGGCGAGCGCGTGCTGAAGAACGGCGATTTCCTGAACATCGACGTCACGGTCATCAAGGACGGCTTCCACGGCGACACGAGCCG
>CAYWGQ010000122.1:0-11470 GCA_964457725.1 uncultured Gammaproteobacteria bacterium
GCCCGGCCGCGCGCCGTCGCGGTCGATCTTGTTGATCACGACGATCGGCGTGAACCCGCGCGCGAACGCCTTCTGCGTCACGAATCGAGTCTGCGGCATCGGCCCGTCGACCGCGTCGACGAGCAAGAGCACGCCGTCGACCATCGACAGCACCCGTTCCACCTCGCCGCCGAAATCCGCGTGGCCGGGCGTGTCGACGATGTTGATGCGCCAGTCGTCCCAGCGGATCGCGGTGTTCTTCGCGAGGATCGTGATGCCGCGCTCGCGCTCGAGGTCGTTCGAGTCCATCACGCGCTCGGGCAGCACGGTGCGCGCGTCGATCGTGCCGGACTGCTGCAGCAGCCGGTCGACGAGCGTCGTCTTGCCGTGATCGACGTGCGCGATGATCGCGATGTTGCGGAGCTTCGCGGTAGGGAACATCGGAGGCCCGGGGGCGCGGAAAAAGTGCGGCATTATACGCCGTTCGCCGCGCCGCGCTCGTGTTCTGTCAAAACCGCGTTGCCGCAGGCCTCCCCCCGGCGCAGACTGCCGCCGACGGCGCTCAAGGCAAGGAGTTGCGGGCGCAATGAGCACCCTCGCGAAACCCGCCACCGCGGCGTTCGAGGACACGAACGGCGACGGCGCGATCACCCTGGACGACGCGGGCGACTGGCTCGCGGAGTTCTTCTTCCTGCCCGGCGACTGGGCGATCTGGGCCGCGGCGGAATACGCACCGCCGGTCGCGCGTTTCCTCGAGCTCGACGCGAGCGCCTACGGCGGCGTGCTGTCGGGATTCCTGAGCGCGCTCGGCTGGATCGCGCTCGCGATCGGCGGGTCGATCGGCTACCGGGCCGTCCGCGATGCGGACGAGGCGCTGACGGCGGCGATCGTCCGCGGCTGGCAGGAAGCGTGCCGGCTCTACCGCGTCGCGATGCGACGGCTGAAGCTCCGCCATCACGGCAAGGCGCCGCGCCGCAAGGTCGAGCCCGTGCTGATCGACGAGGAGCTCGAGCTCGACGCCGACGAGATCCGCACGCTGAAGCTGCATGCCGCCCTCGAGCCCGGCTACGCGCTCGCGACGAGCGAGCTCGCGGCCGAGCTCGAGGTGCGGCGGGATCAGGTCGCCGAGCGTTGCAAGCGGCTCGTCCGGCTGAAGCTGCTCGCGACGACGCTCGGCGCCGGCAACGGCGAAACGGCCTACACGTTGACGCCGGCCGGCCGCGCGCTGCTCGTGTTCCGCCGGCTGTAGGCGAAACCGCCTCTGCTACTCGAACGTGACGACGGCGACCGTATCCGCCGTCGGCACGTCGACGTTCATGCCGGCGGAGAACACGATGTCGTCGTCCTCGTCCGGCACGTCGCTCGCGGCCTGGCAGGTCCACGCGACGGTATAGGGCGTCGCGCTAGGCGCGACCACCGCGCGGAACACGTAGTCCGTGCCGTCCTGCACGAGCGCGGCGGTCGCGACCGCATCGTCCGTGCCGTCGAGGTCGTCGGGCGACACGTCGGCGCCGGCGAAGATGTAAACGACGTTGCCGACGTCCGGATCCGCCTCGTCCGGCGTGTCCTCGAGGCAGCTCGGGTCCGCGATCAGCGTGCCGCTGACGCTGCCGGTGATCACGCCGTACCCGACCGCGTCGAGGACGCGGAACGCCGGGCGCAGCAGGTAGCCCGGTAGCCCCGGCGGATCGACGAGCGCCTTGCGCACGTCCCAATCGATCAGGAACCGGACGGCCTCGCCCGCTGCGACGTCGAAGCCGCCGACGAGCCGCACCCGGCCGCTCGGCACGCGGATCTCGTGCCACGTCCCGTCGCGAGCGACCACGTAAGAATCGAACACCCCGTCGTGCGCGGCGTTCACGTCGAGCTCGATCCACTCGTACGCGCCGGCCTCGACGACCGCGCCGTCGATCAGCACGGCCGCGTTCTCGTCGGTCAGCTCGAGCAGATCGAGCTCGAGCGGCGCGGCCGCGAGCTCGAGCTCGACGGGCGGGCCGTCCGCGGGCTTGACCGAGATCCCGGCGATCTCGACGAGCACGTTCTCCACGCCGTCGACCGGCGCGTCCATCAGCGCGAGGCTCAGCGTCCCCGTGCCGCCCCCGATCGTGCCGGCATCGTCACCGCCCCCACTCGAGCAAGCCCCGAGCGCCGCCGCGAGCCCCGCGACGAGCCAGGTCCGTTGGTCGTTCTTCATTCGCTGCTCCAGAATCCTTTCCCACGAGGCGAGCCGCCCCCACGGAGCGCTCACACGGCCGAGCGCCGGCGCGGTTCCCCCGAATTGACATAACACCGCGTACTCGGCTTGCCGTCTTCGCGGGGTGCGATCCGGACGGAACCGAACCCATCCTCGGCCGTGTAACGTGTGCGTGCGATGGGCAAGCTGACCGTCATTCCCGGAGGCAAGTCGGCCGCGCAGCGGTTCGAGGCGCTGGTGCTCGCGCATTACGACGCGCTGTATCGCGTCGCCTATCGGTTCACCCGATCGAGCCACGACGCCGAGGACCTCGTGCAGGAGGTGTGCGTGCGCGCGGTTCCGCGGCTCGACGAGCTCGAGCGGCTCGAGCAGCCGCGCGGCTGGCTGATGCGCGTGCTGTACCGGCTGTTCGTCGACCTCTCGCGCCGCTACGAGCGCCGGCACGTCGCATCGCTCGAGACTCTGGACGCCGCCGCGATGCCGTCCGCCGAGCACGACGCGGCGGACGGCGCCGCGGCGGCGCAGCGCGCCGAGCGGCTGGATCGGGCCTGGCAGCGGCTCGACAAAGAGCAGCGTGCGCTGCTCGCGCTGCACGACATCGAAGGCTACTCGCTGCGGGAGCTGAACGAGCTGACCGGGCTCAAGGAAGGCACGCTCAAATCGCGCCTGCACCGCGCGCGCGCGCGGCTCGGCGCGTTCCTGCAGCACGAAGAGACGGCGAGCGTCGCGTTGCTCGCCGCACGAAGCGGAGGCCGGCCATGAGCTGTGCAGAAGTCGTCGAAACGTTGCGCGGCCGCGCGCCGCGGGATGCCGCGGAGCTGGCCGCGGCCGAAGCACACGCGGCGAGCTGCCCGGAGTGCCGCCGTGCGCTCGCGGCGCTCGCGGTGCTCGCGAGCGAGCGCGCGCGCGCCGTGCCGCCGCCCTCGCCCGGGGCCGCGCGCCGGGCGATCGAGCGCTCGCTGCGCGCACCCGCCGCGCCGGCCGCCCGCTCCCGCGGGTTCTGGGCCGGCGTTGCGACGGGCGGCGCCGCCGCGGCCGCGCTCGCGCTCGCGATCGGCTCATGGATCGGGCGCGACGGGCCGTCGCCGGCCGCCGCCGCCCCGCAGATCGCGCTCGCGACCGGTGCCGTTCGGGACGTGAACGTCGCGCTTTCGGCGAACGAAGCGCTGCGCGGGGTCGAAATCCACGTCGCCGTGACCGGCGCGATCGGCCTCGACGGCTACGACGTGCGCGAGCTGCGTTGGACGACCGATCTCGAGCGCGGCGTGAACGAGCTGTCCCTGCCGATCGTCGCGCTCGGCGCGGGCAGCGGCCAGCTGATGGTCGAGGTCGTTCACGGCGAACGCCGCCGGACGTTCGTCGTCGACGTCATCGCGCGGAGTTGACGATGCCGTCCAGGGAACGCGGCGAGGGTTTGCACGTGTTAAGCGGTCAGTCTCTCAGTGGGGGGAGCACGGCCATGAGGATACTGAAGCCGGTCATCGTGGTGCTGCTGGTCCTCGCGATCACGCTGTACGCGAGCGGCTCGTTCGCACAGTCGCGCGCCGAGTCGCTCGACTTGACGATGGAGCTGCTGCCGGAGGGCGCGCGCTCGGCCGAGCCGATCACGCGCAGGATCGAGCTGCCGCCGCGCGATGCGGTCGTGCGCGACCGCGGCGCCGAGAACGGCGAGAGCGACCGCGGCGGCGCGGCTTCCGAGGCGCCCGGGCGCGCAGGCGAAGCCGCGCGGCCCGAGCGCCCGGCCGGCCCGACCGAGCGGCCGGAGCGCGGGGAACGGCCGGAGCGGCTCGGGCCGCCGGAGCGCCCCGAGCTGCCCGCGTCGGCGGAGCGCGCCGAGCGCGGGCGCGAGACGGCCGACCGGGCGCGCGAGCGCGGGCGCGAGCTCGGCCGGCAGATGTCCGAAGAGGCGCGCGAGAACCGCGAGAACGCGGGCCGCGGCGCGCCGGAGCGGCCGCCCGGCCGCCCCGAACGACCGAACGAGTAGCGCCCGTCTCCTTCCGGCGACTGCTCCGGTCGCCTCTCACCCAGCAGGTACACTGGGCGGCGAATGGCGCCGCCGACCCGCATTCGCGCCGGGCGAGCCGTCCGGATCGCAGCCGTTACGCTCGCGCTCGCGGCCGCGCGCGCGGTGCCCGCGCAAGCGCCCGAAGGCGGCGGCGCGAGCGCTGCATTCGCGGCGGCCACGGCGCGCTTCGAGGCCGGCGACTACCGCGCGGCGGTCGAGCTCTTCGAGGCGGCGCTCGCCGCCGGCGCGGACGAGCCGGCCGCGCTCTACAACATCGGCGTGAGCCGCTATCGGCTCGGCCAGCACGACGCTGCGGCCGCGGCTTTCGGCCGCCTCGCCGAGCGTTCCCCCGAGCTTCGCGCGATCGCCGAGTACAACCTCGGCCTCGCGGAGCTCGCGGCCGGGCGCACGGAAAACGCGCGCGCGGCCTTCGCGCGCGCGGCGGACGGCGACGATGAGCGGATCGCCGCGCTCGCGGCCGCGATGCTCGAGCGGACCGCGGACGGCGAGACTCCGCCGCCGGCCGCGGCGCCCCGCTGGACCCGCTATCTCGAGCTGCAGGCCGGCCGCGACGACAACGTCGTGCTGCTCGAGGAATCGAGCCTGCCGGCCGGCGTATCGAGCGCGAGCCCGTTCGCGGAGGTGCTCGCGGTCGCGTCGGGCGAACCGTTCGCCGGCGTGCCGTTCGCGCTCTATCTGAGCGGCTACGTCGTCCGCTATCCCGACGCCGGCGCGTTCGATCAGGATGCGGTGCGGATCGGCGCGCGCTACCTCGGCCGCGCAGGCGCGTGGCGGATCGAGGCGGGGCCGCACTACGACCGCAGCCGCCTGGACGGCGACGGCTTCGAGGCGCAGCTCGGCGCGGGCGTGACGTTCGCCCGCACGCTCCGCCTCGGGCTCGAGCTCGAGCTTCGCGTTCAGCACGATCGCTTCGATCCGCTCGGGGCCGAGTTCGCGTACGTCGACGGCACGCGCGACCGGCTGCGGGTCGGCGTCACGCACACGACCGCGCAGGGGCGCTTCCGCGCGCGCTACGAGCTCGAGCGCAACGATCGCGCGGAGCCCGCGGTGTCGGCGGACCGCGATCGGCTCGCGCTCGGCTACGAGCACTACCTCGGGCAGGACTGGACGCTCGAGCTCGGCGCCGCCTATCGCGCGAGCCGCTACCCGCTCGAGTCCCGGGAGGAGGATCTGTTCGAGATCGATCTCACCGCGTCGCGGCAGCTCGGCTCGGGCTGGCTCGCGCGGGCGGTGCTCGCGTGGGAGGACAACGACGCGACCGCGCTACCCCTCGCCTATCGGCGCACACGGCTCGGCGTCGGCATCGCGCGGCTCTTCTAGCACCGCGCGGTCGAGCGCGGCGGCGGACCGGGCTATCATTGCGCTCTCGCCCTCGGAGAGCTCGATCGTGATCCGCCTTTACGCAACCCTCGCATCGATCAACGGCTACAAGGTCCGGCTGCTTCTCTCGATGCTCGAGCTGCCGTACGAGCTGGTCGAGCTCGACATGTACGGCGGCGAGCACAAGCGGGAGCCGTTCCTGTCGCTGAACCGCTTCGGGCAGATGCCGGCGCTGACCGACAACGACTTCACGATCGCCGACTCCCACGCCTGCCTCGTCTATCTCGCGCGCCAGTACGACCGCACGGACCGCTGGCTGCCGTCGGATGCGGAGGGCGAAGCGAAGGTCGCCGAGTGGCTGTCGAAGTCCGCGAACGAGGTCCATCAGGGACCGTGGATGAAGCGCGCGAAGATTCGCCGACCGGACGCGATCAAGCTGTCGGACGAGGAGATCGACGCGCGCTGCGATCACATTCTGAAGATCATGGACGAGCATCTCGCCGACCGGCACTGGCTCGCGCTGCCGCACGCGACGATCGCGGATCTTTCCTGCTTCGGGCCGATCTCGATGCTCGACGTCTCCGGTTACGACACGTCGCGCTGGACGAACCTGCGCCGCTGGATGGATCGCGTGAAGGCGTTACCGCGGGCGATCGACATCGACGGCAACCCGTTCTAGCGGCCGCTCCGCAGCGGCGGGGTCAGAACGAGGCCTTCGTCTCGACCAGGAGCTGCATCCCGTCGATCCCCGAGTTGCCCTCGAGCGGGAAAGCGAGATCGATGTGCACGATCGAGCGGCCGCTCGAGCGCGGCGAGCTCAAGCGCAAGCCGACGCCGACGTCGTAGAGCGTCCCGAGGCCTCCCGTCGCGCGCGGATCGTCGCCCCAGACGCGGCCCGCGTCCATGAAAACCGCGTAGCCGACGCGGAAGAGCCGCGCCGGATACCAGCTCGTGAAGAACCGCTGCTCGAGCGTGAGCACGGCCGAGTGCTCGCCCGCTTGGTAGCGGAGCGGATAGCCTCGGAGGCCGTTGTCGCCGCCGAGGAGCACCTGGTTCTCCGCGTCGAGCCGGTTGCTCGCGACGGCCGCGAGCTGCGCGGTGAAGAGGTGCCGGCCGAGATTGCGGCGGTAGTAGCGCGCCGCCGCCGAAACCACGGAGTTCCTGAGCTCGCCGTCCTCCGACCGCGCGGCCGCGCTCGTCTCGACCAGCAGCAGGCGGCCGGAGCCGCCGGGCTCCCATCCCTTCGACGCGCCCGCCCGGAAGATCCACGCATCGCGGTCGGCGCCGAACGCGTCGCTCGAGTAGCCGACGCTCGCGGACAGGTTCAAGCCGAGCGAGATGTCCTCGGTGCGGCCCATGTCGTTCAGCTCGCGCATCTCGCGATAATCGTCGTAGACGAGCTCGAAGCCGACCCACGGGTAGACGAGCTCGCGATCCTCCGGCAGCAGCAACGGCTGCGGCACGTCCGCCGCCGGTGCGAAGCGGTGCTCCTCGAACGTCAGGCCGCCGAGCCAGCGGAGCGTGCGGCCGGCGACGTAACCCCGGGACCAGCCGCCGTGCAGCGTCAATGCGCGAATGTCGTGCTCGAACTCGTCGACGACCTCGCCCAAGTCGTACATCGAGTCGACGCGCCGCTCGTCGTGCACGCTGCCGCCGAGCGACCAGCGCGTGTCCAGCGCGAAGAACGGCCGCTCGGCGCTCAGGATCCGGCGGTGGCCGTCGCTCGCGTTCGCGAGCACGGTTTGCAGCCGCACGCGCGTGCCGCGGACGTTCCGATCGCCGTAGGCGACGAGCGTCTCGTCGCGGTCCACGTCCTCCTCGTAGGAGACCGTCAGATCCTTGCCGAGGCCGAGCAGGTTGCCGTCGGACACACCGATGCCGAACTCGTTCTCGCCGCCGCTGCGGCCGAGCTTCAAGTCCGGGGCGAGCGACCAGGAATCGCGCACCCAGACGTTCACGTCGACCGTGTTCGTCGCCGCATCGTACTGCCCGTGGCTCACGGCCGCTTCGGCGAGGAAGTTCCGCGCGCGCAGCAGCCGCGCCGACTCCTCGAGCAGCCGCGCCTCGAAGCGATCGCCCGGCCGAAAGAGCAGGATGCTCTCGATGACCGACTCCCGCGTTCTGACGTGCACGCGGTTCGCCCAGCGGTAGAGCGGCTTGTCCTCGTCCGGGTTGTTCGGATCGAAGACGTTCTCGACGGTGATGTTCACGCGGCCGATCGTCGCGCCCCGCTCCTCGAGCAACGCGCGCTCGGCGGCGAGCACCGCCTCCGCCGTCTCGGGCTGGGCGAGGAGCGCATCCTCGGTGAGCAAAGCGGCCGCGGCGAAGACGGCGAGCACGAGAAGCCGGGCGCCGCGCTGCGGCGGCCGGCGACACCCGTCCCCGCCGCATCGGGCGCGGCGCGAATGCGTGCAGCGCATCATGCTTTCGATCCCAGCCGTCGCGAGCAGCTTAGTGTCCGCTCGGCCGGAAAAGTGTGCTGCGGCACGCAATTACGCTGCGGCCGAGCCGAGCAGCTGGGCGAGCGCTGCGGCGCGGCCGTCCGGATCCGTCACGAGGCCCTCGCGGTAGTAGCGGACGAGCGCCACGCCCGCGGCGTCCGCCGCGAGAAACGAGCGCAGCAGCTCGTTCGGCCGCAGCCGAAAGCGCGCGCTCGCGGGGCCGGCCACCTCGCCCTCCCAAACGAGGTGCTGCTCGCAGAGCAGGCAGCCGCCCGGAGCGAGCCGGCGGACGAGCGGCGCCATCAGCGCCCCGTTCACGTAGCGCACCCAGACGATCAGGTCGTACCGCTCGTCCGGCAAGGCAGCGTCGGGGTTCTCGTCCAAGTCGGCCTCGAGGAAGCGCAGCCCCGTCAGGCTACGCTCCGCCGCCGCCTCCCGCGCGAGCTCGAGCGCGACCGGCGAGATATCGACCGCGTCGACGCGGTAGCCGTGCGCCGCGAGGTGGAGCGCATTCCGGCCTCTGCCGCAGGCGACGTCGAGCGCGCGGCCGCGCGGCAGCTCCGCGAGGTGGTCGGCGAGGAAAGCGGTCGGGTGCGTGCGCTCGGCGTAGCTTCCGGAGCGATAGCGCTCGTCCCACTTGTCCCGCTCGGCGCGGCTCACGTCACAAGCGAATGACGATCTTCCCGAGAAAGCTCCCGGTCGCCATGTATTCGAACGCTTCGGGCGCCTGCTCGAGCTCGAACACGCGATCGATCACCGGCCGGATCTGGTGCTCCGCGAGGAACGCGTTCATGGACTCGAAATCCTCGCGCGAGCCGACGTAGATGCCGGTCGCGCGAGCGCCGAGGCCCATCAGCGCACCGGCCGGAATGTCCGCACCGAAACCGGAGAGCCCGCCGATCAACGCGATGTGGCCGTCGAGCGCGAGCGCTTCGAGCGCTTTCGGCAGCGTATCCTCGCCGCCGACCTCGAGCACGTGATCGACGCCGTGGTCGCCGGTCAGCGCGCGGACCTCGCGCTGCCAATCCGGGTTCGTGCGGTAGTTCACCGTGCCGAACGCGCCGAGCTCCCGCGCCTCGGCGAGCTTCTCGTCGCTCGAGCTCGTGATGATCGGCTTCGCGCCGGCCGCCGCCGCGAGCAGCAGGCCGAAGCTCGAGACGCCGCCCGTGCCTTCGAGCAGCACGTAGTCGCCGGCCTGCACGTTGCCGTGCTTGAACAGCCCGACCCACGCCGTGACCGCCGCGCACGGCAGCGTCGCGGCCTCCTCGAACGACAGGTAGTCCGGAATGCGGACGAGGCTCTGCTCGCTCGACACGATCACCTCGGACAGCATCCCTCCCGGTCCGCCGCCGCGCGCCGATTGCAGGCCTTCCGCCGTTCGGCGGCCGTCGAGCCACCGCTCGAAAAAGATGCCGGCGACGCGGTCGCCGACGCGAAAACGCGTGACGCCCGGCCCGACCTCGATGACCTCACCCGCGCCGTCCGAGAGCGGGATCCCGCCGGGTACCACGCCGCCGCGGCCGTACCGGCCGCCGAGCATCAGCAAGTCTCGCCGGTTCAGCGAGGTCGCGCGCACGCGGACGAGGACCTCGTTCGGCCCTGCAGTCGGGCGCGGCACCTCGGCGAGCTCGAGCCGGTAGCCGTCGTCCGCGGGCACGAACTGCCACTGGCGGATCGTCTCGGCGAACGCTCCGCTCGCGGAGAACGCGAGCAGCAGCGCGGCCGCGGCTCGAAGCCTGGACATTGCGTTCCTCATCGTGACTCCCGTTCGGCTATTTCGCTTCCCGTGCGTCCTCGGGCGCCAGCTGCTCGGGCTTCAGCTGCGCCCAGTGCCAGGGCTCGTAGACGAACCCGAACGGATTGTCGCGTCCGTAGGGCATGTAAAACTCGAAGCGCGCGGCGTTGACGCAGAGCCACTCGAACGCCTCCGACGACTCGAACTCTTCCGTCAGCGGGCGGAAACCCGGCGTCGCGACGTCGACGGCCTTCCCGGTGTGATGCTGGCTGAAGCCGGGCGCGGCGTTGACGCGCAGGATTTGCTCGATCGGCTGCCCGGCCGCGAGCTTGCTCCGGAAGAGCTCGGCTTGATAGCGGATGCTCCTGAAGCCGGAGACGAGCAGCAGCTCGATGCCGTCGCGGCGCGCCGCGAGCTTCATTCGCCGCCATGCGCGCGCGGTCGCAGGCGCGAGACGCTGCATGCGCCCGATGATGTTCGGCTCGACTTCGGTCAGCTGCGCCGCCTCGGCGTAGTCCGGCAGCCGCGGATCGGTTCCGTAGGCGCTCGGTATGCCGAGATCGGCGAGTAGCTTGCGGTCGATCATGGCCCCTTGAGAAATCGCGGTGCCGCCGCTGCCGGCAGTGTACCACCGCGGCACGGCCGCTCCGCGGGTGATCGCGCGCATGGCACGACGCCCGCGCGCCGGTTATCGTCCGCGCCGGGAGGATTCGCATGGCTCGGCGCCGTCGCCGCATCTCGCTGCTGTCGATTCTGGTGCGCACGGTCGCAGGCGGCGCCTTGGCGCTCGTCGCCGCGAGCGTCGGCGCGGTCGCGCTGCTCCGCTACGTGCCGCCGTGGACGAGCGCGGTGATGCTGCTCGAGCCCGGACCGCTGCGCGCGATCCGCTACGAGTGGGTGGATCGCGACCGGATCGCCGTCGAGCTCGCGCGAGCGGTCATCGCCGCGGAAGACCAGAAGTTCCTCATCCACAACGGCTTCGATTTCGACTCGATCGGGCGGGCGCTCGAGGACTATCGGCGCGGCGAGGGCTTGCGCGGCGCCTCGACGATCACGCAGCAGGTCGCGAAGAACGTGTTTCTGTGGAACGGCAGAAGCTTCGTGCGCAAGGCGCTCGAGGCGTATTTCGCGCTGCTGCTCGAGACGCTGCTGCCGAAGCAGCGGATTCTCGAGATCTACCTGAACGTGGCCGAGCTCGGCCCGAACGTGTTCGGCGTCCAGGCCGCCGCGCGCGAAGTCTTCGGCGCCGACGCGTCGCAACTCACGGCCGCGCAAGCCGCGCTCCTCGCCGCCGTGCTGCCGAGCCCGAAGCGCTACTCGGCGGCCTCGCCGTCGGCCTACGTCCGCGGCCGGCAAGCGGCGATCCTCGCCGAGATGCAGCTGCTCGAGGCGCGCGGGCACTACCGCGGGCTCGACTGGTAGCTGACCGCGGCGCCGCGGCGGGACCCGTCCCGCCGGGGGCTCCGGAGCCGCGTTCGCCTGACCGGCGGGCTGTTGGTACCCTCAATCGATGCTCCGCGCGATCCTCTCGACGCCGCGCGCGCTCGCGACCCTCGCGGCCGCGGCGCTGCTGCTCGGCGGGTGCGGCGGCACGGAGCCGCCGCCCGACGCGCCGGGCGCGCGCACGATCGTCTTCAAGCACGCGAAGCTCTTCGGCGATCCCGCGGCGTTCGACGCGCTCCTCGGCGACTTCGAGCGGCAGCACGCCGGCATCCGCGTGCGCGCCGAGACGCTGCCGGCCGCGAGCGACGAGCAGCATCAGTTCTACGTGATCA
>CAYWGQ010000123.1:0-11403 GCA_964457725.1 uncultured Gammaproteobacteria bacterium
GAGCCGCACGGCCGCGAGCGGCAGGAGCTGCGGTGGGTGACGGTGGAGGAGCTCCGCACGATCGGCCTGCTGCCGGCCGACCTGCCGATCGTGACTAGGCTCGCTCGCGCGCTCGAGCGAGCGCAACGAACCTAGCCGGCGTCGCCGGGGACCGCCCTTCGCTCCGCCGCCGCGTCAGGCGGCTATACGAGCCCGTCGAGCGGCCCGGTGCTGTCGCCGAACTGCTCGGCCTCGACGCCGTAGAGGTGCAGAAGGCTGAGCAGCAAGTTCCCCGTCGGCACCGTGCGGGTCGGGTACGTCAGGTGCCGATCGCCGCGGATTTGACCCGACGCACCACCGATCAGGACGTGCGGGACGTCGACGTGCAAGTGCTGGTTCGAGTTACCCATGTTCGAGCCGTACAGCACGAGCGAGTGATCGAGCAGCGTGCCTTCGGCCTCGGGAGTGCGGCTCAGCTTGTCGATGAAGTAGGCGAGCGTCTTCACGTGGTATTGATTGAGCCGTGCGTACTGCGCGATCCGCCCGGGGTCTTCCGCATGGTGGGAGCTGCCATGGAAGCTTACGTCCGTGCCGCTCTCCGGATACACCCGACCCGTTAGATCCCGCGCGTAGAGCAGCGTCGCCACGCGAGTGATGTCGCTCTGGAACGCGAGCGCGAGCAGGTCGAACTGCAGCTTGATGTGCACGTCGAACGACTCCGGCACACCCGTCGGCATCGTCATCTCTTCCGGCAGATCGGTCGACGCGGCCGCGGCGATGGCAAGCCTGCGCTCGATCTCCCGGACGTCCTCGAGGTACTGCTCGATCCGTGCCCGGTCGCCGGCGCCGAGCTTGCGCTCGAGCGAGGCGAGGCTGCCGGTGATCGAATCGAGGATGCTCCGTTGCTGCTCGCGGCGGGCAGCACGATCCTCGGGCGTGCCGCCGTCGCCGAACAGGCGCTCGAATACGACCTGCGGGTTGATCTCCATCGGCAGCGGCCGATTTGGCGCCGCCCAGGAGATCGTGTTGGTGTAAACGCAGCTGTAGCCCTCGCCGCAGCCGCTCGCGTTCGCACCGGGATCCTCGACCGCCAGCTGCAGTGACGGCAGCAACGTGTCCTGGCCGATGTGCGCGGCGATGACCTGATCGATCGTCGTGCCCGCCTCGACGTCCGGCCCCGTGGTTTTCTTCGGCTTGCGGCCGCACAGGTACGCCGCCGCGACGAAATGGTCCGCGCCGGTGACGCCCGGAGGGTTCTCCGAGGATGCCGCCCAGAGCCCGCTCGTCAGCACGACGCGCTTGCGAAAAGGCTCGAGCGGCTTCCAGATGAACGGAAACGCGAACCCCGGGCCGCTCTCCTCGGGCACCCAGTAGCCGGGCGCCGCGCCGTGCGGGATGAAGATGCCGACGAAGCGGCTGGGCGGCCGCTCCGCGGCGCGGGCGACGGACGAGAGCGCCGGCACCATCGCGTCCAGAAACGGCAGGGCGATCGTCGCGCCGGCCCCTCGCAAGAACGCGCGGCGCGGAAGACGTTTTCGGGTCACGAGCATCGGCCTATCCTCCTCCGGGCCCGGTGCTCGATGCTCCACTCGCACCCGGCTTGCGGTTCATGCGGAATGCTTCGCTTCGAACGACCGCCGTGAGCAACGCGCGCATCCCGTACTCCTCGGCTTCGGCTGCGCGCACGATCTCGCGCACGTACGGCATATCGTAGTGCTCGACGCCGCGGCCGAGCGCGTAGGTGAGGAGCTTCTCCACGAAGTTCGTGACGAAGCGCTCCTCATGCGCCGCGAGGAATGCGCGCAGATCCGCCGGCCCGTCGATCGGCGTGCCATCGTACATCACGGCAGATGAATCGATCGGGCTGCCCGCATCCTCCTCCCGCCAGCGCCCGATCGCATCGAACGGCTCGAGCGCGAAACCGATCGGATCCATCAGCGCGTGGCAGCCGAAGCACGCGGGATCGGCGCGGTGGCGCTCGAGCTGCTCGCGGAGAGGAGGTTGGCGTGCGTTGCCCGCCGCGTCGGTCGCGACGGGCTCGAGGTCCGGCACGTTCGGCGGCGGCGGCGGCGGGGGTACCCCCAACAGATCTTGCAGCACGCGATAGCCGCGGATGACGGGCGACGTTCGGACCGGCTGAGACCAGACGGTTAGCAGCGCCCCTTTGCCCAGCAGGCCGCGGCGGGCGTCGAGGTCGCCCCCGAGCTCGACTCGGCGGAAGTGACTGCCTTTTACGCCCGGTATTCCATAGTGCTTCGCCAAACGCTCGTCGACGAACGTGTAGTCCGCGTCGAGGAGGCGCAGCACGCTGCCGTTCTCGCGAATCAGGCTGTCGAAGAGCAGCTCCGTCTCGCGGCGGAAGGCGTCGCGCAGGTTGTCGTCGAAATCCGGAAACGCGTGCGTCAGAGGCGCGTGCCCGTCGAGCGCGCGCAGGCTCAGCCATTGACCGGCGAAGCTCTCCGTGAGCCGGAAAGCGCGAGGATCTTCCAGCATCCGCGCGACTTGCGCGGTCAGAACGGCCGGATCCTGGAGGCGGTTCTGCTCCGCGAGCGACAGGAGCTCCTCATCCGGGATGCTGCTCCAGAGGAAGAATGACAACCGCGACGCGAGCTCGAGACCGCCGAGCGGATAGATCTCTCCCGGTGTGGCGCCGTCTGGCTCGACCTCGATGCGGTACAGGAACTTCGGGTCCGCGAGGATACGCTGCAGCGCCATCTCGATACCGTGCTCGAAGCCGCCGCGGGCGTGCCACTCCTCGTAGAGCTCCAGCAGACGCGCGAGGTCCTCGTCCGTCTGCTGGCCGCGATAAGCGCGCCGGGCGAGGTCTCGCACTATCGTTTCGGCGCAGGCGCGCTCCTCCGCAGGCGCCGCCGGCCGGCAGGTGAAGATCTTCCGGCGGCTCGGCGTATCGGTCGGCGTGACGGCGTCGTAGGGGCCGTCGATCCGGACGCTGCCGATGTGCGGGTAGAACGTGAAACCGGGCAAGCCGCCCGTCTCGATCGTGCTCCGCTCGAACGCATCGTTTAGGTCGAGCAGCGGCGCGAGATTGGTTGCGAGGAAGGTCACGCCGACGGCGTGCGCGCCGGCGGTGACCGGCACGCGGACGTCGATCGTCCGCAGCTGTCCGCGCGGGCCTGCGCCGCGGGCGAAGGCGGCATCCCAGTCGACGAGCGCGAGCCGGCGGCCGTCGAGGGAGACCTCGAGCCGTTCTCCCTCCACCTCGCCGAACGGCTCGAAGTTGCCCATGTTGCCGCGGTTGACCGCGAACACTTTGATCACGTACTCGCCGTCGGCCGGAAAGGTGTGCTCGATTGCGAGCCCGCCCCGCGTTCCGAGCGGCAGCCCCGGCACGTGGTAGTTCTGCGTCGCATCCGCGGGCACGCGATAGACCGCTTGCGTCGGCGTGGTGGCGGCGCCGACCGCGAGTCTGCTGATCTTGCCCGCCGCCGACAGATACGCTTCGAGCAACGCCGGCGACAGCCCGAGCGTGCCGGCCTGATTGTCGAAGCCGCGGCTCGAGTCGTCCGGAGGCAGCATCCCGGAGACGTCGACCTCGACGTCGAGCAAGTCGCGGACGGCGTTGGCGTACTCGACGCGGTTAAGCCGATGCAGCCCGGGGGGCGGCAAAACGCGAATTGCGTTGCGATCGAGTTCGGCCTCGAGCCAGCCGGCGAGCGCGGTGAGACTGTCGTCGGCCGGCCGGGGGTGATCGAGCGGCGGCATCATGCCCGCGCGGAGCTTGCGGACGACGCGCTCCCAGACCTCCGAGTCGGCGCCGACGTCGGCGAGGCTCCGTCCCTCGAGATACAGCCCAGCCGTCTGCTCCGCGTAGCTGTGGCAGTCCGAGCAATAACGGTTCAGGGTCGCGGCGTGGCGGGCGGCCGCGTCCCGCTGCGAAGGCGCACAGCCGGCCGAGAGCGCAACGAGTGCGCAGAACGCCGCGGCTGCGGGCAGCTTCACCTGCACGAACGCTTCCCTCGCTGCCAAACGTCGAGCGCCCTGCAGCCGGCCTGCCTGCGACGGTTGCCGCGATGCATGCCGCGCTCGACGGCAAATCTCCGAATCCTCCCCGCCCAATACTAGTCGGCCGGCGCGCGCCGTGGCGACGACATTTGTTCACGCCGCTCGGAACATTGATCACGTCCGCGCCGCGAGCCGCCCGGCGGCACGGCCCCGCCGAGAGAGCCGGCGAGCACGTCTCGGTGACGGAACTTCAAGGGACTCCGGTGGAAACGCCACCGCGAGTCCGGCTAGGCTGCGTCGCTGGCAGGAATGAGCCCTTCGGAGCGTTTGTGGGATTGTTGCTTTGGCTGGAAGAGTCGGGGCTGGCCGAGTGGGTGCGGTCTTCGGCAATGGGCTATCCGTTGATGATCGCGTCCCATGCGGTCGGCATGGGCGTGATGGTGGGTATCGCGTTGCTGGTGGACTTGCGGCTGCTCGGGGCGTTCCGCGGTCTGCGCTACGCCGCGCTCGAGCCGTTCTTCACCATCGCGTGGGTCGGCTTCGGGCTGAACTTCCTTTCCGGAGTCGGTCTGTTCCTCGCGCAGGCGACGTCCTACGCGACGGACGCGGTCTTCCTTACGAAGATCGCGCTCGTGCTCGCTGGCGCGATCACTGCTGCGCTGCTGCAAACGGCCGTGACGCGTGACGCGGCGGGTTGGGCCGCCGCGGTACCGTCGGGAGTGCGCGCCGTGGCGGGGCTTTCGGCCGCGTTTTGGACCGTCGCGATCGTGACCGGCCGCCTCATCGCTTATCTGTGAGCTAGCACATGGACGCCGTACTGGATTGGATGACGAGCACCTGGATCAACGAGCTGGTCATCGGCTATCAGTGGACCTGGGCTACGCTCGAATCGCTGCACTTCTTCGGCTTGTGTTTGCTGATCGGCGCGGTGCTGATGATGGATCTGCGCCTGCTCGGCTTCACGCAGGCGGTGCCGCTGCAATCCGTCCACGTGTTGACCTGGGCCGCAGTCCTCGGGTTCGTCATCAATCTCGTGACCGGTGTCGGGTTCCTGTTCGGCGACCCGTACATCTACGTGGCGAACTATGCCTTCTGGGTGAAGATGACGCTGGTCGGGGTCGCAGGTCTGAATTACCTCCTGTACGCCTTCGTCGTAGAGCCGGCGCTCGGCCGGTCGCCGACCGGAGCGCCGCCGTCGATGCTCGCGAGGGCCGTCGGCGGCACGTCGCTGGTCTCCTGGCTCGGTGTGCTCGTGTTCGGCCGCTTGTTGCCGTACCTCGGCACCGGAGGAGGTTGATTCGACCGTGATAGATCGCGTTCGGCGCTTGACGGGTGCGGCTGCGCTGATTGCGGTGGTGCTGCTCGGCGCGGCCGCGAGCACAGCCACGGAAGTCGCCGATGCGGTCATGCGCGGCGATGCTGCCGCGCTCGACACGCTGCTCGCGGCAGGTGCGGACGTCGACGCGCGGCAGACGGACGGCGCGACTGCGCTCCATTGGGCTGCGTACCGGGACGAGCTCGAAACCGTCCGGCGGCTCCTCGCCGCCGGCGCGGCCCCCTCCGTCGCGAATCGCGCCGGGGTGACGCCGCTCGCGCTCGCGAGCGTCGCCGGTAACGCGGAGATGATCCGCGCCCTGCTCGCGGCCGGAGCCGATCCGAACGAGCATCAGGCGAACGGCGAGACGCCGCTGATGCTCGCCGCGCGGACCGGCACCGCCGAGGCACTCGAGGTCCTGCTCGAGCACGGAGCGGACATCGACGCGGTGGAGCCGCTGCGAGGCACGACGGCGTTGATGTGGGCCGCGGCGTATTCCAACCCGGAAGCGGTGCGCGTGTTGCTCGATCATCGAGCAGACTTCGCCCGCCGTTCGGCCGCGGCCCCGCGCGGCCGCGGCCCGTACCTCGCACCGCCAGCCCGCGCGCGAATCGAGGACGCGCGCACCGGGGCCGGCCGCTTGGCCGCCTCGGCGATTCCGGTCGATCTGGGCGGGGACGACGATGGGAACCGGTCAGGCGCTGCCGAGGCCGCCGCAGCATCCCCCGATGCGGAGCCGCCGCCCCCACAGCGGCCGCCCCCGCCCCGCGACGGCGGCGGTTTGACCGCGCTGATCTTCGCTGCGCGGGAGGGCGACATCGAATCTGCGCGGCTGCTGCTCGATGCCGGTGCCGACGTGAATCAGACGAGCCGATACGGCTGGACGCCGCTGCTGACCGCGACGCAGAACCGCTACTACCGCCTCGGCAAGATGTTGCTCGACAGAGGGGGCGACCCGCGGATCGCGAACGAGGGCGGCTGGACGCCGCTCTACATCGCGACGGACAACCGCAACATCGAAGGTGGCGACTACCCGACGCGGTTGCCGGACATGGATCATCTCGAGTACATCGAGCTTCTGCTCGAGCACGGTGCCGACCCGAACCAGCGGATGCGGTCCAGCACCGAGACGAGGACGATCTTCACGCACCAGTGGCTGTACGAGGAAGGCGCGACGCCGTTCCTGCGCGCGGCGCAGTCCGGCGACCTCGTGCTGATGAGGCTCCTGCTCGAGCACGGAGCGGATCCCTCGATCCGCACGGACGACGGCGCGACGCCGCTGATGGTCGCGGCGGGCATCGGCTGGGTCGAAGGCGTGACGTACGAATGGTCGCCCGAGCAAACGCTCGAGGCGGTGAAGCTGCTCCTCGAGCTCGGCAACGACGTCAACGCGTACAACCTCGACGGTCAAACCGCGCTAATGGGCGCCGCACACAAGGGGCGAAACGACGTCGTGCAGTTGCTCGTGGATCACGGTGCCGATCTCGCGGCGCGCGACTTCGGCAGCCGAGACAGCATTCACGCGCTCGACGGGGTGACGTGGCAGGCGGTCGACTATGCCGACGGGCTCGTCCGGGTCGGCGTGCAGTCCGCAATACCGCATCCGGAAACAGGCGCGTTGCTGCGCCGGCTGATGACCGAGCGCGGCCTGCCGGTGCCGCCCGAGGGCCGAACCCTCGATTCGATATGCATGACGACCGATTTGTGCCGCTGAGGCCCGGGCAGCGCCCTTCGGGCGATTCCCTCGGTCAGGGGCGCGTTCAGTCGCGCCCGACCTGATCCAGCATCGTCTCGTAGTTGCGGCCGACGACCTCCGTGATCGGCTCGCCGTTGCGCAGCGCCGCGATCATCAGCCGCTCGCGCTCGGTGATCCGCTCCGCGCGCCGTAACACTTCCTCGACGCGCTGTGCCGGCACGAAGACGACGCCGCTCGAGTCCGCGAGCGCGTAGTCGCCCGGCCGGACCGGCACGCCGCCGATCACGACCGGACAGTTGAAGTCCTGCTCGTAGACGCGGGTGCGGGCGGTGCGTGCATCGGCGCCCCGTGCGAAGACCGGGAAGCCGAGCGCGTGCGCATCGTCGATGTCGCGGGCGAACCCGTCGATCACGACGCCGGCGACACCCCGGATCCGCGCGCCGCTCGACAGTAAGCCGCCCCATCCGGCGCATTGCACGCCGGAGGAGTGCTCGATGACGATCACGGTGCCCGGCTCAGCCGCTTCGATCGCCGCAGTCCCGAGATGCCGCGGCGGGACGCCGGCCGGTTTGTCCGGGCCGAGCTTCACGGTCACGACGGGGCCCGCGATTCGGGCGCGGACCGAAAGCGGCGCCAGGCCGGCGACGGCGGGCGGCAAGCCCAGCGAATCGAGCGCGTCGGAGAACGCGCAGCTGTCGAGCGCGAGCATCCGCTCGCGGTAGCGGTCGATCGTCATTGGGGGACGGCGTGTCTAGTCATCGCGCCGCGACTGCAGAGCGTGGTAGCCGAGCAGCGCGCGCGCTTCGGCGAGGCGCATGCCGCGGACGACCCGGCGCCTGATCTCCGCCTCGGCGCCGTCGATCTGCTCCGCGACGTCGAGCACCTCGTTCTCCCGGGCCCGGGGGATCGCGACGACGCCGTCCGCGTCACCGCGCAACAGATCGCCGGGCGCGACCAGCGCGCCGCCGATCGTGACCGGCACCTGCTCGGCCTCGACCTGCACCCGGTCCTTTCCGGTGCGCATCGAGTAGCTGCGGCTGTAGATCGGATAGCCGAGCTCGAGGCAGAGGTGCACGTCGCGGTTCGCGCCATCGATCACGGTGCCGGCGAGCCGCTTGGTGTGGGCGAGAGCCGTCAGGATATCGCCCCAGACCGTGGCGTCTTCGCGGCCCGCGTTGTCGAGCACTACCACGGTGCCGGGCTCCAGGTCGTCGATGTAGTCGCCGACGTTGCCGGGAGCCTTCGGGTCGTACGGCTCATAGCGGACCGTGTACGCCCGGCCGGTCAGGCGAAACGAATGATCGCGCGGTTTGATGCCGAGGCACTGCCCGGCGATACCCAGCCGGTCGAGCGCGTCGCTGATCGTGGACGTCTCGAGCCTGGATGCGCGTTTGACGTTCTCGTCGTTCGTCATCACTGCTCAAAGCTTGAAGAGCTTGCGCGCGTTCAGACCGAGAATCTTCTCCTTGTCGCCTTCGGACAACCACTCGATCTGACGAATGTGCGGGACGATGTCGTCGAAGGTCGAGCCGGTCTCCGGATCGACGACGGAACCGACGCCCGGACACTCGGCGCCGTAGAGCACCTGGTCGACGCCGACCGTCTTGATCAGCAGCTCGAGTGCGTCCCGAGTATACAGAACCGTGTCGAAGTAAAGCTTGCGCAGCCGGTCGCGGAAGCGCTCGCCCTTTCCTCGAAGCGACTCCGAGTCGAAGCGGCCGAGCTGGAACGGCACGGCGCCGCCGCCGTGCGAGACGAGGATCTTCAAGGCCGGGAAATCGTCGAGCACCCGGGAGTTGACCAAACCGTAAACCGCGGTCGTCTCCTCGTTGATGAAGTGCAGCGAGTACGGCTCACGCTCCGGCTCGCGAGACCCGGTCGCGTGGATGTGCGCGACGACGTCGAGCTCGCAAAGCTTCTCGTAGAGCGGGTACCAGTAGCGGCTGCCGAGCGGCGGCGCTTTCACCCCGCTGTTCTCGTACGGGTCCGGATTCAAGATGCAGCCCTTGAAGCCGAGCTCTTTCACGCAGCGCTCGAGCTCGGGCAGGGTATCCTCGATCGGCGCACCAGCCACTTGCGGTAGACCCGCGATGCCGAAGAACTTGTTCGGGATGAGCGTGCAGCTTCGATAGATCAGGTCGTTCGTCACCTGCGTCCAATCGTGGACGATCTTGGCCGGCTTCTCGGAGTGCATCATCTGGAACGGCCGCGGCGATATGCACTGCCGGTCGATCCCGCACTTCTCGAGGTGGGCGAGGTGGCCGGTGGGCGCCATCTCGCGCGCGCTCCACGCCGCAACGACGTCCTCGTCGCTCAGGCGCGGACCGCCGACGCCATGCGCCCCTCGATGAGACACGAGTCCGGCCTTGTACGCCCAGTATTCTTTCGGGCCGGACAGATGCGCATGACAGTCGATAATCATTTGTCGATCACTTTCCTACGTGCTTCCCAGGCTCGGGACGCGAATCGAGGCGGCCTCGGGTGCTCTTGCCGGTTCTGTCGTGATTCGTCGTTTGCTTCCGGATCCGGCCTCGGCGTGCCGGGACCGCTCGCCGCGCGTCGTGCGCTCCCTCGCAGTGCGCACCGCCGTAGCGAAGTCCTGCCGACGACGTCTACGGTGGATGCAGAAGGGCGCCATTCTATGGCACCGTTCCTGCCGCCCGTCTTGAAGAATTTCAACGGCGGTATGGGCTTTGATCAGATCGAGCGGCACGCAATGAAACGACACGCGCGATCCCACCGGCGTCAGGTTACGCTTTCGCGCAATGCATCGGCGAGCTCCGCTGCGTAACGATCGATCGCCGGATCGCGCTTGTGCAGCACTCCGATCGGTTGCGGGTTCAGCGGGATCGTCACGTTCAGCGAAGCGAGCACGCCGTCCTCGAAGTCCGCGCCGAGGCTCGGCGAGGGCAGCGTGCAGACGATGTCGCGATTCGCGAGCAGCACTTGGCGGGCCGCGAACATCGACGCGATCTCGAACACGTCGCTCGGCAGCGGCAAGCCTTCCTGATAGAACAACCCCTCGAGGTAGCTGCGGAACGGGTTGTTCGCAGGCGGCAGGATCCACGGGTAGTGGATCAGGTCCTGCAGCGTGATGTCCCGCCGGCCGGCGCACGGATGGTCGGCCCGCGCGACCATGATGTGGCCGATGTCGTAGGTCTTGACGAAGTGGATGTCCGACGGCTGCTCGGAAGTGCCGGGGCTGCTCACCACGAGGTCGAGCTCGCCCAGCTTCAGGCGTTGGTGCAGGTCTTTCGTCCGGCCGAATACGATCCGAATGATCTGCCCTTCGTCGCGCCGCGCCTTGAACGCCATCAGCGCCTTGACGACGACGGTGTCGAGGTAGGACACGCAGCCGATCACGATGTGCGTCGACGGCTCGGTGCTGATCCGAGAGAGCTCCGCAGCCGTGCGGGCGCACTGGTTGACGATCTGCCGGGCGTGGCGATACAGAATGTCGGCCGCGGGCGTCGGCGTGACCCCGCGTGCGTGTCGCACGAAAAGCTCCATGTCGAGCACGGCCTCGATCTCCGAGATGCCCTTCGACAGAGTGGAGTGGTCCAGCGACAATTCGCGCGCGGCGGCCTGGATGTTGCGGTGCTCGTAGACCGAGATATATGCGACCAGCTGTCGCATTCGAAAGCGCGTCAGCAATAGGTGCTTGATTTCCTGCTGCGCTCTTTTCATCCCGGGACGCTCGCAACCGTGGGCAGACTACCATAGGTCGAAGAAAACATCCCACTACCGCCAAGCCGCGCTGATCACTACATTTTTCCGCATAGCCGAGCCGATGCGGAAGGGTGTTCAAGTCTCGACCGGTCCGAGTCGAGACGGGTGGAAAAGTCCGCCGCGTCGCCCGGTGTTGCGGGCGCTTCCCGCGCGAATGAAGGGGATAACGATGGGGCAAGGAGCGCGCTCGGCCGTTCTGGCCGGCGTTTTTGCCGCCGCATGTGCATTCGCCCAGGAAGGGTTTCCTCTGGACGGCACGTGGCGCGGCGAGTGGATCGGTGAAGGCGGCAGGCTCGAGCCGGTCGTAATCGTGATGCGGTGGGACGGCGAGCAGGTCAACGGCACGATCAACCCGGGCCGCAACGCCTTCCAGTTCTCTTCGGGCGTTCTCGATCCGACCGACTGGAGCGTGCACATCGAGGCGACGGCCGGGGATTCGCGCCAGATACGCATCGAGGGCAAGCTCCGGGACATCGGTTCATATCGGCGCTTCATCGAGGGGGCGTGGATCGTCGACGGCGTCGTCCATGGCTTCAAGGTCGTGCGCGAATGAGCGGCTCTACTGCAACGAGGAAATCGGTGCGCCGCACGGTCCGCGCGGCGACGCTCACCGGCCTGCTCGCCGCCGCGTTCGGCAGCGCTCTCGCCCAGGGGAGCGGCGCAGCGGACAGGCCGACGCCGCGCTATCCGGACGGGCTCGTGCGGCTCGACCGCGTGCCGG
>CAYWGQ010000124.1:0-11367 GCA_964457725.1 uncultured Gammaproteobacteria bacterium
CTATCACGCGTTCGGGCTGTGGGGGATGCTGCTCGGCGTGCCGGTCGCGCGCTACTTCATCCACGACGTGCTCGGCGTCCCGTTCCGCGACCGCACCGCCACGCCGCCGCCCCCCGAGCCGGCCTCCCCGGCCTGACGCTCCGCGACCGCGGTCTTCCGGTAGGAGCGGCTGTCCAGCCGCGACTGCGACCTCCCGACCGGTGGGAGCGGCTGTCCAGCCGCGACTGCGGCTTCGTTCAACGTCGCGGCGGTCGCGGCTGACAGCCGCTCCTACACCAGAGCCGCGGTCGCGGCTGACAGCCGCTCCTACACCACGGGATCGCGCCGCGCCGTCAGATCGCGGTAACGCTCGCGCACCGGGGCCTGGCTCAGAGGCGGATGCCGCCGCGGTAGACGGCGGCGCGCATCAGGAGCATGGCCGTGATCGGCGCCGTGATCACGATGAACAGCGTGATCAAGAGCTCGTGCACGATCGGCCGCCCCTCGAGCGCCGACGACACCAGCATCGATGCGATCAGCACGCATCCCGTCCCGAGCGTCGTCCCCATCGTCGGCGGATGCATCCGCATATAGAAATCGGGCAGCCTGACCAGCCCGATCGCCCCGGTCAGCGTCAGGACGCCGCCGAGAACGAGCAGCATCGATGCGGGCAACGCGGCCCAGAGCGGCAAGTCCGTCACGGCTCGATCACCTCCCCGCGGAGCAGGAACTTCGCGAGCGCGATCGTGCTCGCGAAGCCGAACAGCGCGATCAAGAGCGCCATGTCGAAGTACATCGTCGAGCTCGAGCGGATGCCGAGCATCAGCAGCGTCAGCATCCCGTTGATGTAGAACGTGTCGAGCGCGAGCACCCGGTCCTGCGCGGCCGGGCCGCGGAAGAGCCGCACGAGCGCGAGCAGCATCGCGGTCACGAAGCAAAGCGACGCGAACTGCGCGGCGAAGTCGAATATCGCATTCATTCGAAGATCCCCATCAACAGCGGCTCGTAGCGGCCTTTGATCCAGTCGATCCAGTCGGACTCGTCCCGCAGGTCGAGCACGTGCAGCGTCAGCGTCCGGCCGTCCGGCGACAGGTCCACCCAGACGGTGCCCGGTGTCGAGGTCACGATGCCGGCGAGCACGGCGAGGCCGTGCGGGTCCCGGAGGTCCAGCGGAATCCGAACGAAGCCGGACCGCACCTCGCGGTCGCGGACGAGGCCGAGCACGATCCGGAGCACCGCGAAGTTCGACCGGATGATGTCGAGAAGCACGAGCACGACGAGGCGGCCGGCGATCCAGATCCTGCCGATCCGCGGCTGCAGCGGCCGCAGGTCGGCGCTGATCCACGCGAGCGCGACAGCGAGCGCCACGCCGAGGACGATCTGCCCCGGCGCGAGCGACTGGTTCGCGAGCAGCCAGATCGCGGTGAGCGAGATGATCAGCAGCGGCGGGAAGCGGCGGCCGCGCGGCGGCTTCATCGGGGCACCTCCGCGGCCGGCGCGGCGCCGCCGCTCGCTCCGAGCACCGAGCGGATGTACGTCTGCGGCTCGTGCAGCGAGCGCGCGGCCGCGTCGAAGAAGCCCATCGCCGGCCCGGATCCCGCGGACAGGGCGAGACAAAGAGCGATCAGGAACGCGACGGGAGCCGCCTCGAGCACGTGCAGGCGCGGGCGGCGGCGAATGCCTGCCCAGAAGAGCCGGATGCCGATCCGGGCGAGCGCGATGATCGCCGCGAAGCCCGAGCCGAGCACGCCGGCGGCGAGCACCCAGACCGCACCCTCGCCCGCCGTCGTGACGCCCTCGAGCGCGGCGGCGAGCAGCGTGAACTTCGCGACGAAGCCCGGCAGCGGCGGCAGCCCGGCGACGAGCAGCACGCAGCAGACGAACATCAGGCCGAGGAACGCGGCCGCGGCGGGGATCGGCGCGCCGACCTCGTCGTCCGTGCCGTAGGCGTCCGGCGCACGCACGCCGAACGCGACGTAGCTCGGCGACGCGGATCGCGACACCGCGCCCGGCGAAGGCTCGTCGACAGTCGCGGCCGGCGCGGCGCCGAAGCGCGTGCGGTCGGTCATCCCGGTCAGCAGGAAGAACGCGGCCGTCGTCAGCACCGAGGTCGCGAAATAGAAGAGCACGGGCGACGTCACCGTCTCGACTCCGAGGCCGATCGCGGTCAGCAGCAAGCCGGAGGACATGATCACGGAGTACGCGACGAGCCGCGCGAGATGCTGCGTCGCGAGCATGCCGACCGTGCCGGCGAACAGCGTCGCGAGGCCGATGTAGTACAGGATGAGGGGGAGCATCGATGCGGCCGCGTCGTCCTGGCTCATCAGCGTCCCGATCCGGAGCACCGCATAGACGCCGACCTTCGTCAGCATCGCGAACGACGCGGCGACCGGCGCGATTGCGACCGAGTACGTGCTCGGCAGCCAGAAGTTCAGCGGCCACGCGCCGGCCTTCACGAGGAACGCGACGCCGAGGAGACCGGCGCCGGCGTCGAAGAGCACGCGCTCGCCGGGCGCGAGGGCGGCCACCTTGCCGAGCAGATCGGCCATGTTGAGCGTGCCGACCGTCCCGTAGATCACCGCGACGCCGAGCAGGAAGAGCACCGATGCGACGAGATTCACCGCGATGTAGTGCAAGGCGTTCCGTACGCGCAGCGCGCCGACGCCCCGCAGCGCGAGCCCGTAGGACGCCGCGAGCAGCACCTCGAAGAACACGAACAGGTTGAACAGATCGCCGGTCAGGAACGCCCCGTTCAGCCCCATCATCAACAGCTGATAGAGCGAGTGGAACGGCTGCGCCGGACGATCCCAGTACGCGATCGAGTAGACGAGCGTCGCGAGCCCGACGACGCCCGCGAGCGTGATCATCAGCGCGGAGAGCCGGTCGATCACGAGCACGATGCCGAACGGCGCGGGCCACGAGCCGATCGCGTAGACGCCGATGCCGTCCACCCACACGTCGGCGGCCGCGTCGGTCGTCAAGTACAGCAGCGTCGCCGCGGCGGCGAGCTGCACGAGCAGCGAGCCGAACGCTATGCCGAGCCGGACGGTGCGCCGCGACTCGCGCACGAGCAGCAACAACGCGCCCGCGACGAGCGGCACGACGATAGGCAGCACGGGCAGATGCTGAAGCAGCGCGTTCACGCGTCGGGCTCCCGCCCGTCGACGTGATCGGTGCCGGCTACCCCGCGGAGCACGAGCAGCACGACGAGGAACAGCGCGGTCGTCGCGAAGCCGATCACGATCGCGGTCAGCACGAGCGCCTGCGGCACCGGGTCCGCGTAGAGCGCCGGATCCGCCCCGCCCTCCGCGCCGATGATCGGCGGCCGGTGCATCTTCAGCCGACCCATGCCGAAGATGAAGAGGTTCGTCGCATAGGACAGCAGCGCGAGACCCATGATCACCTGGAACGTGCGCGGCCGCAGAATGAGCCACACGCCGGCCCCGGTGAGCACGCCGATCGCAGTCGCGTAGACGATCTCCATCAGGGAACCGCCTCCGCCTTGCCGTGCTCCTCGGTCGCGGCCTCGACCGGCGCCGAGCGGCGCGGGCTGCGCAGCGACTGATGCGCGAGCGCGACGAGCATCAGGACCGTCGCGCCGATCACGAGCGTGTAGACGCCGAGATCGAAGAGCAGCACCGTCGACAGATGCAGATCGCCGATCACCGGAAGATGCAGATCGGCGGCGACCGCCGTCAGGAACGGGCTCGAGCGGAGCCACGCGAGCATCCCCGCGGTCGCGGCGAGGAGCAGCCCGAGCGAGACCCAGAGCTGCGGATGGATTCGGAGCCGCGCCTCGACCCAGACCGTGCCGCCGACCATGTACTGCACGATGACGGCGGTCGCCATGACGAGACCGCCGACGAAGCCGCCCCCGGGCGCGTCGTGGCCGCGGAGCAGGAAGTACAGCGACATGAGCCCGGCCATCGGCAAGAGGAGCCGCGCGAGCACCGCCGGGATCCTCATGTACCCGTGCGGCAGGCGCTCCGCGGGATCGACCGGTATCGGCGAGTCGTCGGCCCGCTGCGCGCGCGGCAGATCGATGCTCTCCGGCGCCGGCCGGAAGCGGCGGAGCAGCGCGTAGACGGTGACCGCGACGATGCCGAGCACCGTGATCTCGCCGAACGTGTCGAAGCCGCGGAAGTCGACGAGGATCACGTTCACGACGTTGCGCCCGCCGGCCTGCTCGAGCGCGTTCTCGACGAAGAACTGCGCGAGCGAGGTCACGCTCGGGCGCGTCAGGATCGTGAGCACGAGCGCGCCCATGCCGAACGCGGCCGCGGTCGCGAGCAGCGCGTCGCGGAGCCGCCGCAGGCGCGCCCGCGGCGTCCACCGGCGCGCGTCCTCGAACGGCAAGCGCCGCGGCAGCCACCGCAGGCCGAGCAAGAGCAGCACGATCGTGACGACCTCGACCGATATCTGCGTCAGCGCGAGATCCGGGGCGGAGAACCACGCGAACGTCAGCGCCGTGACGAGCCCGGCGCCACCGAGCATGATCAGCGCGGCGAGCCGATGGAACTTCGCCTGCCACGCCGCGCCGGCGGCGCACGCGCCGCCGCCGATCCAGAGCAGCAGGAACGGCAGATCGAGCGGCGTGAGCGGCGCGTCGCCGATCGACATCCCGCGCGTCGCGAGCGGCACGCCGGCGGCGACGATCGCGACCAGCACGATCGCGAGCAGCTGCGGCTGCAGGTGCCGCGACAGCACGCGCTGAGCTACCCGATCGGCGCCGCGCACGATCACGACGTTCAGCACGTCGAAAATCCGCTTGCCGTCCACCCGCGAAAGAAGCGGCGTCGGCTGCATCGCCCGGCCGGTCCGCAGCACGAACAGATAGAACGCGACCCCGCCCGCGAGCGCGACGAAGCTCATCGCGAGCGGCGCGGTGAAGCCGTGCCAGACGGCGAGCCGGTACTCGGGCAGCGCGTCGCCGAGGATTGCGAACGACGCGGTCTGGAGCAGCGGCCCGAGCGTGTACGACGGCAGCACGCCAACCAGCACGCACGCGAGGACGAGCAGCGCGCTCGGCACGATCATCCCGCGCGTCGGCTCCTTCGGCGGCCGCGGCAAATCCGCCGACGGCGGCCCGAAGAACACCTGGTGGATGAACCGCAGCGAATAAGCGACGCTGAAGAGCCCCGCGGCGGTCGCGACCGCCGGCAGCGTGAAGCGCATGCCGGTCGTCGCGCCGGCGACCAGCGCCTCGCTGAAAAACATCTCCTTCGAAAGGAAGCCGTTCAGGAGCGGCACGCCCGCCATCGCGGCGGCCGCGACGAGCGCGACGGTCGCCGTGATCGGCATCGCGTGGCGCAGCCCGGACAGGCGCGCGACGTCCCGCGTGCCCGTCTCGTGATCGACGATGCCGGCCGCCATGAACAGCGACGCCTTGAACGTCGCGTGGTTCATCATGTGGAACACGGCCGCGACGAGCGCGAGCTCGCTGTCGAGCCCGAGCAGGAACGTGATCAAACCGAGGTGGCTGATCGTCGAGTACGCGAGCACGCCCTTCATGTCGCGTTGGAAGGTCGCCGAGAACGCGCCGATCAGCAGCGACGCGGCGCCGGCGCTCGCGAACGTCCAGAACCAGAGCTCCGTCCCGTGCAGCGCCGGCCAGAGCCGCGCGAGCAGAAAGACGCCGGCCTTCACCATCGTCGCCGAATGCAGGTACGCCGACACGGGCGTCGGCGCGGACATCGCGTGCGGCAGCCAGAAATGGAACGGGAACTGCGCGCTCTTCGTCAGCACCCCGAGCGCGATCAGCACGAGCGCGGCGGCGTACCACGGATGCGCCCGCAGGCGGTCACCGGACGCGAGCACCGCGTCGAGGTCGTAGCTGCCGACGATCTCGCCGATCAGCAGCACGCCGAACAGCAGGCAGAATCCGCCGCCGGCGGTCACGATCAGCGCCATCTTCGCGCCGCGGCGGGCGTCCGGCAGGTGATACCAGTATGCGATCAGCATGAACGAGGTGAGGCTCGTCAGCTCCCAGAACACGACGAGCTGCAGCAGGTTGCCGGAGAGCACCATCCCGATCATCGCGCCCATGAACGCCATCAGGAACGCGAAGAAGCGCGGCACCGGGTCCTCGGGCGACATGTAGTAGCGCGCGTAGAGGACGACCAGGAGCCCGATGAACGCGACGAGGAGCGCGAACAGCCATGCGAAGCCGTCCATCCGCAGATACACGTCGAGGCCGAACTGCGGCAGCCACGGCAGCGTCAAGCGGGCGGCGCCGCCGTCGAGAACCTGCGGGTAGAGCGACGCGATCAGCACCGCGCACGCGAGCGCGACGAGGCCGGCGAGCCAAACTGCGGCATTGCGGGCGTTCGCCGGCAGGAAAGCGGCGCAGACGCTGCCGACGAACGGCAGCAGCACGATCAGCGTGAGCAGCATCGTTGCGCTACGGCGCCCTCCGCGGGCCGCATGCGCTCCGGCCCGGCTTCGGACGCATCACCCGCGCACGCGCGCGGACGTGCGCGCGGCTCGCGCCCGGAGCGCGCGCCACACGGTGTAGACTGGCGCCTCGATGAGCTCGCGTCCGTTTCGCTACTGCCCCGTCTGCCGCACCGAGCTCGTGCCGGGGCGGCACGGCGGGCGCGTGCGGCTCGGCTGTCCGGCGTGCGGTTTCGTCCACTGGGGCAATCCGTTACCGGTCGTCGGCGCGATCGTCGAGCGCGACGGTCACGTCCTGCTGGTGCGCAGCCACGGCTGGCCGTCGAGCTGGTACGGGCTCGTGACGGGCTTTCTCGAGCCCGGCGAGCACCCCGAGGAAGCCGTGCTCCGCGAGGTGAAGGAAGAGCTCGGCCTCGACGCGACCGTCGGCGCCTTCATCGGCGCGCATCCGTTCGAGCGGCTGAATCAAATCATCCTGACCTACCACGTCGTCGCCGGGCCGGGCGAGGTGCGGCTCGCCACGGAGGAGCTCGCCGACTGGAAAGCCGTCCCGTTTGCGAAACTCCGTCCGTGGACGCGCGGTACCGGCCCGGCGCTCGGCGCCTGGCTCGCGAGCCGCGGCTACCACCCCGCCCCGGCAGAGTTCGGCGAGCACATCGACGACTGAGAGCCGCACCGTTCGATCATCGATCGTCGCTCTCGGTGAACGTGAAGTCCGAGTGGCGCGAGGAGCCCTCCTCCGTCTGGATCACGACGTTGTTCGGGTTCTCGTAGCAGTGCCAGTAGTCGATCCGGATCGCCTTGTCGTCGTTCGGAACCTGCTTGTAGGTCTGTTGCGTGTACCACGGCTCCTCGAGCGTGACCGGATCGTACGCCCAGACGTCGACCGTCACGGTCTCCGGGTCCGTCTTCTGCCACACCTCGACCGTCTCGAGCTGATCCGAATGCCGCGGATCGTTGCGATGGAAAATGTTCTCGCGAACCTGGCTCGTGTGGATCACGAGCGTGTGGCCTGACCAGAAGCCGATCGAGTCGCCGTAATAAAGCGGATAGGCGTCCTCCGCCGGCGGATGATCGCGGCCGTCCGTGTAGATCCGGCGAATGTTGTTCACGGTCTCCGACGTGAGCCACGTCTGATCCGGCGTGACGATGAACTCGCGCAGGAACGGGATCACGAGCCAACGCGGGTGTCCCGGCGGGCTGCAGTCGCTGATCGGGTCGTACTCGATGCCCTGCGACGCGAGCTCGCGGCGTTCCCGCAGCTCAGCGAGCGCCTCGGGCTTCAGCTTGGCCGTCGTCAGCTGGCCGGGCTGCTGCGCCGGGTCGAAGAACGGCGGGCCGACGCGCGTCCAAAGACCCGTCCAGTCCGGCATGTCGTCCGGCGACAGCCGCTCGCCGCCTCCCGCGCGCGCCTTCAGCGCCTCGTAGAGCTCCCAAGCCGTCGAGTGCTCGAGGCCGAGCGCCGCACGGGCCTCGCGGCCCTCCGGCAGGAGCTCGCCGCCCGCGGCTTGCTCGCTCGGAGCCGCAGCCGGCGTCTGGGCGACCGCGTCGGCGCCCCGGTCGTCGGCGCACGCGCACAGCAGCGCGGCGGCGGAGATCGCAAGCAAGCGGTGGAATGACGGCATGGTTTCCCTCCTCAGTCGTCGAAAGTGAAATCGCGGAAATTCGATCCGCCCTCCTCGGTGCGGATGACGTCGTTGTTCGGATTCTCGGAGCAGTGCCAGTAGCGGATCCGCAGGCTCTCCTGATCGGACAGCTTCGTGTACGTCTGCTTCACGTACCAGGGCTCCGCTAGCACCGGCGGGTCGTACACCCAGACGTGCGCCACGATGTTGCGGTCGTCGACCTTCTCCCAGATCTCGACGGTTTCGACCGCTTCGGTGTACTCGGGTTGCGTGCGCTGGTACTGCCCGGCCATCAGCTGATTCGTGTGCACGACCAGGCGCCCTTCGTCCCAGAAGCCGATCGAGTCGCCGTTGTAGGTTGGATACGCCTCTTCTTCCGGCGTGTGGCCGCGGCCGTCCGTGTAGACGCGGCGAACGTCGTTCACCATCTCGTTCATCAGCCACGTCTGGTGCGGCAGCGGCGCGAACTCGCGCAGGAACGGCTCCGTCAGCCAGCGCGGATGCCCGGGCGGTGCGCACTCGGACAGCGGATCGTACTCGATGCCCCGCTCGATCCGGTCGAGCTTCTCGACGAGCCGCCGCTCGTACTCCGGCGTCAGCTTCGCGGTCGGCATCCGGCTCGTTCCCTGATCGGGATCGAAATTGAAGATGATGCCGCTGCGCGAGTACACGCCCGACCAGTCGGGCATGTCGGCGGGCCCCAGCCGATCGCCGCCGTCCGCCTCCCGCAGGAAGTATTGGTACAAATCCCACGCGGTCGCGTGCTCGCGGCCGAGCTCGATCATGCCTTCCTTCGTATCCGGCAGCTCGATGTCGGCCGCCGCAACGGCCGGTACGAGCGCCAAAGCCTGTAGAATCGCCGTCGCGCCGAGTATCTTGCGGGTCACGGTGACGCTGCCTCGTTCGATCGGTTACCCAATGCGCCCCGGCCGCGGCGACGAGCGCCGGAGCGGGCCGCGGCGTGCTCCTGCGGGCGGCGGCGGCGCCTCCGCGGCGCCGTCTGCCCGGACACCATCATAGCAAGCGAGCGTCGAGCGCCGGAGAGCAAAACCTTTGCAGAGCGTGCTGATCGGCGTCGCCGCCTACATCCTCGTGCAGTTCGCGATCGGCGTCGCGGTGTCCCGGCGGATCGCGAGCGAGACCGACTATCTCCTCGCCGGGCGCGGTCTCGGGCTCGCGATCGCCGCATTCTCGATATTCGCGACGTGGTTCGGGGCCGAGACGATCGTCGGCGCCGCCGGCGCGATCTACACGGACGGCCTCTCGGGCGGGTCCGCCGACCCGTTCGGCTACGGCCTCTGCCTCGCGGTCGCCGGCATCGCGGTGGCCGCCCCGCTCTGGCGCCGGCGGTACACGACGTTCGGCGATCTCTTTCGCGATCGCTACTCGCCCGGGGTCGAGCGGCTCGCGGTCGTGCTGATGGTGCCGACCTCGGTCATCTGGGCCGCCGCGCAGATCCGCGCGTTCGGCCAGATCGTGAGCGCTTCCTCGGCGCTCGAGGTCGAGGTCGCGATCACGGCCGCCGCCGTCGTCGTCGTCCTCTACACGGTGATCGGCGGCCTCCTCGCGGACGCGATCACCGATCTCGTGCAGGGGGTCGCGGTGATCCTCGGGCTCGTGCTGCTCCTCGCCCTGGTCGCAAACGCGAACGGCGGGGTGCTCGGGATCGGCGCAATGGTCGAGCCGGAGCGGCTCAGGCTGCTCGCGCACGCGGAGCAGAGCTGGCTCGAGCTCGCGGAGGAATGGGCCGTGCCGGTCTTCGGGTCGCTGCTCGCGGTCGAGCTGCTCTCGAGGATCATGGCGTGCCGAGATCCGGCGACGGCCCGGAACGCGACCCTCGCGGGCGCCGGCCTGTACGTCACGGTCGGCTCGATTCCGGTTTTGCTCGGGCTCGTCGGCCCCGCGCTCGCGCCCGGGCTCGAGGAGCCCGAGCAGCTGATCGCCGTGCTCGCGCGCGAGCACCTCGCGACGTTCGCGTACGTGCTGTTCGCGGGTGCGCTGATCTCGGCGATCCTGTCGACCGTCGACAGCGCCCTGCTCGCCGGCGCGGCGCTCGTCTCGCACAACGTCGTCGTGCCGCTCGCCCCGCGGCTCTCCGAGCGCGGCAAGGTTCGCGCGGCACGGGCCGGCGTGGTCGTGCTCGGGCTGCTCGCATACGTGATCGCGCTGCATGCGGACGGCATCTACACGCTGGTCGAGACGGCCTCGGCGTTCGGCAGCGCCGGCATCTTCGTCGTCGGGATGTTCGGGCTGTTCGCACGCGTCGGCGGCGCGCCGAGCGCGTATGCCGCGCTCGCGGTCGGGATGGCCGTCTGGGCGGCCGGTGAGTACGCGCTCGGCTGGCGGACGCCGTACCTCGCCTCGCTCGCGGCCGCGCTCGCGGCCTATCTCGGCGCGGCGCTCGTGTTCCGGCCGGGCGGCGCCCCGCTCCGCGCACCGGCGGTCATCGAGGGCTTCGACCTTCCAGGCGAGCCGCCGCGCCGGGCGGGCTAGGACAGTACCGTACCTGATAAGATGCCCCGCGGTTGCACGGAGGAAGGCTCGATGATCGACCCGGCGTTGCCCCGCGTTTCGCTCGCCTTGCCGGCGCTCACCGCCGCGCTGCTCGCAGCTGCCGCCGCGCTCGCGCAAACGGGCGCGGACCGGCAGAGCGCCGAGATCGCCCCGCAGCTGCGCAACTTCGTCCCGGTCACCGACGAGATGTTGCAGAACCCGGATCCGGAAGACTGGCTGATGTGGCGCCGGACGCTCGACAGCTGGGGTTACAGTCCGCTCGATCAGATCAACCGGCGCAACGTCGCCGAGCTCCGGCTCGTCTGGTCGCGGCCGCTCGGGCCGGGCGACCAGGAGGGCACGCCGTTGGTCTACGACGGGGTGATGTTCTTCCCGAACCCGAGCGACGTGACGCAGGCGCTCGATGCGACGACCGGCGATCTCTTGTGGGAGTACCGCCGCCGCGTGCCGGAGGACGTCGGCCAGTACTTCCCGGCGGCGCCGACGAACCGGAACATCGCAATTCACGGCTATCACATCCTCGACAACGGCGCCGACGGCTACGCCTACGCGATCGACGCGCGCACGGGCGAGCTCGCGTGGGAGTCGTTCATCCTCGATTACCGCCGCGGCGCAAAGAACAGCTCCGGCCCGATCGTCGTGAACGGCAAGGTCATCTCGGGCCGGTCGTGCGAGCCCGAGGGCGGCCCCGATGCGTGCGTGATCACGGCCTTCGACGCGGCGACCGGCGAAGAGCTCTGGCGCACGCGAACGATTCCGAAGCCGGGAGAGCCCGGCGACGAGACCTGGGGCGGCGTGCCGTACGAGCAGCGCTGGCACGTCGGCATGTGGATGGTGCCGAGCTTCGATCCGGAGC
>CAYWGQ010000125.1:0-11215 GCA_964457725.1 uncultured Gammaproteobacteria bacterium
GCATGACGACGCCGTCGGGCGCGGTCTGCACGCTCGCGCTGTCGTTCAACAACGACGGCCCGCAGGGCACGTTCTTCCGCTACATCTGCGACAACGGCACGTATATCGCCCGCTACGACGATCTGTTCGACGGCAAGGACGAAAAGATCGACCTCACGGGCGTCGCGGTCTCGATGAACGGCATCGAGCTACAGGATCGCGAGTTCATCTCCGCGATCAAGGAAGGGCGCGAGCCGAACGCGAGCGTCGCGCAGGTCATGCCCGCCATGCAGGTTCTGCACCGTCTGGAGCAGTCGCTGAATGCGTGAGATTCCGATGTGCATGGCGCCGGATCCGAACACCCGGACGCCTAACTACAAGCCGCCGCCGAAGGCGTGCGACGCGCACTGCCACATCTTCGGGCCCGGCGACAAGTACCCGTACGCGCCGGATCGCACGTACACGCCGCCCGATGCGCCGCTCGAGCGGTTCAAGGAGCTGCAGGCGACGCTCGGGCTCGAGCGCGCCGTGCTCGTGAACGCGAGCTGCCACGGCACCGACAACACCGTGATCCTCGATGCGATCGCCCAGAGCGAGGGCAAGTACCGCGGCGTCGCGAACGTCGACGAGACGTTCACCGACCGCGATTTCGAGCGGCTGCACGAGGGCGGCATCCGCGGCATCCGGTTCAACTTCGTGCAGCACCTAGGCGGCACGCCCGATCTCGACGTGTTTCACGACCTCGTCGCGCGCGCGGCCGACTTCGACTGGCACGTCGTGCTGCATTTCGACGCGAAGGATTTGCTCGAGTTCGACGAGATGCTGCGCACGCTGCCTGTGCCGTTCATCATCGATCACATGGGCCGCGTGCCGACGAAGGACGGGCTCGATCAGGAGCCGTTCAAGCGGCTGCTGAACGCGATGCGAATGGACAACTGCTGGGTGAAGATTTCGGGCGCCGAGCGAATCTCGTCGATGGGCCCGCCGTTCACGGACGCCGTGCCGTTCGTGCACGCGATCGTCGAGACGGCGCCGGACCGCGTGCTGTGGGGCACCGACTGGCCCCACCCGAACATCAAGAAGCACATGCCGAACGACGGCGACCTCGTCGATCTGATCCCGCTGTTCCTGCCGACCGAGGAGCTGCAGCGGAAGATCCTGGTCGACAACCCGCATCGCCTCTACGGCTTCACGGGCTGAGAGCGGCGAGCCGCCGCGCCGATCGCGCCGGCGGTTGGGGCAGGGAGCTCCGCCGGTTTCCCCGCGCGGCCGGTCCGCGGCTCGCGCTATTCGACGATCGGTCCGGTCGTCGAATAGCGGACCGGACAACCGAACGGAAAGCTCCCGCGCGCCTCGTTCTCCGCGCAGAACGCGCGCGCGGCCTCGATCTGCGCCTCGGTTCGAGCGAGCTTCTCCTCCACGGGCCCCGGCGTGCCGTGCACCGGGATATCGAGCACGGGGTCGATGCCGTAGCGCTCGATGTTCGCGCGCATCGCGTACCCCCACCAGTTCCAGGTCCAGCCGTCGTCGGTGAAATCGCCTTCCATGACGATCCGCTCGTTCGGCAGATAGGCGATCAGCGCGTCCGACATATGAAAGTGCCCGACGGCGTGATAGACGTCGATGCGCCGCGCCGGATCCTCGATCACGAGGTGCTCGTCGACGGGCATGAAGCTCATCGGCCGCGGATTGCGCGCGAGCGCGTCCGGGAAGTGCACGGCGGGCCGTGCGACCCACTCCTCGAACAGCGGTCGCGTCCGCCGGTGCGCGATGATCGTGAGGCCGCGCGCGACCGCGGCGCGCAGGCCGCCCGCGTGATCCTCGTGATGATGACTGACGATGACGGCCTTGACCTCCTTGCCGGGCACGAGCCGGTTGGCCGCATCGATCCGGGCAAACGTCTGCGCCTCGTTCGCGTACGCCTCGTACATCACGAGGTGATCCTCGAGCTCGATCACGGCGCCGCCGCTGCCGCCCGCGATGCGCACGTCCCAGACGCCGTCGGCGATTCTCGTCGTCGCGACCTCGAGCTCCCTCGGAGCGGGGGGCGGGGGCGGCGCCGCGATCTGCGGCATGTCGGCCGCGTCCAGCCGGTAGGAGTCGACCTGGAGCATCAGCGTGACCTGGTCGCGCCAGTCGATCTTGCTCATCAGCCCCGCCGGCAGCCAGATGCCGTCGACCGGCAGATACCCGGTGAAGTACATCGTGTGCGTGATGTCGCCGAGCGTGTTGCTGCCGGTGATCCAGCGCGTCCAATACGGCAGCTTCGTTTGCGCGTCGATCGCAATCCAGAGCGGTGCGCCGTCGGCGAGCGTGAGGGGGACGACGAGGAGACCGTCCTCGATGAAGGGCGTGCCGAGCGTCGTCTCGGCGTCGAGTGCCGCGAGCAGGGCCGGGAGCGGATGATCCAGCGCCTCGACGCCGGTCAGCACGCGGTCGCGCACGTCCCACGACATTCCGAACGGCGCCGCGAACGGAAACATGTTGCTCGCGCGCTCGCGATGGAGCGCCCGCCCGCTGCCGAGATCGAAGTACCGCTCGGACTGGGCGATGCCCTGCCACTTCGGCGGCGAGTTCGGATCCGAGCTCAAGTTGCCGTTCGCGGCGTAGCGTTGCCCGAAGCCGGTCATCACGAGGTTGTCGAGACGCTCGAGGCGGTCGCGCCCGCCCACCGCGTCGGCCGCGGCCTCGAGCAGCGCGCGCGCGTCGAGCGGCTGCGGGTCCTGCGCGAACGCGGCGGCCGCCGCGAGCACGAGCACGACGACAAAGGCGGAATTGGCAAGCCGGGGGCGCGCGTTCATCGCGATTCCTTGTTCTTCTCGTGGGCGCTACGACAATTACCCCGATACGTGCGGGCGCGCAAGCACGACCGGCCGACGCGGCTACCCGACGAGCGAGCGGTACACCGCGAGCGTCTGCTCGGCCGTGCGCCGCCAAGTGAACCCGCGCGCGTAGCGGCGAGCCGCGTCGCGTGCGGCGGGTTCCGTCGCGACGAGCCGCTCGATGCCGGCCGCGATGCTCTCGATCGAGCGCGGCTCGACGAGCACCGCGTGTCCTCCCGCAATTTCGGCGGTCGCGCCCGAGTCGGCCGTCAGCACCGGTACGCCGCACGCGAACGCCTCGAGAATCGGCAAACCGAAGCCTTCCTCGAGGCTCGGATAGAGCAGGCCCGCGGACGCGCGATAGAGCCGTGCCAGGCGCTCGTCGTCGGGAGACGGCTCGAAGAATGCCGCTTCCTCGAGGCGGCATTCGACGAGCGCGGCCGCTGCGTCCGGGTTCAGGGCGCCGACGATGCAGAGCCGCAGTGAGCGCCGCAGCGAGCTCGCCGCGAACGCGCGGAGCACGCGCGCGGCGTTTTTCCGCTCGCTGCCGCCGTAGAGCAGCAAGTACGGCGCCCGCGGCGCGCCGTCTCTCTCGGGGTCGGGCTCGGGGCCGTGCAGGAAAGCCTCGCTCACGCCGTGATGAACGACGACGACGCGCTCCTCCGGGTACGCGAAGTGCGCGAGGAACTGCGCCTTCGTCTCCGCGCTGACGGCGATGATCCGATCCGCCTCGCGCGTCGCGCGTTCGTAGCGTTCGATTCGCTTCCGCCTGCTGCGGGCCGAGCCCTCGGTCGGCAGGGTGATCGCGAGCAGGTCGTGGATCGTGCTGACGCAGGGCACCTTGCGGATCCCTCCCGGCAGGCGCACGGCGAGCGCGTGGACGAGGTCGCAGCCGATCGTGCCCGGCCATCCCCCGGGCCCGTACCAGCGCTTCGGCCACGGCTGCGGCGGGAGGAGGCGACGCTTGCCGAAATCCGCGACGCGCAGCAGCAGCCGGCACTCGAGCGCGGGCTCCTCGAGCGCCGCGAGCGCACGCGCGAGCTCGGCGATGTAGCGCTGCACCCCGGTCAAACGATGGGCGAGGACAGCCGTCCCTTCGAGCCCTACGCGCACGCTGCCTCGCCCGACTTGCTCCGCGCTACCGCTCGGCTTTGACGATCCGCAGCCGCGTCGTCATGTTCTTCGCGGGCGAGCGAAACGCGCGCTTGCGCTCCCAATGATCGATCCCGCGCCAGCGGACCATCAGGCGCGTCAGCAGATTGCGCAGGCTGCGGGAGAACGTGAGGTCGACCGAGACCAGCTCGAACCGCGGCATCTGCGCCGCGAGGTAATGCTCGCAGAACGTCTCGTGCCAGTGCGTGCCGAGGTGCCAGCGGTGCGTCGGGTCCTGCCAGGAATCGTTCGAGGAGTAATGCGGCGTCGTCACCGTCAGCGTCGCGCCGGGCTTGGCGATCCGGTGCACTTCGCGCATGAAGTCCGGGATCGAGGCGACGTGCTCGATCACGTGGCTCGCGACGATCTCGTCGAACGTGTCCTCCTCGAACGGCCACGGAGTCCGGTCGAGATCCCAGACGACGTCGACGCCCGGATAGGGGTGACGATCGATGCCGACGGCGCCCGGCGTCTTCGCCGGGCCGCAGCCTACGTCGAGAATTTGCACGGTGCGGTCGAGCGGCCGCGACGGCGGCAGAGGAATCGGGTCGGCATGTCCCCGCGTCAGAGCAGCCGCCAGAAGCGGATCACCACTCCGTTCGGATAGCGCTCGCCGGTCGCGACGAAGATCGACCGCATCAGCCATTCGAGCTCGGGCGCCGCGGTCTCGAACTTCGGCACCGCGCGGAAGTAGATCTGCGACTGATCCACTTCCTCGCCGGCGTTCAGCCGCCTGATGACGTCCGGCGGCGCGTGACGTATGCCGATGTTCGATACGTAGATCAGGTCACCGGCATCGGTTCGCAGCGTATAACGGGCATCGATGTCGGTGAAGCCGTCCTCCCTGATCAGCTGCCAATCGGCGCCGCCGGGCACTATCTCGCCCTTCAGCCGCGGTCCTTCGAACGTGCCGCCGACGATGTCGACGATGCGGCGCGTGCCGCCCGGCACTCGGCCCACGACCGTCGGATCGGCGACCTCGGCGCGCACCTCGAACGCGAACTCGAGCCCCGGCGGCGCGGGCGGCTGTGCCGAAGCGGCCGAGAAGGCGGTCGCACACAGCAGCAGCGCGGGCAGCAAACGGCGAGCGGCAGATGTCATCGGTGTGCCTCCGTAGATGCGCTCGGTAGTGTAGCGCAACGGGGATCGGCGACGCGCCGGGCGAGCCGGGCAGGCGAGCCGATCGGAAAGACCGCGCCCGTGTTACGCTGCGCGCGCACGTCGACGTGCGAAGCCACCCTCCGGGAGAACGACGAATGAGCAGAGCATCGGTATGCGCGGCGGTCCTCGTCGCGGCGCTCGCCGCGAGCACCGCTGCTACGGCACAGCAAAGCTCCTCGCCGGTCCGGCTCGATCCGGACAAGATGGCGGGGCTGAATCTCACGCCGATACCGCCCGACGCGTACGCGGACATTCTGGTCGCGGGCGAGCTGAACATGCGCGTCGCGAGCTTGTTCGAGGGGAAAGAGCTCCGTGTCTCGATCTTCGAATCGACGCCCGCGAAGACCGATCACCGCACGCGCGCGACGGATTTCGACGAGTTCGTGTACGTGCTGAGCGGCAAGCTAATCCTCACCGAGCCGAACGGCACGGTGCACGAGTTCACGCCGGGCCAAGCGCTCGTGCTGCCGGTCGGCTACACCGGCACTTGGGAGATGCAGGGCAACTATCGCGAGCTGGTCGTGCTGATGCAGAAGGGCGGCTAGCCCGGTCAGCGGCTGCGCCACTCGAGGCCGCGGCTACGCGACCTCGAGGATGATGTTGCCGACGCCGGTCGACGATGCCGGCACGTGGTAGAAGCGGTAGACCTCGCGCACGTTGTCGCCGAGCGCGCCGCGCATGATCAGCCACATCACGAGCTCGATCGCCTCCGCTCCCGCCTCTCGCAGGTACTCGATCGGCGGTATCTTCGCGAGCCCCTCCGGGTCGCGCGTCAGGCCGTCCAGGAACCGCCGGTCGAACTCCTTGTTGATCAGCCCGGCCCGCGGACCCTGGATCTGGTGCGACATGCCGCCGGTGCCGAAGATCACGATGCGGAGATCCTCGTCCCAGCTCTCGACGGCCCTCTTGATCGCCTTGCCGAGCATGTAGCAACGGTTGCCGGTTGGCGCCGGATATTGGATCACGTTGACCGCGAGCGGGATCACCCGCACCGGCCACTCCTTCGGCTGGCCGAACATCAGCGTCATCGGCACGGTCAGGCCGTGGTCGACCTGCATCTCGTTCACGATCGTGATATCGAACTCGTCGAGGATGAGCGACTGCACCATGTGCGCGGCGAGCTCGGGATAGCCCTTCACGGGCGGCACCGGCCGAGCGCCCCAGCCCTCGTCCGCGATCGGGAACTCGTCGGCGCAGCCCAACGCGAACGTCGGAATGATCTTGAAGTCGAACGCGTTGACGTGGTCGTTGTAGACGACGATCGCGACGTCCGGCGCCGTTTCCGCCATCCACTTCTTCGACGGCTCGTAGCCCTTGAAGAGCGGCGCCCAGTACGGCTCGTGCGTCCGGCCGTTGTCGACCGCGGCGCCGATCGCGGGGGTATGAGACGTGCCGACACCGGCGATGATCTTCGCCATTATTGGTCCTTCCTCTCCGACTTCGAGCGCCAACCGTCCGGCGAGCGGCCGCCGGCCAGCATCATCTTCACGTATTCCTCTTCCGACACGCCGACCATCTGCGAGGCCATGTACTGGTAGGACTTCTTGTCCGTGAACGCGAGCTTCGCGAGCGCGTAGGAGACGCCGCCGAGCTCGAGCAGCCGGTTCCAGTCGCGTGCGATCACGGCGTCGCGCTGCTCGTCGGTCATCGGGAACTTCATCAGGTACTTGCGCTCGTCGGCAAGGAATTCCGCGCGGTTCTCCGCCTTCATCAGCGAGTAGAGAAACGCGTTCAGGTGGTAGCCCTTGCGTGCGCGTTGCGCGTCGAACACCCAGGTGCCCGGGATGTCCTCGTATTCTTCCTGTTTGCTCATGGCCGAACTCGTTGCGACCCCCGTGGGCCGGCAATCACACCCGTTTCGATGACACCGTGTCAACTCGTAATGCCCGAAGGGAGCCGGCGCCGAACGCCGCGGGCGCGGGTTGCTAGCCGGTCTTCGGCCGGATCGTGTCGCTGGTTTGGACACCTTTGTAGAGCAAGGAATCCGCGAGGCCCTCGGCGAGACACCATTCCGCGAACATCTCCGGCGTCTGCTCGAACTCGCCCGGCACCCAGCGCGCATCGACCTGGTCCGAGTCGAAGTCGTATTCCGCGGCCCCGCCGCACGGGTTGTGGAAGTACCAAAAGTAGCACGAGGAGATCGGATGGCGGCCCGGGCCGAGCGCGGTGCGCCAGCCGCGCCGTGTCATGTTGAGCCCGCCGCCGAACAGCTCGTGGATGCTGCCGAGCTCGAACGCGACGTGGTGGAAGCCGCGCCTCTTGCCGACGTTCAGCAGGAAGAGGTCGTGATGATGGGTCGAGGCCCCCCCGCGCAGGAAATACCCGCGGCCCGGATAGCAGTCGCTCACGACGAAGCCGAGCCGCTCGGTGTAGAACGGCACGATCCGGTCCGGGTCGTCGATCATGTACACGGTGTGCGTCAGCTCGAGCGGGCGGGCCCGGTCGAAGAAGCGGCCCCGGGTGTTCAGCCGGTCCGGACGGCCCGGCGTGTTGAACTTGAGCTCCGGTGCTTGGACGGGGTGGCGCCGGGCGACCCGGAACGCGATCCGAAACCCCAACGGATCGACCGCGTGGAGCGTGCCGTCCGGATCCTCGGTCACGTCGCGATCGGCCGCGAGCGCGGCGCCGACGGCCTGCAGATCCTCGGCCGTGCGGACGCCGAACGTCGCCTCGCGCAGAGTCGCGCCGGGCTCGGCCGCGGGCGGCAGCCGCGGGTCGCGCGCATCGCGCAGCACGACCGTCGAGCCGTCGGCGCAGCTGAAGCAGTCGGGATCGTCAGCGGCGGGCTCGAGACCGAAGTCCGTCCAGAAGCGCCGGCAAGTCGCGAAATCCTCGATACCGAACGTGACCGAGTCGAGATTCGTCACCCACATGCTGCGCGCTCTCGTCGCGTTGCGATGAGCGCATCATAGCGCCCCCGCGGAAGGGCGGAGGCGCGTGGTATTCTCGCCGCGGGTTTCGAGCGGAGCAGCGAGCGGTCGTGAAGCGGCGAATCGTGGTGGCGATCACCGGCGCGTCGGGGGCCGTCTACGGCGTGCGGCTGCTCGAGGAGCTCGGCCGCGAGGCGAGCGTCGAGACGCACGCGATCGTCTCGCGCGGCGGCGCATTGAGCATCGCCGCGGAGCTCGGTCGTCGGCGCGAGAGCGTCGAGGCGCTCGCGGCCGTCGCGCACTCGGACCGCGACATCGGCGCGAGCATCGCGAGCGGCTCGTTCGCGACGGACGGCATGATCGTCGCGCCGTGCTCGATGAAGACCTTGGCCGCGATCGCGACGGGCTACGCCGACAACCTGACGGCGCGGGCCGCGGATGTCACGCTGAAGGAGCGCAGACGCCTCGTGCTGCTCGTCCGCGAGGCGCCGCTCACGCTCCAGCACCTGCGCAACATGGTGGCGGTCACCGAGATGGGGGGCATCGTCTTTCCGCCGGTGCCGGCGTTCTACGCGGGGCTCGACAGCATCGAGGCGATGGTCGACCAGACGGTAGGCCGCGTGCTCGACCTGTTCGGCATCGAGTCGCCGCTCGTGCGCCGCTGGACCGGCGTGCGCGACGACGCCAGGGACTGACCGGCGGCCGCCGGCCGAGAGCGCGTTTCGCTTGCCGCGCGTCTCGCGGCCGGAGGCTCAACGCCGGTCGGGCTGCTCCGCGAGGACGAGCCCGATGTTCTTGTGCTCGGCGTACCGCTTCGCGAGCACGAGCGCGTCCTCCGGCGACATCGGGCAGTTCACGACGAGCGGCCGCACCTGCTGAGCGCATTTCTTGCGCAAGGCCGCCTCCTCGCTGCCCCAGGCGGTGATCCGCTCGATCGTCGCGAGCGTCACCGTGTCGTCGTCCGGATCGGGTGCGACGTGCACGCGCAGATAGTCGGGCTCCGCGACGGCTTCCACCGAGCGATCGTTGACGATCCGAACATGCATTGCAGATTCCTCCGGCGAATCACGTCGAATGCAACGGCCTACTCGAAGCAAGAGCCGTGCCATGTCCGGAAAGGTGCCGAAACCAGCGTTTCGACGTGAGGTTATGTCGATTCGACTGACGCAAAGCGTCAGTCGCGTCAGTTGTTGACTATCCGCTCGCCGCGCCGCGTTATGTCGTATGCGGATCCGAGCTCTCGCCGAGAGAGAGCAGCGTCGCGTTGCCGCCGACCGCGGCCGTGTTCACGGTGACCGTCTGCTCGACCGCGAAGCGGGGCAGGTAGTGCGGGCCGCCGGCCTTCGGGCCGGTGCCCGACAGCCCCATGCCGCCGAACGGCTGCACGCCGACCTGCGCGCCGATCATGTTGCGGTTCACGTAGACATTGCCGACGCGGGCTCTGGCGGCGATGCGCCGTGCGACCGAATCGATGCGGCTGTGCACGCCGAGCGTGAGGCCGTAGCCCGTCGCGTTGATCGCATCGAGCAGCGCGTCGAGCTCGGTCGCGCGATAGCGCACGACGTGCAGGACCGGACCGAACACCTCCGTCCGGAGCGCCGCCGGCTCGTCCAGTCGGATCAGCGTCGGCGGAAAGAACCAGCCGTGCTCGAGCGCGGGGTCGAGCGGGCATTGATAGAGCACGTTCGCGCGATGTGCCTCGACGTGTGCCGCGAGCCGGGCGTGCGCCTCGCCGTCGATCACCGGTCCGACGTCGGTTGCGAGGTGCGCCGGGTCGCCGATCACGAGCTCGCGCATCGCACCGATCAGCATCCGCTCGGTCTCGTCCGCGATTTCCTGCTGGAGGCAGAGCAGGCGCAGCGCGGAGCAGCGCTGTCCGGTGCTGTTGAACGCGGACTGCACGGTATCGCGCACGACCTGCTCCGCGAGCGCGGAGCTGTCGACGATCATCGCGTTGACGCCGCCGGTTTCGGCGATCAGCGTCGCGAGCGGGCCTTCGCGCCGGGCGAGCGCGAGGTTGATCGAGTGAGCGGTCTCGACCGAGCCGGTGAACGCGACTCCGGCGACGCGCGCGTCGGGCAGCAGCGCCTCGGCGAGCGTGCGGCCGTCGCCGGGCAAGAGATGCAGGGCTTCGCCCGGGATGCCGGCCCGGTGCAACAGCTCCGTCACGCGCGCCGCGACGAGGGAGCTCTGCTCGGCCGGCTTCGCGAGCACGGTGTTGCCGGCCGCGAGCGCGGCCGCGATTTGCCCGGTGAAGATCGCCGCCGGAAAGTTCCACGGGCTGATGCAGACGAACACCCCTCTGCCGCGGAGCGAGAGCTCGTTGCGCTCGCCGGTCGGCCCCGGCAGCTCGCGCGGCGCCGCGAGCTCGCGTTCCGTCTGCGCGGCGTAGTAGCGGAGCAGATCGACGGCCTCGCGGATCTCGTTCAGGCCGTCGGGTACCGTTTTGCCGGCCTCGGCGACACAGCGCGCGAGGAGCTCCGGCGTGTCGGCCTCGATGCGGTCGGCCGCGGCGCGGAGCAGCGCGGCGCGCTCGCCCGCGGGCACCGCATCCCACTCGGGCTGGAACGCGTGCGCGGCTTCGAGCGCGCGCGCGGCGTGCGCGGCGTTCGCGTACGCGACCGTGCCGACGATCCGCCGGCGGTCCGCCGGATCGCGCACCTCGTGCCGCTCGCCGTCCTGCACCGCGGCACCGGAGACGACCGGACCCGCCGACCATTCGCCGGGCGCGGTGCGGGCGAGCGCGTCCGCGAGCGCGGCGAGCTCGCGGTCGTTCGCGAGATTGACGCCGCGCGAGTTCGCCCGCTCCGGCCGGAACAGGTCGATCGGCAGCGGAATGCGCGGATGCGGAATCTCGTCGAGCGCCGCGACGGCGTCGGTCGGGTCCGCCGCGATCGCCTCGATCGGCGCGTTCGCGTCGACGAGCCGGTTCACGAACGACGTGTTCGCGCCGTTCTCGAGCAGGCGGCGAACGAGGTACGGCAGCAGATGCTCGTGGCCGCCGACCGGTGCGTACACGCGGCAGCGCCGCTCGATCCCTTGCTCGAGCAGCTCGCCGTAGAGCTCCTCGCCCATCCCGTGCAGGCGCTGGAACTCGAAGCGCTTGTGCGCGCCCGCCTCGAGCAGCCACGCGACGGTGTGCGCGTTGTGCGTCGCGAACTGCGGATACAGATGGGGGCTCGCGCAAAGCAGCGTGCGTGCGCACGCGAGGTACGACACGTCGGTGTTCAC
>CAYWGQ010000126.1:0-11214 GCA_964457725.1 uncultured Gammaproteobacteria bacterium
GCCTTCATCGTCTCGAGGTTCACCCAGATCTCGGCGAGCTTCTCCTGGACGTGCTGGAAGCGCTCGACCGCGATCGCGTCGACGAGCAGATACGCGAGCCCAAGCAGGAACTCCGTCTTCGCGATGTTCTTCACGACCACCTGATGCGCCATGTGCACGACCGCGCCGGTGCGTGCCTGTGCCCGATTGCAGCGCTCGACGTCCCGATACAGGAACACGCGCTCCCACGGCACGAGCACGTCGTCGAAGATCACGACGGCGTCCATCTCTTCGAAGCGCGATCCGAGCGGATGGTCGAAATGCGAGCGGCCGTGGTCGACGCTCTCGCGGCAGAGCAGCTTCAGGCCGGGTGCGTCGCTCGGAATGCCGAAGCCGAACGCGTACGGCGCGTCCTCCTCCGAGCTCTTCAGCACCGTGGACGGCAGCACGAGCAGCTCGTCCGCGACCGGCAGCGTCGCGAGCATCCGGCAACCCCGGATCACGATGCCGGCAGCCGACTCGCTCTTCACGCGCGCGGCGAGAAACGGATCCGCTTGCCCCGCCGCGCCGGCCGCGCGGTTCGCCTGCGGCGGGATCAGCGTGTGCGTGAGGGAAAGATCGTGCTCGCGGAGATACTCGTAGTAGCGGACGACGTTCTCCCCGAAGCGCGGATCCGCCTCGGCGAAGAACGCGGCCGCCGACGCGTAGGCCGTCACGACGCGATTCAGATAGTCGGGCGAGCGGCCCATCATCCCGCAGGTGTGGTCAGCCCAAAGCTTCATCGCGCGGCCGAGGTCGCGAAGCTCGTCGGCCGTCTGCACGATCTGGAACGAGCGGCCCACGTTGCGGCCGCTCGTCGGCGACTCGTGCAACGCGAGCGGCGCGTGCCGCCACTGCAAGTCGTAGAGCTCCGCGAGCGAAGTTACGCCGCCGCGGAACGCCGGGTGCTCGGTCGGGTCGGCGACCCGCTCGCCGCGGTACCAGAGCGCAGGGGGCCGCTCCCGCAGCCGCTGCAGAACCTGCTCGCCGCGCCGGGCGCCGCCCCCGTGACGGGCGTCGAGATCGCTCGCCTCCACCATCGCCCGATCGATTCTCGCACGGTCCTTGCGCAGCGACGAAGTCTCCGCGAGCCCCGGCGGCGGCGCAGAGACCGCGGGCCCCGCTACCGGAACGATCGGCCGTACGCGCGCCGGGATCGGCCGCGGCGTAACCGCCCGGTCAGTAGCTTTCGCCCCGTAGCGCCTGCTCCCACAGCCCCGCCGTGCAGTCGTACTCGAGGAACTCTTCTTCCGGGATGCGCTGGTAGTACATCGTGCTGCGTTGCGGCTCCTTGTAGAGCGCCGGATCCGTCACCGTCATCTCGAAAACGAGGACGTCGTCGCTGTCGGACTCCTCGGGAAAGCCGTTCCGCTCGACGCCGAGCTCCGCGCGGCTCGCGCGATACACTCGTTCCTCGATCCGCGTGTTCTCCGTGCGCGGCCACGAGCGCATCAGGTACTCGCCGAGCAAGCGGGTCTCGATCACGAGCGTCTCGCCCTCCCAGCGGCCGATCGAGTAGCCCATTCGGGAAGGCGGATAGTCCTCCGGGAAGGTGCGGCCGTCCAAGTAGATCCGCCGGACCTGCATCTCGAGCTCGGCGAGCATCGTCAGCCGGTTCGGCGTCTGAATGATCTCGATCGGATAGCTCACCATCGAGGTCATCGTCGCCGGCATGCCGGGCGGAACGCAGTAAGCGCCGGGCTCGACGTAGTCGTCGCCGAACTGGGCGAAGAAGGCCTCGACGCGTCGCGCGCCCTCCTCGGTCAGCGCCGCGGCCTGCCCGGGGCCGAATTGCGGAACGCTCGCGTAAGCCTGCCAGACCCCGGAGAAATCGGGCTCGTCGGCTGCCGCGGTGGAATGCGCGTGCGCGACCGCGGTGAAGATCAACGCCGCGCCGGCCAGCCGTCGCACTCGGACCCGTCTCATCGCACTTCCTCCCCCTGCGTCACCGCCGTCTGCGCCGCGGAGGCGCGCCGGACGCGAGACGAAGAATAGCAGACGGCCGTCGAGCCGATTCGATGCGGCGCGAAGATCCGCCACGCCCTCGGCATCGCCCGCCGGCCGCCGCGCCGCCCGCCGGCGGAGAGCGCCGTCAGCGGGGCGGCGGGTTGTTGCGGGTCAAGTACGCGGCGAGCGCGTCGAGCTCCTCGTCGCTGATCTCGGTCTTGCGGAACTGCGGCATGAACGAGACGCCCTGCCGCACGATCGTCTTGATGAACGCCGGGACGAGGTCGGTGCGCTCGTCGAGCACGGCCGGGATATCGGAGCCCCGATACTTCAGCGCGAGCTGATGCGTGCCCGGCAACGCGTCGAAGCCGGGTAGACCGACGCCCGGACCGTGGCACGGCGCGCACCAGTACGCGTAGATCTCCCTGCCCCGCTCGATCGCGGCCGCATGCTCCGCGCGGTCCTGCGTGAGCGCGACGCCGGCAGCGCAGCACGCGGCCGCGGCGGCGGCGAGATACGCCTTCGTCATCCGTTCGCCTCCCGAATGTGCCGCGGCCAGATGCCGCCGCGCCCCGCCGCGATGATCCCGTTCGGGTCGACCGCGTCCTTGATCGTCTCGCAGAAACGCCTGAGCGCGTGGTCGTTGAACGAGTACGCGTCCATCACGAAATCGACGCCGAACGGCGGCGACCGATACTCGCCCCAACCGTTCTCCGCCGCGATCTGCGCGAGCCGCCGAAAGGCTTCGCGGGAACGCCGATTGATCTCCGGATTCAGTCGGCTCACCGGCAGGCTCGTGATCATGATGAACGCGCGCGGATGCCAGCACGCCGGAGTCGGGAACAGATCGTTGTACGGCAGCCCCGCTTCCCGATACGCCTGCCCTAGCTTCCTGCCCGCGTCGAGCAGCGCCTCGCCCGTCCGCGGGATCATCGGCGAGAAGTAGAACTGGCCACCGTCGGCGTTGTCCGGATTCTGCTCCGTTCGGCCGCCCGCGATCGAGAAGATCGCCATGTTCGGCACGCCGATGTCGACGAGACGGTGCACCCGGTGCACGTCCGCTTCCTGCTCGGCGGTCAGCGGGAAGCGGTACAGCACGCCGTCCTCGAAACGCGCGCCCGGAATCGCAGCGCCGATCCGTTCCTGCGCGTATTCCCAGGTGCCGGCGATCGTCTTCTCGGGACCGTAGAACCTGAGCTCCACGGCCCACGACGGAATGCCTTTCGAGGTTGCGAACCGGTCGAGCGCCTCGTCGCTCGGTCCGCCCGGCGTCTCGAGCAGTGCCCGTAGCTCCGGCTCCCGCGCGCGGGCCTGGCCGAGCGGGCTGCGAAACCCCGGCATGCCGATCAGCCCTTGGTTCTCGAGGTGATTGACGTGGTGGACGAGCGGCACGATGTCCCTGCGCCGCGGCACCGAGACGATGCCGGTGCGATACGCCTCGGGCTCGGGCATCAGCCAAAAGCCCATCTTCGTCACGATCCCGTAGTTCGCCTGTCCGAAGAGCCCCGCGACGTACGGTCCGAACCCGTATTTGTAGTCGGCCCAGGACGCATCGTTCGCGAGCGCCGCCATGCCGGTGCGCATCAGCTCGCCGTTCGGCAGCACGACCTCCATGCCGCAGTGGCTGCCGAAGTGATCGCGGTAATGCCCGTAGGTGTAGCCGACGCCGTGATCGAGCGCATTGCCGACCAGGCTGCCCCAGCCGGGGTCCGGGCAGTCGATCCAGACCTTCAACCCGCGCTCGCGAATGTGGCGGTAGAGATCGAAGTAGGAGACGCCCGGCTCGACGACGCACGAGCAGCGCGTCTCGTCGACGTCCAAGATCCGGTTCATCCGCTTCAAGTCGACCACGACGCTGCCCGAGAGGATCGGCGCCGAGCCGCCGTAGCCCAGGTTCTTGCCGGTCGAGATCGGATAGAGCGGAATCTTGTGCTCGTTCGCGATCCGCACGATCTGCTGTACCTGCTCGACCGTGCTCGGCGCGACCGCCGCCGAGGCGAGCCTCTCGGTCGGCTCGTCACGCTCCGGCGAGTAGGCGTCGCGGTAGAGCGCGACGTCCTCGTCGCTGTCGAACACCCACTGTTCGCCGACGGCCGCTTTGAACTTGCCGAGCGCGGCCTCGAACTCGGCGCCCGTGACTCCGGGTGGCAACATCGGCATCGTCAGTCCTCACACGTTTCGCGAATGCCCGTGAGCCGGCGGCATCGGAGCTACGCCCGCGCCGCGGGCGCGATGACCCAAGTGAACAACGGGCCGTCCCACGGGATGCCGTAACCGTGCCGAAGCGCGATCGGGCGGTAGTAATGGATGACGGACTCCGGCACGCCGAATGGATCGCGCGGATCCTCGCCGCGCGAGAGCTTGGGCCTCGCGCCGGCCGTGCGGATCGCGCGCTCGGTGCGCGGGCCGCGGCCGTCGCCGGCGGCCCGCGCGAGCGCCGCGAACAGCACCGGCCACTCGACGCCTTGGCGCTGCAGCGCCTCGGCGAGCGCAATGACCTGCGGAGCGCCGGTGATCGAGTGCTCGAGCTCGCCGTCGCCGGAGACTCGATGCTCGACGTGCAGGACGACGCGCAGGCCGTGCTCGAAGCCGAGCCGCTCGAGCACGAACATCGGCCCGAACTGCGTGAGGCCCGCGACGGCCGCCGGACGCTCGCGCCAGAGCGCGGCCAGCGCGAGGTACGGCTCCGTGACGTCGCCGTCGCGAAGCGCGACCGCGCGCACGCCGATCTCGCCGAGCGCCTCGGCGAACCGGCGGCCTTCCGCGTAGCGGTCGTCGCTGAGCGCCGTATGCAGGACGGGGGCCGTGCCCGCGCCCCGCGCGGCCGCCGTCCCCGCCGACAGCAGACCGTTGATCGCGAGCGGCATCGCCGAAACGGTGACGCCGGTCTGCAGGAACTCTCGTCGATTCGTCATCGCGGCTGCCTCGGTCGGACCGTGCGATCCGAATAGCATAATGAACCCGGCGCGCCGCGGGAGTGGGTGTTCTCCGCTATTGCAAGGCGGGCCGCTCGTCCGCCTCGAACGGCGTGGTCAACAGGCTCAACACCGTCTCCGTGCCCGTCACGAGATGGCCGATCCGCAAGTTCTCGTCGCGCGCGTGCTGATTGTTGTCCGCGTTCACGGTCGGCACGAGCACGAACGGCATCGCGAGCGCGTCGACCAGCACGTCGGTCGGGACGGTGCCGCCCATCATCCGGATTTGCACCGGCTCCTCGCCCGGCGACGGTGCCGTCGGCGAGCGCAACGCCGCGGAAGCCCAACGGCCGATCGCCGACTCGATCGGCATCCGCGCCGCCGCCTGCACCGCGCCGAGCTCGAACGTCGCGAGCTTGTCGTGCCGCGCGCGCTCGTCGTCCGTCGGCGCGCCGTCGGTCAGGTGGTAACCCTGCCGCTCGATGTGCCGCCTGACGAGCGCGTAGAGCCGCTCGCCGTCGCCCGGCGCCGTGGTGCGGATGTCGATCTCGGCGACCGCCTCGCTCGGAATCACGTTCGCCGCGCTCGCGCCGACGCCGCCGGCCGCCATGCCTCGCACGTTCAACGACGGATACTGCAGCGCTTCCTGATAGTTCGCGCCGACCCGCTCCGGCCTCGAGATGCCGGCCCTCGCGAGCAGCGCGGCCTCGTCGTCCGGAACACGCGCGAGCACGTCGCGATCCGCATCGGTCAGCTCGACCGAGTCGTAGAACCCCGGAATCGTCACGCGGCCGTCGTCGCCCTTCATGGTCGCGAGGAGCGCCGCGAGGCGTTGCGCCGGATTCGGCACGTAGTTGCCGAAGTGGCCGCTGTGGAGCGGGCCGCGCGGGCCGTGGACGATCAGCCTCGTCTGCGTGAGCCCGCGGTTGCCGAACACGAGCGTCGGCCTGCCGGAAGCGTGCTGAGGACCGTCGAGGATCACCAGCGCGTCGGCGCGAAACGCGCCGGGGTCGGCCGCGATCATCGAGGCGAGGCTCGGCGAGCCGATCTCCTCCTCGCCGTCGAGCAGCACCTTCAGGCCGAACGCGGGCGCGTCGCCGCGAGAGGCGAGCACGTCGATCGCCGTCAGCAGCATCATGATCGGCGCCTTCGCATCCGCGGCCGAGCGCGCGAACACGCGCAGCTCCGGATCGAGCGGCTCCGCGTCGAGCGCCGCCGCGTCGACGGTCCGCCAGCCGCCGTCCGCATCCCGCCGCTTCACGACGGGCTCGAACGGATCGGCCTGCGACCACTCGGCGGCGTCGACCGGCTGGCCGTCGTAGTGCAGATAAAAGAGCACCGTCGTGCCGTCGTCGCGGCCGGAGAGCTCCGCGAGCACGGCCGGCCGGCCGGCCGGATTGTCGATCGGCCGCGCGCGGAAGCCGCGCCGCTCGAACGCGCGCACGAGGGCCTCCGCGTTGCGGGCGATGTCGGCCGGCACGTCCGGCACGTTCCGGAAGCGCAGGAGGTCGAGGTACTCCGAGAAATTGCGCCGCGCGGCGCGCTCGACGTCCGCGGCCAACGTTCCGGCGGCGGCGGTGCCCGCGGCAACGAGCGCGAGGAGCAGCGATACGGCGATCCCGTGTCGAGCGCGCGGCGCGAGGCCGGCCGTGTGCGGCCGCACGGCGTCGGCGCGACCCTTCTCGGCGTGATCGCAACGCTCGGTCATCTTCGGTCACGGTATCGCAGGCGCTCCGCGCACCTTACCACGCCGCCCGCGGAACGCGGCTCGCCCTGCAGCGGGGAGCGGCGCCCGCCGCGAGGCCGGGATCACCGGCCGAAGAAGTAGTTCACCTGGAGTCCCCAGCGCGCACCGCGCTCGAACCGCCGCCCGCCGACGCCGTACAGATGCAGGTCGCTGTCCGACGTGCCGAGCGTCTGGTTGAAGAACCCGGATTGCAGGCCGCCGACGTGCGCGGCCTCGTCCGTGATGTCGCGGCCGTAGAGAGCGAGCTCCCAGCGCTCGCCCGGCGGCGCCAGCGCGACGCGCAGATCGAACCGGTGGCGATCCGCGATCGTGTTCAGCGCGTCGCCCGGATTGTTCGCCGGCACCGAGCCCGCGATCCACGTCATGTTCATGCCGGCCGTGACCGTGAAGCCTCCGGCGTCGAGCACGACCTGCGGGTAGAGGCTGTACTGCCACTTCGGCGAGAACGTCGGCCGCTGACCTGAGATATCGACGCGGCACGTGCCGGGATTGCCGGCGGCGGCCCAATCGCGGGCCTGGATCGCCCCGCACTGGCCGTTCGGGAACGACGTGTAGACCGCGTCGTTCCAGCCGCCGCTGAAGCCGATGATCCATCGCTCGGCCGGCGCCCAGCGCCCGTCGACCTCGATGCCCCTGGTGTTCGAGCTCGCGGCGTTGCGCACCTCGAAGCGCGCGGTCGTGCCGTTGAACGAGTTCACCTGGAGGTTCTCGAAATCCGTGTCGAACCACGCCGCGCTGATCTGCAGGTTGCCGCCGAAGAACATGCCTTTGAGCCCGACCTCGTAACCGCTCGCCTCCTCGGGCAGATACGTGAACGGATCCGGCGGTACGCCGCCGAGGGGCGGATTCATGACGAACCCGCCGGCCTTGAACGCCTCCGCGTATTTCGCGTACAGCATCACGTTGTCGGCGGCGTCCCATTGCACCCCGACCTCCGGCAGCACGTCGTCGGAGTCGACGTCGCGCTCGAGCGCCGGCATCGGCTGAAAGACCCGCGGACCGAACCGCGTTGCTCCTTCGGGCAACAACGCCCGCGAGATCTCGTAGACGCCCCTCTTGCTCGTGTCCTGATAGCGGGCACCGACGTTCACACGGAAGCTGTCCGTCACGTTCCACGTGCCGGTGAAGAAGACCGATCGCCAGTCCGAGCTCTCGGTCAGCCTGCCGCCGTCGGAGCTCGTGATCATGCCGGGGACCGGCGGGCCGAGCACGAACGGATAGTGCACGTTGATCTGCAGGATCGCCTCGTGGCTCTGCCAGTACGCGCCGACCATCCATGCGAACGTCTGATCGAGCGGCGACGTCAGACGGATCTCTTGCGATATCTGCTCGAAGTCCTCGGAGCGCTGATCCGTGAATACCGCGAACGCGCTTTCGTCGGGATCGAGCCAGTCCTCCTTGTCGAACGTGACGTACGCAGTGGTCGCGGTCAGGGTGTTGCGGCCGACCTGCCAGTCGAGCGTGCCGACGTAGATGTCCGCGTCCATCGTCCGATGCTCGGGGTGGTTGTACTCGTGGACCAGATTCAGCCCGCGGGGGATCGGCGCGAGGGGCGTGATGCTCGTGCCGAACCGTGCGTTCACGTCGTCGATCGCGGCGAGCAGATCGATCGTGCCGCCGGAGTGCGCCTCGCGGTTGTAGCGCGTCAGATCCGCGATGCCGTACATCGACTCGAGCGCGCAAAGCGACGGCACGCCCGGTGCCAGCGGCCCCGCGCTGCTCGTCGCGAGGTCGAGATCGCAACGGCCGTACTCGGCCGGCGTGCCGTTCTGGAAGCTGTCCTGGTGCTCGTACTTGAAGGTGAGGTCGAAGCGATCGCTCGGCTGCCACACCGCGACGGCGCGGAAGGACTTGGTCTCCGTCGCACCGATCTTCTCGCCTGTCACGAGCTGCGTGTAGCCGGCGTCCGGCAGCTCGTAGTAGCGGCCGGCGACGCGCAGCCCGAAGGTCTCGGTCAGCGGGCCGCCGATCGCCGCTTCGAGGCTCGCTTCCTCGTCGTTGCCGTAGGACAACATCACGCCGCCGTCGAACGCGTCGCCGGGCCTGCGGCTGTAGGAGTTGATCGCGCCCGCGGTCGCGCTCTGGCCCGCGAACACCGGCTGCGGACCGCGCACGACCTCGATCCGCTCGAGGTCGAACAGCCCGCCGAGCACGAGGTTGTCCCTGCCGTAATAGACGCCGTCGCTGAACTGCGCGACGGCCTGCTCGAACGCCTCGTTGCGCGTATCCGTGCCGATGCCGCGGATCAGCAGCGTTTGCCCCTGGAAGCCGTCCTGGATCGTGACGTTCGGCAAGAACGCGGAGAGATCCTCGACGTCGGCGAAGCCGCCCTCCTGGATCGCCGTGCCGGCGACGACGGTGACGGAGATCGGCACGTCGAGCAGACTTTCCTCGCGGCGCGTCGCGGTGACGACGATCTCCTCGAGCCCTTGCCCGAACGCCGGCGATCCGAGAATCGCCGGCAACGCGCCGGCAACGGCTAGCCTCGCGACGCTCTTCACGACACTCCCCTCTCCCCGAGCCGAATGCGCTCGGCGCCCCCGATCGCGCAGAAGCTACCGATCACGAAGGGGAGCCCGGAATAGCGGAAACCACCTAACGATCGTCGCGAACGCGCGGGGTACCGACGCAATACGGCAAAGCAACTGACGGGGTGGCCGCGCGCCGATAACTGCGTGCGGCATGACCATCGTGCGGCACGTGGCAATCGTCGGCGGCGGCTTCAGCGGCGCCGCGCTCGCGTTGCACCTCCTGCGGCAGGGCTGCGGCGCGACGAGCGTGGCGTTGACGCGAAAAGACTGCATCGTCACTGCCGCCGCCCCGCCGCCCGCGTCAGGAATCTGACGAACCCGGTCGGTTTCCTGCAAGCCTCCCGGAGGGCGGCACCGTACGCTCAGCGTTTGCGGCAATGCCGACCAGTGGAGGTTTCAGTCCATGACGAGCATTCCCGATGGGCCCGGCAGGGCCGAGCGGCTCGCGTGGTACGCGGCCGCGGCAGCCGTATGCGCGCTCGCCGCGCTCGGTCACGAGGACGCGGCCGCGCAGGACCGCGCGTCCGCCGCGGCGGCGGACTGCGTGCCGCTCGCCGAGCAGTATCCGGACCTCGGCACGAAGCAGAGCATCTCGGCGCGGCGCGAGTTCACGACCGTTTGGGGGTCTTTCGAGCTGCCGGGAGGCCCGTGCGGATACGCGTCCGCGGAGGAGCACTACAACGCGCTGCTCGAGGACGCGCGCCGGCGCGGCGGCCCGACGCGCCATACGTTCGCGACGCTGCCGGACTGGAGCGGCCACTGGGGCACGGAGAACAGCACCGGCGAGATCGCGATCGTCGGCTTGAACTCGACCCCCGAGGGCATGGCCGCGCGGCTGAAGCCGGAGGCACGCGAAGTGTTCCTGCGCGACCGGCGGATGTGGGAGGAGGATCACGCGATCGATCCGATCTCCTTCTGCTTGCCGCCGAACTTCCCGCGCTGGTTCACGGAGTACGGCTTCCGCGAGCACTTCCTGACGCCCGACAAGGTGCTCGTCGGCAGCGAGATGATGAATCAGTTCAGGCGGATCTTCACGGACGGCCGCCCGCACCCGTCGCCCGAGTGGCTGTCGAACGAGTGGCTCGGCTACTCGATCGGCTTCTGGGACGGCGACATCCTGGTCGTCTGGACGAAGGGCATCAAGGAAGGGATCCTGCAGCGCAACATGCCGCGGCAGACGAACCAGATGGAGGTGATCGAGCGCTGGCGCAAGGTCGATCCGGTCGCCGCGGGCGTCGACATCCAGCCGAATACGCTCGGCTCCGCGTATATCCCGAACGAGCGGTTGGAGATCGAGGTGACGATGTACGACCCGACGTTCGTCGAGCCGTGGCACACGGTGGTCGCGTTCTACAAGGAGGACGACCGCACGCCCGAGGCGAAAGAGCGGATCTGGCCGCACCAGTGGGACTGCGTCGAAGGATCGCAGTGGTACATCACCGAGGACGGTGTCGTGAGCCAATACGCCCCCGGCGAGAAGCCGGACATCACGAATCCCGACTTCTGGTTCGACGAGAGCTACGTGCATCGATAGGAGGCGCTCCGCAATGCTCAAGCACACTCTGCTCGGCGCGGTGCTCGCGCTCGGAGCCGCCGCGGTGGCGCCGCCGGCGCAATCGCATCATTCGGCGGCGATGTTCAACAACGAGGTCGTGCTGACGTTGCGCGGCACGGTGACGCGCTTCGATTACCTGAATCCGCACTCGTGGCTGTACGTGAACGTCGAGAACGAGGACGGCACGGTCACCGAGTGGGGCTTCGAGCTCGACGCGCCGCCGCGGCTCCGGCGCCTCGGCATCTCGCCGACGTTCTGGCAGCCCGGCGACGTCGTCACCGTGAAGACGAATCCGCTCCACGACGGGCGGCCGGCCGGGCACCTGGTCGGCGCGGTCAGCGAGAACGGCAACAAGTTCGGCGACACCTCCGGCATCGACTAACCCACCGCGCTGTAGGAGCGGCTGCGAGTGTGGAGCGGCTGTCTAGCCGCAAATGTAGGAGCGGCTGTCTAGCCGCGAATGTAGGAGCGGCTGTCTAGCCGCAAATGTAGGAGCGGCTG
>CAYWGQ010000127.1:0-11163 GCA_964457725.1 uncultured Gammaproteobacteria bacterium
TATCGCGGAACAGCATCGCCTGCGTGACCTCGGTCATCTTGAGCGCCATGCCGACGATGCCGACGATCCACATCCAGAAGAGCGCGCCCGGGCCGCCGAGCGAGATCGCGATCGCGACGCCTGCGATGTTGCCGAGACCGACCGTCGCGGAGAGCGCGGTCGAGAGAGCTTGAAAGTGATTGATCGCGCCGGGGTCGCGCTTGTCGTCGTATTTCCCGCGGATGACGGCGACGCCGTGCGTCAGCGCTCGATACTGGCCGAAGCCGCTCCACAGCGTGAACAGCACGCCGACGCCGAGCACGGTCAAGAGCGCGTAGTCGTGCCAGATGATGCCGTTGACCGCTGCTACGAGCGCCGTGAACGTCTCCATCTACCCCCCGTGCGGCTTCGCCCCCGAGTCCGCGTGCGGAGCGCCGCTACCAGATCGCGGCGCTGCGTTCGAATACCCAAAACGCGGCGAGTGTACCAATTGCATACGCGGTGGCGCGCGGCCACCAGTCGGGAATCGCGATCGAGAGGCGCCTGACGGCGGCACCGAGCGCGAGCACGGCCGCTACGAACACGAGCTGGCCGAGCTCGACGCCGACGTTGAAGAAGAGGAGCGCGAGCGGCACCGCGCGCTCGGGCATGCCGATCTCGGCCAGCGCGCCGGCGAAGCCGAAGCCGTGCAGCAGCCCGAACGAGAACGCGACGATCCAGGGGAAGCGGGTCGTCAGGTCCTCCTCCTCGGGTACGCTCGCGGGGCCGCGGCGCGCGAGCTCCGAGGCGAGAAACAGGATGCTCAGGGCGATCGTCGCTTCGACCGCCGCGCTCGGCATCCGGATCCAGCCGAGCGAGGCCACGCCGAGCGTGATGCTGTGCGCGACGGTGAACGCGGTGATCGTGACGATCAGTCGCCTCACGCCGCGGACGATCAGCAGCAGCGCGAGCACGAAGAGCAGGTGGTCGATGCCGAGCAGGATGTGCTCCACGCCGAGCACGAGGTAGGTTCGGATGACCGCCGCCGCGCCGGGATTCGTCTCGATCACCGTGCTCGGCGCCTCCGGGGTCAGCCGGCGGGTGAACGCGGCGCCGTCCAGGAAATCGATTCTGAGCAGGACGTCGGTCTGGGTTCCGGGCAGGCCCGCGATCTCGAACGGCGCGGCTTCGATCCCGTCGGGGCAGGCGAGCGTCGCGAGCTGCACGCGCGCCTCGTCGCCGGCATAGCTGAGCCCATAGCTCCGGACGCCGCCGGTGATCGAGCACTGCGGCGGCACCTTCGGCTCGAGCGCGGCCGCGAGCCCGCCGGTGATCGACACCTTCCACTGCACGTCGAAGACGCCGGGCGCCGTCTCGACCATGCCGAAGTAGGCGGGGCTCAACCGGTGAGCGGCGGCCGGGACGGCCGCGACGAGCGCAAGGAGCGCGAGCGCGATGCGGGCCGTCACTCCGCCTGCCCGACCGGCGAATCCTGCGGCCACTGGACCACGACGTCGTAACGCGCGCGCATCCGCGCATAGGCTGCGGCGTTCGCCTCGTCTCGGCGAACCGCGGCGTAGGTTTCCGCGACCCGATCGCGGATCTCGTCGAACGGCGGGATGCGCGAATCGCTCCGCCCTTCGACGCGCGCGACGTGCAGCCCGAAGTCGGACGCGAACGGTCCGAGCCACTCGCCGGGCGAAGCCGCGAACAGCGCGTCGGTGAACGCCTCGCCGAACAGCACGCGCACCTGCTCGCGCGGCGCGGCCTCGTAGCGGTCGCGAAGCGGCGTACGGTCGCCGACCTCCGCGGGCGATGCGCCCGCTCGGAGCGCCTCTAGCCCCGCGGCCGCGTCGCGCTCGAGGTTCTCGCCGCGCGCGGCGGGGCTGAAGAACACCTGCTCGAAGGTCACGGTCTCGGGCACCCGGAAGCGTTCCGGCGATTCCGCGTAGAACTCGCGCAGCGCCTCTTCGGACGCGGGCTCCGGGTCCGCGAGATCGGTCGTCAGGTATTGCATCTTCTCGACGAGGCGGCGGCGCACCTCGTCGTCGTTCTCGTCGAGGCCGAGCGCGAGCGCCTCGCGGTAGAGGATCTCCTCGCGGACGACCGGCTCGATCAGCGCCTCGAGCTCGGCCGCGCTCGGCGTCCCGCCCTGCAGCAGCGTCGCGGCCTGCTGCACCTGCCGCACCTGCTCGGCGCTGATCACGATGCGCTCGCGGCCCGCCTCGGGCACGTCGCCGCGCCACGCGGAGACCGCGAAGAGCGCGGCCCCGAGCACGAGGAAGTGCACCAGCGGGTCCTTCAGTAGCTTCTGCATGCGCCCATCGTTCGGCCGCCCGCGGCGGCGTGCCCCGAATGGGCCGGTATTATGGCCGACCCCGCGCGCAAACGCTTCGCCGCCTCCCGGTAGGAGCGGCTGTCCAGCCGCGACTGCCGCGACGCGAGAACCCGGCACGCCGCGCGGTCGACTGGCGCATCACACTGAAAGCAAGAGTCGCGGCTGGACAGCCGCTCCTACCGGGGCGGGGGCCTAGCGCGGCTCGTTGCGGCGGAACGCGTTCCAGCACTCGCGGCCGCCGCCGCGCCGCGTCGCGCGCACGATTTTCTCGTCGGGGTCCACCTCGAACTGTGCGATGCAGGCGAGGCCGCCGCCGTTGTAGACCGAGATGCTGCCGAGGATCGACGCCCGCACCTTGATGCGCCGCTCGAAGACGTGCACCGAGTTGTCGCCGCGCGGGCGGATCTCCGCCTCCTTGCCCCAGACTTGCCGCAGCTCCTCGAGACTTCGGCCGCGCCAGCTCGAGAGCAGGTAATCGAGCTTCGTGTCCGGGCTCGCAAGCGGCCCGGGCTCGTCCGCGAGGGTCGCGGGCCCGCTCGCCGCGGCGGCGAGGAGCATCAGCACGCGGAGCAATGTCGACATCGCGCCGTCTCCCTTCTTGTTGTTCGCGGGACGCGGACATCCCGTAGTCGGGACAGTCTAGCAGCGTGCGTGCACGCGGCAAAAAAAGCCCCGGCGAGCCGGGGCGAAGGGGGGAGGGCCGCGAAGAGAAGCCGACTCCGGAGTCGAGCCCTCAGCCGCGGCCGAGTGCGACGAACCGCTGCGAGTCGCCGCGGCGGACGAGAAGCAGCGCCGGCTCCTCTCGTCCCGCGGCGTCGCGAAGCGCGGCGAGCGCATCGTCGACGGAGGCGACCGGACGGCGGTCGATCTGCGTGATCACGTCGCCCGGCTGCAGGCCCTTCTCGGCCGCGGGGCTTCCGGGATCGACGGCCGCGACCACGGCGCCGGCCGTTCCGGCCGGCAGGCCGAGCTCCGCCCGGTCGCGATCGGTCAGCGGCCGAAGCGCGAGCCCGAGCGTCCGCTCCGCGGCGCGGTTGCCGCGGGGGCCGGCCGCCGCGACCGTCGGGCTCGCCGAGCGATCGCCGAGCTCGACGCGGATCTCGTGCCGCTCGCCGTCCCGGAGCACATCGAGCGTGACCGTCTCGCGCGGATCCCTGTCGGCGACCATTCGCGTCAGCGCGCGCACGCCGTCGACCTCGCGGCCGGCGAACGCGGTGATCACGTCGCCCGCCCGCAGTCCCGCGCGCTCGGCGGGACCGTCCGCGAGCACTTCCGCGACGAGCGCGCCCTTCGGCGCGTCGAGACCGAGCGACGCAGCGATCTCCTCGTCGAGCTCCTGGATCTGCACGCCGAGCCAGCCGCGCTGGACGGCGCCGTTCTCGCGCAACGCCGCAACGACCGACTTCGCCTGGCTCGAAGGAATCGCGAAGCCGATGCCGATGTTGCCGCCGTTCGGCGAGAAAATCGCCGTGTTGACGCCGATCACCTCGCCCGCCGTGTTGAAGACGGGACCGCCCGAGTTGCCCCTGTTGATCGGTGCGTCGATCTGCAGGTAGTCGTCGTACGGGCCGGATCGGATGTCGCGGCCGCGCGCGGAGATGATGCCGGCCGTCGCGGTGCCGCCGAGCCCGAACGGGTTGCCGATCGCGATGACCCAATCGCCGACTCGGGCGCGCTCGGAGTCGCCGAAGGCGACGGCCGGAAGCTTGCCGCGAGCGTCGACTTTCAGCAGCGCGAGATCGGTCTGCGGATCCGTGCCGACCAGCGTCGCGTCGAGCTTCCGGCCGTCCTGCAGCGTGACGACGATCTCGTCCGCGCCGTCGATCACGTGATTGTTCGTGACGACGTAGCCGTCGGCGTCGACGATGAAGCCCGAGCCCAAGCCCTCGGTGCGGCGCGGCTGCGGCACTCCCGTTCCGAAGGGCGCCTCGAAGAAGCGGCCGAAGAACTCGTCGAGCGGCGAGCGCGCCTGCGGCCGCGGCGCAGCGGATGTCGGCGCCGTCCGGCTCACCTTCGTGACCGCGATGTTTACGACCGCGGGGCTCACGCGCTCGACGACGTCGGCGAACGAGCCGACGACGACCGGCGATTCCGTTGCGGAATGCGCGCTCGGCGCGAAGTTCGCGACGACCGCCGCGGCGGCGGCGATCGCTCCGGCCGCGAAGCCGGCGAGCCATCCGCTCCGCCGCCGTAACGCTATCGTTCCATCCATGAGAATGTCTCCGTGTGGCTTCCGACTGGCCATCAAAGCTACCCCCGAGCGCCTTACGAGCTTCTCAACGCGGCCCTAAAAATCGTTCACGTTCTCGTCGGAACCTCGGTACGGGCCCGGCGATCAAAACAGGCGTGCCGGGAGCCGCTCCGGGCACCCGGGCCGTTAAGGCACCGTTCAGCGGCAGGCGATTACGGTTGCGGGAAAGGACAGGAGGTGAACGCCATGAGACGTCTACTTCTCGGCATCGGCGCGGTGCTCGCGTTCGGCACGGGCGCGGCCGCGGGCGCGGAGACCGTCCGCGAGGTGCCGATCGAGCCGTCAGCGCCGAGCGTCGCCGACCTCGAGCGGGTGGACAGCATCACGATGATGACGCGCCCCCATAGCTGGCGGGCGGTCGACGACAGCACGCTGATCGTCTGGGCGACGCCGTTCCATCCGTATCTGGTCGAGCTCGCCTACCCGAGCCACGACCTGCGGTTCAGCGAGGCGATCGGCCTCAGCCAGACCGGTAGCCGGGTGTACGCGAAGTTCGACAGGGTCTGGGTCCGCGGCTTCAGCTATCCGATCAGCGGCATCTACAAGATGACGCGCGAGGAAGCGAAGAGCTGGGGCAGAATCGAGTCGTGACGCACGAGTGAGCCGACGGGTTTGCGAGTACTGGTTATAGAGGACGACAAGGACGTCGCCTCTTTCATTCGCAAAGGATTGGTACAGGAGGGCTGCAACGTCGACCTTGCCGACAACGGCAAGGACGGCCTGCTGCTCGCGACGACCGAGTCGTACGACGCGTTGATCGTCGACCGGATGCTGCCGGGCGTCGACGGCTTGACGGTCATTCGCACGCTGCGGGCGTCCGGCAACCGGACGCCCGTGCTGATCCTGTCGGCGCTCGGCGAGGTGGACGACCGCGTCCGCGGGCTGAAGGCGGGCGGCGACGACTATCTGGTGAAGCCGTTCGCGTTCAGCGAGCTGCTCGCGCGGATCGAGGCGCTCGTGCGCCGGGCGCAGAGCACGACCGAGCAGCCCGTCACGGTCCTGCGGGTGGCCGACCTCGAGCTCGACCTGCTCCGCCGCGAGGCGCGGCGCGGGCGCGAACGCATCGACCTCCAGCCCCGCGAGTTCCAGCTGCTCGAGTTCCTGATGCGCCACGCGGGACAGGTCGTCACCCGCACGATGCTGCTCGAGGGCGTCTGGAACTACCACTTCGATCCGCAAACCAACGTGATCGACGTGCACATCAGCCGCTTGCGCTCGAAGATCGACCGCGGCTTCGACCGCCAGCTGCTGCATACCGTGCGCGGCGCCGGCTACCGCCTCGACGCCGCTTAGCCTCCAGCCGCGATCGTCCGTTGCGCTCGATCAGTCGCGGCTGACAGCCGCTCCTACCTCTCCGCCGCCGGTAGGAGCGGCTGTCCAGCCGCGACTGACAGCCGCTCCTACCTCTGCGCCGCCGGTAGGAGCGGCTGTCCAGCCGCGACTCTTCGCCGCGGAAACCGCCCGGCCTCGCCGCTGGCAGCCGTTCCCGCCCCCGACCGATAATCCACTTTCGTCCGCCGGATCGATCCGATGCGCGTACCGAAAGCCCTTCGCACGAGCGTGTTCCAGCTCGCGCTGATGTACATCGCGCTCTTCAGCGTATCGGTCAGCGCGCTGTTCCTGTTCGTCTACTGGGCGACGATCGGCTATCTCGGCCGGCAGACGGACGCCGTGATCGAGGCGGAGATCAACGGGCTCGTCGAGCAGGCGGACCGCCGCGGGCTGATCGGCCTCGTCGACGTGATCAGCGAGCGGGTCGGCCGCGACAGCGAGCAGCGCTCGGTCTATCTCCTCGCGGACGCGATCGGTCGCGGGCTCGCCGGCAACATGCCGTACTGGCCGCGGGAGCTCGAGGCGGTCGACGACTGGGTCGATTTCATTCGGCTCGACGAAGCCGGCGTGCAGACGCCGGTGCGCGCACGCGCGCTGCGGATCGGTCCGGGCCTGAGGCTCCTCGTCGGGCGCGACGTGCGCGAGCTCGCGGAGATCAACGCGATGTTCCGCCGCGCCGCGTTCTACGGGCTCACGCTGACGATCGGCCTCGGGCTCGCGGGCGGCATCCTGATGGGCGTCTCGGCCCAGCGGCGCATCGCGCAGCTCAACCGGACGACGCGGCAGATCGTCGCGGGCGACTTCACGCAGCGCGCGGCGATCACCGGCAGCCAGGACGAGCACGACGAGCTCGCAGCGAACATCAACATCATGCTCGATCGGATCGAGAGCCTGATGGAGGGCATCCGCCACGTCGGCGACAGCGTCGCGCACGACCTCCGCGGACCGCTGACGCGGCTCCGCAATCGCCTCGATTCGCTCGCGGCCGCGGAACGGCCGCGGCGCGAGGATTTGCTCGCGTGCCTCGAGCAGGCCGAGCGGCTGCTCGGCACGTTCAACGCGCTGCTCCGGATCGCGCGCGTCGAATCCGGCGCGTACCGAAGCGCGTTCGAGCCGCTCGACGTCGTGCCGATCGTGCTCGACGTCTGCGACCTGTATCAGGCGGCGGCCGACGAGCGGCAGATCGCGCTCGAGTGCCGCTGCCCGCCGTCGGTCGGGGTGTTCGGCGACCGCGAGCTGCTCGCGCAGGCGCTGACGAACCTGCTCGACAACGCGATCAAGTACACGCCGTCGGGCGGGCGCATCGCGGTCGCCGTGCGCGACGACGGCGACAGCGTGCGCCTGTCGGTGGCCGACAGCGGCCCGGGCGTGCCGGAGAGCGAGCGCGAGCGGGTGCTGCAGCGCTTCGCGCGGCTCGACGCCGCGCGTTCGCAGCCCGGCAACGGCCTCGGGCTCGCGCTCGTGAAGGCGGTGGCGGAGCAGCACAACGGCCGCGTGCTGCTCGAGGACAACGCGCCGGGGCTCGCGGTGACGCTCGAGCTGCCGGCGTACCCGTTGAAGCCGTCCGCCGCCGCGCCGGCCCTCGAAGCCGCACAACCGCTCGCGTAGGAGCGGCCGTTCAGCCGCGGCTCTTGGTCAGAGGAACGGGGCGAGGGCGGTGCGCCAGCGCTCGAGCTTCGCTTCGAACGTGAAGGAGGCGTTCGCGGGGCTCGTCGACGGCAGCACGATGCGCTCGATGTCGCGCTTGGGCGCGCCGAGCGCCGGCCAGACCATCCGCCGATAGAGCTCCGCGGCTTTCGCGCCGTTGAAGCAGATCCGCTCGATGCCGGGCTCGGCGTCGAAGAGCCCGGCGAAGTCGTTCGGCACCGCGCTCGCAACGTCGATCGCCGAGTCGAGGCTGCCCGGCCGGCGGCCGGACGCGAGCACGTCCCAGACGGCGACGCGCCGCGCGGCGAGGCGCGCGAGCCGCTCCGCGTACGGCAGCTCGGGATGCGCGCCGAAAAGCTCGCCCATGATCCGCCAGAAGGCGTTCCGCGGCTGCGCGTAGTACTGCGTGGCCGCGAGCGAGGCCTGCCCCGGCAGGCTGCCGAGGATCAGCACGCGCGCGGAGCCTCCGCTGATCGGCGGAAAACCGTGCGAGCGCGGCACGCGTCCGCCCGGCGTCGCGCGCGTGCGTGCGCCGCGCGTGGCCGTGTCGCGCGCGCTCATCGACGGCTCCGCGGCGTCTGCTCGGGTCGGGCGCGCCGCGCCGGCATGCCGGCAAGTCGGTCCATAGGGGCGCCGATGCTGCGGCATCGCGGCGTGCGCCGCAACCGTCGCGGCGGCATTCGCCGCGAGGTGCGGCGCAGGTCCGCGGAGGCGAAGAGTCGCGGCTGGACAGCCGCTCCTACATCAGGGCCAGGCGGTCAGAAGCGGTAGTCTGCCGATACCCGGTACGATCGCCCGAAGAGCGGCCGCGCGAGATAGAGCTCGCCGACGCCGCCGGCGCCGATGTCCGTGCGCGGGTTGCCCTCGGTGAGCCCGACCTCGTCGGTCAGGTTGTCCGCGACGAGCTGGACGGACAGCGAGTCGTTGACGTCGTAGATGACGCCCAAGTCCACCTTCGTGTACGCCGGCAGGACGATCGTGTTCTCGTCGTTCGAGTAGCGATCGTCGAAGTGCTCGACTCGCAGATACACCTCGCCGCGGCCGTTCGGCAGGAAGTACGTCGGCATGATCCGCGCCATGATCTCGGGAATGCGGCGAATCTGGTTGCCGGTGTTGTCGATCTCCGCGCCGGTGAAGTTCTCGTACTCCGGCTCCTGGGCCGTCACGCTGAACTCCAGGCCGAACGCGTCGGTCGGCCGGTAGAAGCCCTCGATCTCGACGCCGCGGGTCAGGGTCTCCGCGCGCCTCGACAGCACGGTGCCGTCCGGCAGGATGTCGTTGAACGGTACGTTGTCGAACTCCGTCTGGAAGAGCGTCACGAACATGCCGAGGTTGTCGAAGTTGTTCTTGTAGCCGATGTCGATGTTGGTGACGCTGTCCTTCTGGAGCACGTTGTTGCGCACGTCGTCGAAGTGCGGCAGCTTCGCGGACTCGGTGTAATGGCCGAAGATCGCGTGCGTCCCGTTCAGCTCGTAGTTGAAGCCGACGGACCACGCCGTGTCGTCGAAGTCGTGGCTGCTCTCCGTGAACGCGGTGCCCGCGAGGGAAGCCAGGTCGTAGGTCGTCGCCGGGTTGCCGTCGAAGTCGACGTCCGGCACGCCGTTGCTGATCCGCGCGTCGATGTCCGTCTCGTCCCAGCGCACGCCGAGGTCGAGCCGTAGCGCTTCCGTGAGCTGCCACTCGTCGGACAGGTACAGGCCCTTCATCGTCGCGTCATAGTCCGCGATCAGGTTGAACGTCGAGTAGCGGGTGAAGCCCTCCGGGCTCGTCACGCCCGGCAGCGCGAGCCGGTTCGGCCGGTCGTTCACGTCCATCAAAAGCAGGTTGCCGAGGCTCCACCGATCCGCCATCTCGTAGTCCGCGAGATAGAGCCCGACCGTGAAACTGTGCTGCCGGCGATCGAACGTGAGCCGCACGTCGTTCTGGATCGCGTCGTACTCCTTGTCGATCACCCAGTGGCCGTGCTCCTGGACGAGCCCCGCAGGGTCGTACGGGTTGCCGCTCGCGAGGAGCGCGAAGCCGGGCGCGACGCCGCGTTCCGCGGCGAACTCCGCGCCGGTGACCGGCGCCGGCCCCGGAAAGATGCCGTCGAATCGCACCTCGCCGTCGGTGTAGCGGAGCCGCTCGACCAGATTCAGATCGTCGCCGAGCTCGAGGTCGAGCTCGATCCCGCCGGTGAAGAGCTGCGGGTGGATGCCGTCCTCGAGGTCCGACCCCTGCAAGCCGACCTCCGCGGCCGACGGCGGCAGGCCGGCCGCCGCGAGATCCTTGCTGTGCAAGGAGTACTCGCCGGGGTCGATGCCGGGCAGGACGCCCTGCGGGTCGTCCGGATCGCCGCGCAGCGGTATCGGCACGACGAACAGCGACCGGTCGTCGAGATACTTCGCGTAGATCTCGAGCTCGCCGGTTTCGAGCTCGCGCACGAGCTCCGCCCGCAGCTGACCGCCCTCGTCGGCCCGATAGCCCGGGTCGCGGATGCCGTCGGAGACCCGGTAGTAGCCGCCGACGCCGAGCGCCCAGTCGCCGCCGACCGGGCCGCCCCAATAGGCGTCGAGACGGTAGAGCCCGAAGTTGCCGATGGTCAGCCCGAAGTCGCCTTCGGCCTCGTCGGTCGACGGATCCTTCGTGATGAAGTTGATCGATCCGCCGACGGCTCCCTGCGAGAAGATCGGCGCGGTGCCGCCGCGGACGACCTCGACGCGCCGCAGGGTTCGGTCGACGCGCACGAACTGATCCGGGTTGTAGAAGGAGAGCTCGTACACCGGATAGATCGGAATGCCGTCCTCCATCAGGCCGACGTAGCGATAGCCGCCGTCCTGAATGATCCCGCGAGCGAACACGTTGCCCTGCGTCGTGCCCGAGGTCGCCTCGACCCAGAACCCCGGCACCGCGCGCATCAGATCGGCCGTGCTGAACGGCGCTTCCCTCTCGAGATCGCGCTCCTCGAACGTCGAGATCGCGACGCTCGATTCGTACTTCGTGCGGGTCGGCGACGCGGTGCCCGTCACGATGATTTGCTCCATCGCGAGCGGGGTTTGCTCGTCCTCCGTCTGTTCCGCCTGTTGCGCCTGCGCGGCGGCCGCGAGCGGGATGAGCAAGGACGTGAGCGGCAGGGGACGTGCACGGCTCATGACGACCTCCTTGTCGTGCGACTGCTACAGATACGGTCCGCCTGCTGCGGCGGAGTGTGTAGCAATGCAACGCACATGCCAGACGCGGCGCCGGGGCAGCGAACCGCGCCGGACGTTACGGCGCCGGTGCCGGCAGTGCGTTTCGCGTCAGGTCAGCCGCTGGCCGCTCGTGCGGTCGAACAGGTGCAGCCGGTCGCGCGAATAGCCGAACCGCGCGACGCTGCCGGGCGCGGGCGGTGCCGCGGGGTCGCCGCGGCCGATGATCCGCCGGCCGTCGACGAGGCCGACGACCCAGAGCGCGTCGCCGGTCGGCTCGAGCAGCTGCACCTCGGCCAAGAGCGCGTCGGACCGCGCGTCCGGCGCGTCGGAGGTCACGGCGACGTCGACGGGCCGCAGGCCGACGAGCACGTCCTCCGGCGCCGCGCTCGCCGGCAGCTCGAGCCTGCGGAACTGCCGCGCGTCGAGCACGTTGATCGGCGGGCTGCCGACGAAGCCCGCGACGAACA
>CAYWGQ010000128.1:0-11147 GCA_964457725.1 uncultured Gammaproteobacteria bacterium
CGGGCCCGGTCGTCTGCCGGTGATAGGCCGGGTTCGCCGGGTTCTGGAATTGGCGGGCGAGGAACCAGCCGTGCTTCTCGGCGAGCTGCTCCGCGAGCCGGACCATGCCGGTGCCGCGCTCGGCGGCAGGCGTCAGCAGCACCTTCGCGCCGAGCGCGCGCATGATCTTGCGCCGCTCGACCGAGAACGTCTCGACCATCGTCGCGACGAACGGATGACCCTTCGCCGCGCAGACCATCGCGAGCGCGATGCCGGTGTTGCCCGACGTCGCCTCGATCACCGTCTGGCCGGGCTTGATCAGCCCGCGCCGCTCGGCGTCGTCGATGATCGCGAGCGCGAGCCGATCCTTGACCGAGCCCGCCGGGTTGAACGCTTCGATCTTCACGTAGATCGTCACGTGCGGCGGGGCGATGCGATTCAGGCGGACGACCGGCGTGTCGCCGATCGTGTCGAGGATGCTGTCGTAGATCATCGGGTGCCTCGTCGGGTTTCTGAGGTGGACGCGGCGCGTCCACGCCGTAGCAAACTCTACCGCGTCACGCGCGCGAGCGCCGGCTCGCGCTCGTCGAAGATCTCGAGCTTGCTCGGCTGGAACCAGGCGTAGCGCTCCGCGAACCGCGTCGTCTCGCCGACGAGGAGCAGAGCGGGTGCGCGGATCTCGAGCGCCTGCTGGGCCCGCGCGAGACTGCGGAGCGCCGTGCGGATCACCCGCTGCCGGTCGGTCGTGCCGCTTTCGACGACGGCGACCGGCGTCTCCGGCGCGTAGCCGCGGCGAAGCAGCTCCTCGCGGATCTCGTCGTAGCGTGCGACCCCCATGTAGAACGCGAGCGTCTGACCGACCGGGGCCTCGGCGAGCGCGGCGGCCGTATGCTCCTCCGCATGCCCGGTCGTCAGCAGCACTGCATGCGCGACGCCGCGCAGCGTCAGCGGGATCCCTGCGTAGGCCGCGCAGCCTTCCGCCGCGGACACGCCCGGCACGACCTGAAACCGCAGCCCCGCGGCCACGAGCGCCTCGATCTCCTCGCCGCCGCGGCCGAAAATCAGCGGGTCGCCGCCTTTCAGGCGGCAGACGCGCTTGCCCCCGGCGACGAGCCCGACGAGCAGCCGATTCAGCTGCTTCTGCGTGATCGAGGGCTTCCACGGCACTTTGCCGACGCAGATCAGCTCCGCGTCGCGCCGCGCATATGCGAGCAGCTCCGGGTTCACGAGCCGGTCGTAGAGGACGACGTCGGCCTCGGCGAGCAGCTGCCGGCCGCGAATCGTGATCAGGTCCGGGCTCCCCGGCCCCGCGCCGACGAGATACGCCTCGCCCGCCCGCTTCGGCTCGTCCGCATCGTGCCGCCAAGCGTCGAGCGTCGCCTGCATCGCCCGCTCGGCCGCGTCGTCCCGGCCGGCGAGCACGTGCTCCGCGACCGGGCCCTGCACCCACTGCTGCCAGAACCGGCGCCGGCGGTCGGCCTCCGGAAGCGCCTCCCGCACGGCCGCGCGCCACCGGCCGGCGAGCGTCGCGAGCTGGCCGACGCGGATCGGGACCGCGAGCTCGATCAGCCCCTTGATCCAGCGCGCGAGCACCGGCGAGCGGCCGCCGCTCGCGACGGCGATGGTCACCGGGCCGCGGTCGACGATCGCCGGCGTGACGAACGAGCAGAGCGACGGGTCGTCCACCACGTTGCAGAAGCGCTTGGCCGCCGTCGCGGCGGCCGCGACGGCCGCGTTCGTCGCACGGTCGTCGGTCGCCGCGACGACGAGCCAGAACGGCTCGACGTCGAGGCCGCCGAACGGGCGCTCGAGCACCGTCACGCGGCCGTCGCTCGCCCAGCGCGCGAGCGTCTCCGAGACCTCGGGTGCGCACACGGTCACCGCCGCGCCGGCGTCGAGCAGCAGCCGGACCCGCCGCTCGGCGACGGCGCCGCCGCCCACGACGAGGCAATCGCGCTCTGCGAGGTCGGCGAAAATCGGCAGGTGCTGCATGGAGAAAGCGGTCCGGGCCTGCGGAAGGCGGCACGATACAGCCGGCCCGCGCCGGCGAACAACTAAGATGTCCTTCTTCATATATCGCCCGGCGCTATAAGCGCGCCGCGGCGTTGCGCCGGCCTTTCCCCGGTGCTTGCCCGCGGCCAGCTTGACACTCTCTTCTAACGGATGGTTATATCGCCGACTCGATCGAGACGGCACGCGCGAGCGCGATGACTCTGAAGCAGCTCAAATATCTGGTCGGCATCGTGGACGCGGGGCTGAACATCACCGCGGCGGCCGAGCGGCTCTATACGAGCCAACCGGGGATCAGCAAGCAGCTGAAGCAGCTCGAGGCCGAGCTCGGCGTGCAGCTCTTCACCCGCAAGGGGAAGAGCCTCGCCGCGATCACGCCGGCCGGCCGCGAGGTGATCGCCCGGGCGCGCAAGATCCTGCGCGAGGTCGGGAACATCACGAGCCTCGCCAGCGACCTGACCTCCGAGCTCGACGGCACGCTGTCGATCGCGACCACGCACACGCAGGCCCGGTACGTGTTGCCGGACGTGATCAAGCCGTTCCGCGAGCGCTATCCGCGGGTCGATCTCGAGCTCCATCAGGGCACGTCCGAGCAGATCGCGGAGCTGGTCAGCACGAACAAGGTCGATTTCGCGATCGCGACCGGCTCCCGGCAGCTCTTCTCGCACCTGACGCTGCTGCCGATCTACCACTGGCACCGGATCGTGCTCGTGCCGAAGCAGCATCCGCTCGCGAAGCTGAAGCGACCGGTGGATTTGCAGACGCTCGCGAGCTATCCGCTCGTGACCTACGTTTTCAGCATGACGGGCGAGTCCTCGTTCAAGCGAGCGTTTCGGGACCAGGGGCTCGATCCGCGCGTCGTCTTCACCGCGCGGGACGCGGACATCATCAAGACTTATGTCCGGATGGGCATGGGCGTCGGCGTCATCGCGTCGATGGCGTTCGAGTGCAAGGACCGGGAAGATCTCGTCGCGCTCGATGCGAAAGGGCTGTTCCCGCAGGTCACGACGTGGCTCGGATTCCCGCGCGACATGGTGCTGCGCGGGTTCATGGTCGATTTCATCCATCTGTTCGCGCCGCACTACTCGCCGCGGCTGATTCGCGACGTGGCGGCGCTGCAGACGCAGGACGAGGTCGATCAGCTGCTGCAGGATCTGCCGCTGCCGGTTCGCGGCGGCTGCGAGCAGGAGCTCGAGGCCTAGCATCAGGCGGTGCCGCGGGGCGCCCCGGCGAGCGCCCCCGGTCGGCCCTGTGACCTCAGACACGCCCGCGTTCGGTGGGCGCCACTAAGCTCCGGACGAGATGAGCAGGGTCACCGAGAGCCTCCGGGCCGCGCGGTGCGTTCTGGCCGCCGCGGCGTGCGCCGCGGCCGCGGGGTGCGTGTTCATCCCGCCCGAACCGCCGCTCGAGCCCGATGCCGCGCGCGTCGAGGTCGCGCCGCCGCCCGCGCCCGTGCCGGCCGCGCCGGCGCCGGTTGCGACGCCGCCGGCCGCGCCGACGCGTCCGGCACCGCCGCCGGTCGTCGAACCGCCGGACCGGCCGCTCGCGGTGCTGCACGACGGCGCGAGCGCGGAGCACGCGGCGGTCGCCGCGGAGGTCGCGGCGCTGCTCGCGGCCGACGGCCATCGCGTCTCGAGCGTCAACGTCCGCTCGGCCGATGCGCTCTCCGTGCTCGCCTCGCAGGCGGATCTCGTCGGGGTTGCGGTCGCGGTCGGGCTCGAGGCAGCGACCGCCGCACGGCGCACGCTCGCGGCGCCGCTCGTGTTCTGTCAAGTCTTCAACCACGAGCAGCTCTTGCACGAAGGGCCGCCGGCGTGGGGCGTCGCGGCCGTGCCGCCGATCGGGTTGCAGCTTCGCGCGTGGAAGGCGCTCGATCCGTCGCTCGAGCGGGTCGCGTTGATCGTCGGCGCGTCGCATGCCGCGCTCGCCGAGGAGGCGAGCGCCGTCGGCCGCGAGCTCGGGATCGCGGTCAGCTACGAGATCGCGGCGTCGGATCTCGAGACGTCGTATCTCTTCAGGCGCGCCGCGCCGCAGGTCGACGGCGTCTGGTTGCCGCCGGACGGCCGGATCCTGAGCCCCGGTGTGCTGCGCGAGCTGCTCGACTACGCGCTCGGCCACGGCGTCGGCGTCGCCGTCGCGAGCGACGGCCTGCTCGAGTGGGGCGCGCTCTTCAGCGCGACCGCGACGACGACGAACGTCGCGCAAACGGTTCGCGAAGTCGTGGCCCGCGTGACGAAGGGCCGGGCCGCCGACGTGCCGCCGCTGACGCCGCTGTCCGAGGTCGAGCTCGAGCTGAACCCGAGCGTTGCGGCCGCGCTCGGTCTGAACGTGCCGATAGAGTCGCCGTGGGTGCTCCGTGAGCCGGACTGACGACACGCACTCGCCGGCCGCGCGCCGAAGCCTCGTGACCGAGCTGCTCGCGGCGCAGCTCGCGCTGACGGCCGCGGTCGGCCTGATCGCGATCGCCGGCCTCGCGTGGACGGCCTCCTCGGTGATCGGCAACAACCTGACGCAGTGGGCCGGGCAGTGGGCGCTCGAGCTGAACGAGCTCGGCGCGCCGTTCTATCGTCGCGATGCCGAGCACGCGCTGCTCGACGTCGAGCGATTCGTCGCGAAGTATCCCGAGATCGGCCTCGTCACCTGGTACCGGCCGGACGGCTCCGTGCTGATGGCGCTCGATCAGGGCGGTGTCGTCGCGGGTCACGGGCCGCCGCTCGCGCCCGAGCTCGTCGCGGAGCTCGAGGCGAAGGCGGGCATCGAGCCCGCGTATCTGCTGCGCGAGGAGCTCTCCGACGTGCGTTTTCGGCTGTCGGGGCCGATCTGGAGCGAGTCCTTCGCGGGCGCGGATCTGCTCGCGACGGATCTCGCGTCCGCCGCGACCGTGATCGAGCTGCTCGGCTTCGTCAGCATCGAGCTCGACTTCTCCGGCTATCGCGCCGCGCTCCTGCCGCGGCTCGCCCTCGCGAGCGGGCTCCTGGTTCTGATCCTGACGGCTGCGTGGGGCGGCGGGCGGCTGCTCTTGAAGCGCGTGCTCGCGCCGCTCTCGGCCCTCGAGCAGCCGCTCGCGCGGCTCGCCGCCGGCGAGACGCCGGCGGAGTTTCCGAGGTCGCGGCATCGCGAGCTCGCGGCGATCGTCCACGCGCTCGAGAACACGGTCCGTGCGCTCCAGCGACGCGAGCAGCATCTGCTGCACCTCGCGAGCCACGACCCGCTGACCGGGCTCCACAACCGCCACCGGCTGATCAGCGAGCTCGAGGCGGAGATCGAGCGATGCGCGGACCGGCAGAGAAAGAGCGCGCTGCTCTTCATCGACCTCGATCAGTTCAAGTACGTGAACGACACCTGCGGCCATGCGGCCGGCGACGAGCTCTTGAAGCGCGTCGCCGAGCAAATTCGCTACGCCGTGCGGCGCGAGGATTGCGTCGCGCGGCTCGGCGGCGACGAGTTTGTCGTGCTGCTGCGCGATCTCGAGCGGCGCGACGCGATCGCGCTCGCCGAGCAGGTGCTCGAGCTGATGCGGACGCTGAAGCACGTCGAGCAGGAGCAGGTGTTCCATTTACAGTGCAGCATCGGGCTCGCAATGATCCAATCGGCGCGCTTCAGCCCGCACGAGCTGCTCGCCCAGGCCGACATCGCCTGCCAGGCCGCGAAGGCCCGCGGCCGCAACCGCGTCGAGGTCTACAGCGTCGCCGGCAAGCAGACCGAGCAGATGGCCAAGGACGTGCGCTGGATGCGGAGCATCCGCGAGGCGCTCGAGACGGACGCATTCGTGTTGCACTATCAGCCGCTGCTGCACATCGGCAGCGGCACGATCTCGCACTACGAGGCGCTGCTGCGCCTCGAGACCGAGCGCGGGCTCGTCGGCCCGCAGACCTTCCTGCCCGCGGCGGTCCGCTTCGGGCTAATGGCGGACATCGACGCGTGGGTGCTCGAGCGCGGCGTGCGTGCGCTCGCGGAGCTCGGCCCGCACAGCGCGCTCAGGCTGTCGGTCAATCTCTCGAGCTTCGCGTTCGAGAACGACGGGCTCGCGGACCGGGTGCGCGCGCTGCTTCGCGAGCACGACGTCGCCGGCGAGCGGCTCGTGCTCGAGGTCACCGAGGAGGTAGCCGTCCGGTTCGCCGCGAGCACGAACCGGCAGATCGCGCTGCTGCGGGAGCAGGGCTGCCGGATCGCGATCGACGACTTCGGCAAAGGCTATAGCTCGTTCGGTTATTTGAAGCGGATGCCGGTCGACTTTCTGAAGATCGACGGCTCGTTCGTGAAGAACCTCGCGCGGGACAAGATTGATCAGAGCCTCGTGAGGATGGTCGCGGAGGTCGCGCGCGCGGCGGGGATGCAGACGGTCGCCGAGTACGTGCAGAACGCGGCGACGCTCGGCCTGCTTGCGCGCTACGGGATCGACTACGCGCAGGGCTTCCACGTCGGCCGCTCGGTCGCACGCCTGCCGGGCACGACCGGCGCGCAGACCGCGATCGTTTAGGCTACCGCGCTTCTTCGTGCTCTTCGGTAGGAGCGGCTGTCCAGCCGCGATCCCCGAGGTGTAGGAGCGGCTGTCCAGCCGCGACTTTCGGCGTCTTGCCGGTCGACCGCGCGACGCCGCGCTGCGGCGGTGCCGACCTCTAGCAGTGCGGCAGTCCCGGCTGGACAGCCGCTCTTACAGGTCGCCGAGGTCGATCTCGTGGATGCCGCACTCGCGCTTCAAGCCGAAGAAGCGCGTCTGCTCGATCGCGGTGACCTCGTGGATCGGCCGCGTGCTGTGGTGGTCGCCGATCGACACGTAGCCCTTCTCCCAGAGCGGGTGATAAGGCAAACCGTGCCGCTTCAGATAGTAGTGGACGTCGCGGTCGCTCCAGTCGGCGATCGGGTGCACCTTCCAGCGGCCGTTCGCCCAGCCGAGAAACGCGATGTTCTCGCGGCTCTGGCTCTGCTTGCGCCGCAGCCCCGCGAACCACGTGTTGACGCCGAGCTCGCGAAGCGCGCGGCGCATCGGCTCGACCTTGTTCTCTTCGTTATAGGCTTCGATGCCCGCAAGCCCTTGCAGCCAACGTTGGCCGTGGCGCGCTTCCTGCCACGCGGGCGACAGCGCCGAGCGGTACACGTGCAGGTTGATGCCGAGGCGGTCGACGAGCTCGTCGACGAAGCGATACGTCTCCGGGAACAGGTAGCCGGTGTCGATCAGGATGACCGGGATATCCGGCTTCACCGTCGTCACGAGGTGCAGCGAGACGGCGGCCTGAGCGCCGAAGCTCGACGTGAGCACGTGGTTCGCAGGCAGATTCTCGAGCGCCCACTCGACCCGCTGCTCGGCCTTGAGCTGGGCGAACTTGCGGTTCGTGTGCTCGAGCGCGACCCGCCGTGTCTCTTCCTCGTCGTAGGCGCCGAGGTCGACGGTCGGGCCGTCGAGCTCGGCCGCGGCCGGCCGCGCGAGGCCGTTGCCGTCGACGCCGGTTCTTCGCTCGATCGGGGTCAGAATTGCGCTCATCGGCTCACTCGCGCTTCCCGCGGCGAGGGCACGGGAAGCCTCAGGCTGTGTTTGGCGAGCGCCTAAGGTACGAGCGGCTCCGGCAAACCTGAACGGTTAACTTTTCATTCCGGTATAGCCAAAGCGCATATTCCGGAAGGATCGGACGGCTCGCGGCGGTCAGAGCGCGGCCAGGACCGCCGCCGCGGCCCGCTCGCCCGACTCCATCGCGCCCTCCATCCCCCGGCTCGCGAGCGCGAGATGCTCGCCGCAGAAGTGCATGCGGCCGTGCGCGCGACCGAGGATCGGCGCGAAGCGCCGGACCTGACCCGGCCGGAAATATGCCCAGGCGCCTCGAGCGTAGGGGTCCGCTCCCCACGACGTGACGCCCGCGACCTCGAGCTGTCCGCGCGCCGCGGGCCGGATTCGCTCGATCGCCTCGATCACGGCCCGTCCGGCAGCCGCGGGCTCGAGCCGGTCGAGCGCGCGGGCCTTGTCGCCCATCGCCCAGGCCGTCAGGCTCGTGACCTCGTCCGGATGCGCGCCGTTCCTCGCGGCCGCGACCATGCCGGCGACCGTGTCGGTATACAGGCTCGGCGCGAAGCCGTCGTCCTGCCAGAACGGCCGCCGCGGGAGCAGATAGACCTGCGTGATCGGCTGCGCGGGAAGCTCGCGGAGCGCCGCGGCCTGGTCGGCCGGCAGCGGCGGATCGAGCGCGATCTCGGCGAGCGGCCCGGGCGGCAGCGCCGCGATCGCGGCCCGCGCGCGAAAGCGCGTGCCGTCGGCCGCGACGACCGTGACGCCGTCCGCGGCGCTGTCGATCGCGACGATGCGCCGGCCGTGCTCGACGCCGCGGGCGAGGGCCGCGCTCATCGCTTCGGGCAGGCGCTGCACGCCGCCTTCGGCGGTGTAGCCGATCGAGTCCCGCGGCGCGAGCGCGCGCTGTGTCTTCGAGAACGCGGCGCGGAAGAAGAGCAGCAGCGCCGACACGTCGCCGGCATCGCGCCCGAAGCTCGAGTTCATCTCGTAGCCGATCTCGATCGCCCGCTCGCTCGCGCCGATTCCGGCGAACCACTCCCGCGCCGAGACGTCGAGCGCTGCATGCTCCGGCTCGAGCCATGCTTCCGGGCTCGGCAGCGGGTTCTCGCGCATCGTGACGACGCGGTGCCAGTTCCATGGCAAGAGCGCCCGGTCGCGGCCGCCGAACGGGTTGTCCGGGTGCTCCGGCCAGTCCGCCTGACGGATGATCCGGCCGCCGAGCACGAGGTCCTGCTCGCGGAAGAACTCGAGGAGCGGCGTCACGTCGATCAGCTTCACGCCGTGGCGCTCGGCCGCGCCGATCACGCGCGCGTAGCCCGCGCCGATATAGGTGCCGCCGGCTTCCGCGTTCGCGCCGAGCTGGCGCATCGAGTGCACGCGGCCGCCGACCCGCGTCTGCGCCTCGACCACGAGCACGTCGACACCGGCCTCTTCGAGCCTGAGCGCCGCGGCGAGCCCGGCGAGCCCCGCGCCGACGACGATCACGTCGCAATCTCTCATCGGCGGTCCTCGCGCCGGAGGCGCACGTCAGTCATCGCGCGCTCCGAGATCCGGTGAGTCGACACCGCAGAGCGCAGGCTTGGTCGGCCCCGGCCGGCCGGACAGGCAGCAGTCGACCGGGCAGACATCGTGGCTCGGCCCGAGCGAGCCCAACGCGCGGCGCACCGGATTCGCGGTCATCCGCTCGACGATCAGCTCGCGCACCATCGCGACGTACGCCGGATGCGTGCCGACGGTTTTCGCGCGGACCATGTTCAGCCCGATCTCGCGCGCGAGGTCGGCCGCTTCGACGTCGAGGTCGAGCACGATCTCGAGGTGATCGCAGACGAAGCCGATCGGCATCACGATCACGTCCGTCGCGCCTTCCTCGCGCACCGCGCGCAGCGCGTCCGCGATATCGGGCCCGAGCCAGCCCTCGCGTCCGTACGACGCGTTGTTGCTCTGATAGACGAGCTGCCAGCGCCGCCGCTCGAGCGCGTCGGCGACGAGTTGGCTCGCCTCGTGCAGCTGCGCCTCGTAGCGCGCGTGGCGCGCCATCGACTCGGGCAGGCTGTGCGCGCTGAACAGGATCGGCGCGTGCGGCCGCCGCGCCGGCGGCAGCTCCGCGAACGCTTCCTGCACGCGCTCGACGACGGCGGCGACGTAGCCCGGGTGATTGAAGCCGACGCGGATCTTGTCGACCGCGGGCGGATGCTCGAGCGCGCTCGCGGCCTCGAACAGATCCTCGCGGTATTTCCGACAGCCGCTGTAGGAGCTGAACACGCTCGTCACGTACGCGAGCACGCGGCGCACGCCGTCGCGCTCCATCTGCCGGAACGTGTCGCCGAGCAGCGGCTCGGCGTTGCGGTTGCCCCAGTAGATCGGCAGCGCCGGCCCGTGCGAGTCGAGCTCCTGCCTGAGCGCGTCGATGAACTCCCGCGTCGCCGCGTTGATCGGGCTCACGCCGCCGAAGCGCTCGTAGCGCTTCGCGACGTGCGCCTTCGTCTCGGGGCGCACGGGCAGGCCGCGAAACACACGCTCGAGGAACGGCTCGACGTCGGCCGGCTTCTCGGGCCCGCCGAACGAGACGACGAGAAGCGCGTCGTACCGCCGCGCCTCGTCGTCGAACAAGGGCTTCAGAGCGGGCTCTGCCAACAGGTTCTCCCGACGAAGAACGGTCCGAGGCTGTCGAGATACTGCGAGGTCTGCTCGGTCTTGCGCATTTCCTGCACGACCGCCGACAGCGGATGGAGCCGCGGGCCGAGGAGCCCGACGATGAAGTCGTTGTCGTTCTTGTCGAGGCCGTGACACGCGAGCCGGACGTCGACGGCGTGGCCGCCGGCACCGTAGCGCTTCGCGAGCGAGCCGTGCTCGGCGAGGATCCGCCGCTGGTGATCGGCAGGCAGCGTCTGGAAGCGCTTCGAGCGCTGCAGCGGGTACCACACGGCCCATTTGTGCGCCGGGTTCAGCAGCTTCTGGCGAGGCTTGATCAGCAGCGTGTCCTCGAGGTCCGACTCGTAGCCGATCGAGTAGCTGCGCCCGAGCATGTCGAGCTCCGGCTTGTGCGCGAGCTCGTCGAAAGGCGGCTCGTTGAACGTCCTCCTGAGCGTGGTGACGAACAGCTCCGGATCCTCGGCCGCGACCATCACGCCGACGCCGCGCGGATCGTTCGCGTCGGCGTACAACGCGCACGGCGCGCCGAGCGCCTCGAGCGCGGGCCTCAATACCGCAGGGTCCGGGCAGCCGGCGAACGCAGTGAATTTCATGAACAGCCGCCGATCGAGCGAGATCGGCTGACCCTTGCGCATGCCGCGCTCGGCGAGATCGAGCGGCGCGGGCTCGCCGCCCGCGGCGTTGCGTACGTCCTCAGTGCTCATCACCCCTCCGAAAACCTCCTGTAGGAGCGGCTGTCCGGCCGCGATCCCCGACGGCGTAGGCGCGGCTGTCGGGCAGGAGCGGCTGTCGAGCCGCGATCCCCCGTCTCCGCCGCCGGACCCCGAACGGCCGCCCCGTCACCCCCGCTCCCCATGCACGGTCTCGACCAGCGCCGCCACGCTCTCGAGCGGCGTATCGGGCAGGATGCCGTGCCCCAGGTTCACGATGTGGCCGGTCCGTGCGACGCCGTCGAGCAGCGCGCGCGCCGCGGCACGCGTCGGCTCCGCGCCGCCGAGCAGGATCG
>CAYWGQ010000129.1:0-10854 GCA_964457725.1 uncultured Gammaproteobacteria bacterium
GCTGGACAGCCGCTCCTACCCGGGGTGGGAGCGGCTGTCCAGCCGCGATCCTCACCCCGCGTCCGGCTGATTCTCCGGCGCCGCCCGGCGAAAGGCCTCCAGCGCCGCGAGCCGGTCCGCGAGCTTGACGAGCGTCGGGTACGGCGCGAGATCGCAATCGAAACGCCGCGCGTTGTACATCTGCGGGACCAGGCAGACGTCCGCGAGCGAGAGCGCGTCGCCGACGCAGTACTCTCCGCCGCTCCAGTCGCGCGCGTGCGCCTCGAGCGCCGTGAACGATTCGGCCACCCAGTGCCGATACCACGCGAGCACGGCGTTCTCGTCGAGCCCGATCTCGCCGCGCAGATACCGGAGCACGCGGAGGTTGTTCAGCGGATGCGTGTCGCAGGCGATGATCTGCGCGAACGCGAGCACGCGCGCGCGAAGCGGCTGCTCGGCCGGCACGAGCCGCGGCTCGGGCACGCGCGCGTCGAGGTAGTCGATGATTGCGAGCGACTGCGTGACGACCGTGCCGTCGTCGTCGAGCACCGGCACGAGCCCCTGCGGATTGACGGTGCGGAACTCCGCCGAGCGATGCTCCGCGCGCTCCGGCGCGAAGCTGAGCGGCATCGGCTCGTACGCGATGCCCTTCAGGTTCAACGCGATCCGCACGCGAAATGCGGCCGAGCTCCGGAAGTGGGTGTAAAGCCGCATCGGTCGCTCCCCCGTCGCCGGGCTCACGCCGGGGCCGCTCCGAGCACCGCGCGCGCCTCCGCGAGCCGCTCCGGCGTGCCGACGTCGAGCCAGAGCCCTTCGTAGCGAACCCCGCGCAGCGCGCCGCGCGCGATCGCTGCATCGAGCACCGGCTTCAACGGGCGGCGCCCCGGCTCGAGAGCCGCGAAGAGCGCCGGGTCGAGCGTCGCGATGCCGCCGTACGTCAGGAGCGGCGGCTCGGCGACGACCCGGCCGTCCGCGGCGAGCCCGAAATCTCCTTGTGGGTTGTGCGGTGGATTCGGCACGAGGAGCAGCGCGCCGTCGCGCTGCTCGCGCCGCCACGCCGCGAAGTCGAGATCCGTCACGACGTCGGCGTTCACGAGCAGGAACGGCGCGTCGCCGAGCAGCGGCAGCGCCTGCACGATGCCGCCGGCGGTCTCGAGCGGCGGCTCGCCTTCGTCGCTGTAGCGGATCCGCAGCCCGAAGCGGTCGCCGCTTCCGAGCGCTGCGCGGATCTGCTCGCCGCGGTAGGACAGATTGATCACGACCTCGTCGAAGCCCGCCGCCGCCAGCCGCTCGAGGTGCCGCTCGATCAGCGTGCGGCCGCCGACGTCGAGCAGCGGCTTCGGCCGCTCCGCCGTCAGCGCGCCCATCCGCTCGCCGCGTCCGGCGGCGAGAATCATCGCGCGCATCGGCTCACTCGGGCGCAATCGTCGAAGCGCGAAGGGTGCAGCGGCAACTGATGCAAGCCGTTGAAGCAGATCGTCGATCGTGCCATTGTAGCCGCCTTTGAGCTCGACACGCCGAGTGGTGCTCGCCCCCCGTTTCTCCTCGTTGGTCGCCCTCGCGCTCTGCGTGTGCTCGATCGATCGCGCCTTCGCGCAAGGCGCCTGCCTCGCGCCGTACGATCCGGCGTCGGTGCCGGTGCCGGCGTTGCCCGGCTCGCCGGGCGAGCCCGACCGCCTCGTGATCGACGCCGGACGCTTCCGCTTCGATAGCGACGCGACCAGCGAGTATGCCGATCAGGTCGAGATCCGCTTTCGCGACAACGTGATCTCGGCGGAGCGCGCGACGTACGACGCCGAGGACAATCGCGTCTCCGTGCTCGGCGGCGTCACGCTCCGCAACCCGGACGTCACGGTATTCGGCGAGGACGCCGTGTTCGAGGCGGACACGGAGCGCACGACGTTCGCCGCGGCGGGCTTCGATCTGCCCCGCCGCCCCGCGCGCGGCTCCGCGGAGCAGATCGTGATCGACCGGCGCGACCAGAGCCTGTCGCTCTCCTCGGTGCTGTTCACGACCTGCCCGCCCGACAACGTCGCCTGGCAGCTCTTGGCCGACGACGTGCGGCTCGACGTCGACGAGGGCTTCGGCACCGCGCGGCGGGTGCGGCTCGAGTTCAAGGGGTTTCCGATCCTCTACGCGCCCTTCTTCACGTTCCCGATCGACGATCGGCGGAAGAGCGGCTTTTTGACGCCCGAGTTCAGCGAGCGCGAGCGCACCGGCCTCGATATCTCGGCGCCGTACTACCTGAACCTCCGGCCGAACCTCGACATGACGCTCACCCCGCGCTTCATGACCAAGCGCGGCGTGCAGCTCGCGTCGGAGCTGCGCTATCTCGCACCGCGGAGCGAAGGCCAGCTCGAGTTCGAGTACCTGCCGGACGACGACGAGACGGGAACGACGCGCCGGTACATCAACCTGCAGCACGAGACGACGCTCGGCCGGGCGTGGCTGATCCAGGCGGGCATCGAAGAGGTGTCGGACGCGGCGTACTTCGACGATCTCGGGACGAGCTTGAGCGTAACGAGCCAGACGCACCTCGACCGGCACGTGGACCTCGCGTTCTTCGCGCCGTACTGGTCGCTGCGGACGAGATTCCAGAACTACCAAACGATCGATCCGCTGATCGCCGAGATCGACGAGCCGTACGAGCGCGTTCCGCAAATCGTTTTCTCGGGGCGGTGGTTCGGCCGCGTCCTGAGCTTCGACTCCGGCACCGAGCTCGTGAACTTCGACCGCGACGTCGGCACGACCGGCTGGCGGCTCGATTCGACGCAAGAGGTCGCGCTGAACTTCGCGCGTCGTGGGATGTATCTCACGCCCGCGGTCGCGTGGCGCCAGACGAACTACTGGCTCGACGACCCCGCGCCCGGCACGGACGACACGCTCGACCGCGGCCTGCCGATCGCGAGCGTCGACGGCGGCCTGCGCTTCGAGCGCACGGCCGGCCAGGCGGACTCGTGGATCCAGACGCTCGAGCCGCGGATCCTCTACGTGAACGTGCCGTTCGAGGATCAGTCGGCACTGCCGGTCTTCGACACGATCGTCCCGGACTTCAACCTCGTCCAGCTCTTTCGGAAGTACCAATACGTCGGGCCGGACCGGATCGCCGACACGGATCAGCTCTCCTTCGGCGTGACGACGCGTCTGATCAGCGCGCGCGACGGCCAGGAGCGGCTGACCGCAACTCTCGGCCAGACGCGCTATCTAAGCGCCCAGAGCGTCGTGCTTCCGGATCAGGAGCCGACCGACCGGACCGCGTCGGACTACGTCGCGGAGTTCGGCGTGAACCTGCGCGACAAGTGGAGCCTCGACATCGGCTACCAATGGAACGACGACACCCAGTCCTCGGCGCGCACCGAGACGCGCTTCGAGTTCCGCCCGCAGCCCGATCGGCTCTTCGGCTTCGGCTACCGCTATCGGCGCGGGTTGCTGCAGCAAGGCGACGTCTCGCTCGTCTGGCCGGTCGCGGAGCGCTGGCGGGTCATCGGCCGCTACAGCTACTCGTTCTTCGAGAACGAGCCGCTCGAGCAGTTCCTCGGCTGGGAGTACGAGGCGTGCTGCTGGCGGCTGCGCGTGGTCGGCCGACAGTACGCGAGCCGGCGCACCGGCGAGACGGACAGCGCGATCTCTATTTCCTTGGAGCTCAAGGGGTTGGTGCAGCGGGTGGCCTCCCCGGAGGAGCTTCTCGACCGTGGTATTCTTGGCTACCGACGCATAGGCGGAACGCAGGTGCAATGATCCCATCGGCACTCCATCGCCCGCCCGCGCGGCGGGCGCGATCGCAAGCATTTCGGGCGACGGTGCTCGCAGTGGTGCTGAGCGGCGTCGCCGGCGAGCTGCCGGCGCAGACGCGCGAGCTCGGCGCGACGGGCGAGCTCCTCGACGGCATCGCCGCGATCGTCGACGAAGGCGTCGTCTTGAAGAGCGAGCTCGAGCAGCGGCTCGCCCTCGTCGTCGACACCCTGCGCGAGCAGCAGGCGCAGTTGCCGTTCGACCAGCGCCGGCCGTTGCCGCCGCTCTCGGTGCTCGAGCGGCAGGTGCTCGATCAGCTGATCCTCAAAGAGGTGCAGCTCCAGCGCGCCCGCAGGCTCGGCATCCAGGTCTCCGACGATCTCCTGAACCAGGCGCTGTCGCAGGTCGCGCGGAACCTCGGCCTCACGCTCGAGCAGCTGCCCGCGGCGCTCGCGGCCGAAGGCATCGACTACGCGCTCTACCGCGAGGACAGCCGCGAGGATCTGATCCTCGAGCAGCTGCAGCAGCGCGACGTCGTGAACCGTATCCAGATCACGCCGCGGGAGCTCGAGCAGTGCCTGCGCCGGCGCGAGGCGACGCAAACCGACGAGTTCGACTACAACATCTCGCACATCCTGATCTCGGTGCCGTCCTCGGCGACGACCGAGCAGGTGGAGGAAGCGCGCCGGCGGATCGAGGAGGTGTACGAGCGGCTCCAGGCGGGCGAGGACTTCGCCCGGCTCGCGATCGCGGTGTCGCACGCGCAGACGGCGCTCGAGGGCGGCAATCTCGGCTGGCGCAAGGGCAGCCAGCTGCCGACGCTCTTCGCGGACGTCGTCGTGCAGATGCAGCCCGGCGAATTCTCTCGGCCGCTGCAGAGCAGCAGCGGCTTTCAGATCGTGAAGCTGAACGACATGCGCGGCAACGAGCGCGTGCTCGTCGATCAGCTGCACGTGCGGCACATTTTGATGTCGACGAACGAGATCCTCGACGACGACGCGGTCCGCCAGCGGCTGCTCGGCGTTCGCCAGCAGATCCTGCAGGGCGACGACTTCGGCCCGATCGCGCAGGCGATCTCCGAGGACACGGTCTCCGCCGCCGACGGCGGCGATCTCGGCTGGGTGTCGCCGGAGGTGTTCGTGCCGGAGTTCGAGCAGGTGATCCGGAATCTGCCGCTCGGCGAGATCAGCGAGCCGTTCAAGACGAGGTTCGGGTGGCACATCGTGCAGGTGCTCGACGAGCGCCGCTACGACACGACCGAGGAAGTGAAGGAGCAGGAGTGCGTGCGGCAAATCCGCGCCGGCAAGGCGGAGGAGGAGCTGCAGCTTTGGATCACTCGACTTCGCGACCAGGCGTTCATCGAGATCAAGATCTGAGCGGCGCGCCCGCGTGAAGGGCTCCGTGTCGCCCGCCTCCCTGCCCGCGATCGCCCTTTCCTCGGGGGAGCCCGCCGGCATCGGCCCCGACATCTGCCTCGCGCTCGCGACGGAGCCCGTCGCGGCGCGGCTCGCCGTCCTCGGCGACCCCGAGCTCCTCGCCGCGCGCGCGGCAGCCCTCGGCCTCGCCGTCGAGCTCCGGGCCGCCGAGCCGGACGCGCTCGAGCCCCACAGCCCCGGCACGTTGCAGGTGCTGCCGGTCCCGCTTCGCGCCCCGGTCGCGGCCGGCCGTCTCGATCCGGCGAACGCCCGCTACGTCCTCGAGCTCCTCGAGCGCGGCGCCGACCTCTGCGCGCGCGGCACGTGCGCGGCGCTCGTGACGGCGCCGGTGCAGAAGAGCACGATCAACGCGGGCGGCGTGCCGTTCTCGGGTCACACCGAGTTCCTGGCCGAGCGCCTCGGCGCGCCGCTGCCGGTGATGATGCTCGCGGGACCGCGGCTGCGCGTCGCGCTCGCGACGACGCACCTGCCGCTCCGCGCCGTAGCCGACGCGCTCGACGCAGACAAGCTCGAGGCGGTGATCCGCATCACGCACGACGAGCTCGCGTCGCGCTTCAAGATCGCCGCGCCCCGCGTTCTCGTCCTCGGCCTGAATCCCCACGCGGGCGAAGGCGGCGTGCTCGGCACCGAGGAGCGCGACGTGATCGCGCCCGCGATCGCGCGGCTCCGCGCCGAAGGTCTCGCGATCGCCGGTCCCGCGCCGGGCGACACGGCCTTCACGCCCGAGTCGCTCGAGAGCTGCGACGTGATCGTCGCGATGTATCACGACCAGGGGCTCGCGCCGCTGAAGGCGCTGTCGTTCGGCGACGTCGTCAACGTCACGCTCGGGCTGCCGATCATCCGGACGTCGGTCGACCACGGGACCGCGCTCGCGCTCGCCGGCACCGGACGGGCGCGGCACGGGAGCCTGCGCGCGGCGGTCGAGCTCGCGATCGAGCTCGCGCGGCGCAGCGTCGCGCCGTGACGGACCGACCGCCCCGTCCGCCGCTCGACGCACCGCGCCGCGTCGCCGCGAACAAGCGGCTCGGTCAGCACTTCCTCCACGATCCGGCCGTGATCGCGAAGCTCGTCGCGGCGATCGACCCGCAGCCGACCGACACGATGATCGAGATCGGTCCCGGCCCGGGCGCGCTGACCCGGCCGCTGCTCGAGCGGCTCGAGCGGCTGCACGTCGTCGAGATCGACGAGCGGCTCGCCGACGCCCTGCCCGAGCGCGTGACCGCGCCCGAGCGGCTCGTCATCCATCGGGCCGACGCGCTGACGTTCGACTACGAGACGCTCGCGCGAGGCCCCGGCACGCTGCGGATCGTCGGCAACCTGCCGTACAACATCTCGACACCGCTGCTGTTCCGCTTTCGCGAGCTGCGCCGCTCGATCAAGGACATTCACGTGATGCTGCAGCGCGAAGTCGTGACGCGGATGACGGCCGCCCCGGGCGGCAAGGACTACGGACGGCTGACCGTCATGCTCGCCGCCTGGGCGAAAACGGAGGTCTGCTTCGACATCGGGCCGGGCGCATTCACGCCGCCGCCGAAGGTCTGGTCGACGTTCGTCCGGATCGAGCCGCTCGCCGCCCCGCCGTTCCCGATCGCGGACGAGACGCGATTCGCGACGCTCGTCGCACGCCTCTTCTCGATGCGGCGCAAGACGCTCGCCCGCGCGCTCCGCGGCACGATCAGCGCGGAGCAGCTCGAGGCCCTCGGGATCGATCCGCGCGCGCGCGCCGAGACGCTCGCGCCGGAAGACTTCGCGCGGCTCGCGAACGTCGCCGAGTAGAATGGCCTGACGCAAGGACGGCGGAGATGACGCTATACGCAATCGGCGACGTGCAGGGCTGCGCGGCGGCGCTCGACCGGCTGCTCGAGCGCCTGCGCTTCGAGCCCGAACGCGATCGGCTCTGGCTCGTGGGCGACCTCGTCAACCGGGGGCCGGACTCGCTCGCCGTGCTGCGGAAGGTGAAGGCTCTCGGCGACAGCGCGACGACGGTCCTCGGCAACCACGACCTGCACCTGCTCGCGACCGTCGCCGGCAATCGGACGCCCCGCCCGACGGACACGCTCGACGCCGTGCTCGCGGCGCCGGACCGCGACGAGCTCGTCGACTGGCTCCGCCGCCGCCCGCTCCTGCACTTCGACGCACGCGCGCGCCGCGTGCTCGTGCACGCCGGCATCCCGCCGCAGTGGAGCGTGTATCAGGCGTGCGAGCACGCGGAGGAGATCGAGACGCTGCTTCGCTCGGACGATTGGCGCGCGGCGCTCGCGACGATGTACGGCGACGAGCCGCGGCTCTGGCGCGAGGATCTCGACGAGGTGTCGCGGCGCCGCTTCACGATCAACGCGCTCACGCGGATGCGCTATTGCGACCGGCACGGCGAGCTCGACATGACGCAGTCAGGCCCCCCCGGCTCCGAGCCGCGCGGCCTCGTCCCGTGGTTCGACGTGCCCGGACGGCAGGCCCACAACGTGCAGATCGTGTTCGGCCACTGGGCCGCGCTCGGGCTCGTCCGGCGGCCCGACGTGATCGCGCTCGACAGCGGCTGCGTCTGGGGCGGCGCGCTCTCGGCCGTCGCGCTCGATCCGCCCGGGGACGTCGTGCAGGTCTCGTGCGCGGGCGCGCGCTGACGCCCGGCGGCCGCGCCGAAGCCTAGCGGCCCCGCGGCGGGCGGCGAACGCCGAGCCGCCTGATCGCTTCTTTCGGCACCTGGTAGTAACGGAGCGCCCAGTCGGGATTGCGGAGCCCGCAGGCCTCGCGCTGGGCGAGCAGGAACATCACGAGCTCGGCGAGCTCCCAGAGTTTCTCCTCGCGCGCCTCGTCGGCACCGTCCGCCTCGAGGCCGCGGTACTCGGCGACCGTGGCCTCGAGCTTGCGGCCGAGGCGGCCGAGCGTGCCCGCTCGTTCCTTCGCGAGCTCGTACTCGATCGGGTCGACGAATCCGGGTCCCATGCTCCGTGTCCTTGCGCTGCTCGGCTCAGGCTCCGGGCGGCGAGGCCGCCCGGTGCATCATACCGCGAGGTGCGTCCGCGGTGACGCCGCTCACGCAGGCGAGCTCAACCTCAAGCCGACGATGCCTGCGACGATCAGCGCGATGCTGACGAGCCGCGCGGCCGTCGCGGGCTCCGCGAACAGCACGATGCCGAGCACGACCGTGCCGACGGCCCCGATGCCGACCCAGACCGTGTAGGCCGTGCCGACGGCGAGCGTCTTCACCGCGACGCTGAGCAGCCACATGCTGACGATCATCGCCGCGATCGTGGCGACGCTCGGCCAGAGCCGGGTGAAGCCTTCCGTGTATTTCAGGCCGACGGCCCATCCGACCTCGAGGAGGCCCGCGACCACCAGAATCACCCAGGCCATCTGCATCCGTCCCTCCATGGGGCCTTGCTCGCCCGCGCCATTCTAAGCGCGCCGCTTCGTCACGGTGACGCCGACGGAGCCGCGCAGAGATCCGTGATCCCGAAATGATGGCTCGTGATGACGAAGCCCTCCCTGTCCTCCGATGGCATCGTCGACGTTGCACGGAACGATCTTGACAGTCCTTTGCGCCGCGCCTAGGCTCACAAGCGTTATCGAGCCGCGCCCCGTCGCGGCTCGTTCCGTTTCGGGCCTTCCCATCCGCAGCGCGGATCCGTCGTTCTTTTTGTGGCGCGACGTTGCGCCGGCAAGACGACGGAGCAGACCATGCTTGCGAGCTCGAAGCTGCAATCGATCATCTGGACCTCGCGCATCGAAGCGGCGGAGCGATTCTATCGTCACGTGCTCGGCCTCCCGCTACGAGGCACGGCCGACGGCGCACTCGTATTCGACGTCGGCGGAAACGATCTCCGTGTGTCGCCGGTCCCTGCGACGGCGCCCTCGGAGCACACGGTCATGGGCTTCGCGGTGGAGGACGTCGACGCCACGATCGCCGCGCTCGGCGCGCGAGGAGTCGTCTTCGAGCGGTTCGACGGACTTTCCCACGACGCGAACGGCGCCGTCGTGACGCCGGACGGCGCGAGAGTCGCGTGGTTCCGCGATCCGGACGGCAACATACTATCGGTCGTGCAATTTCCGTAGTCCTGCGCCGGCCGGGAGAGGCCGTGTCGAGTCGGCGGCGGCGCCGGCGCCGCCGCCCTACCGCTTGCTGCGGAGCTCCATCGGCTGGCGAATGATGGTCTTCCACTTGCTCGGATCGGCACGGCGTATGTCGCTCAGATACACCTCGTGGTGCTTCCCCCTGAGAGCGGAACGCATCGCGATGTAGTCGTGGACGCGCTGTATCGTCGGCCCTTCCTCACTGAAGGGTCCGATGTGCAAGGTCTGCGCACACAAGCCTTCGCGGAACTCCTCCACTCTCAAGGCGTCGAGCGCCGGCAGCTTCTTCTTCCGCTCGACCGCCTCGATGGCCGCGCGAAGCAGCGCTTCCTCCACGAACGGCGGTTGCATGATCATCATCGTCCATCGCCACTTCGACCTGTCGTTGCCAGCGAAGGCGGCCATGTCGTCGGACCACCATAAGCCTTCGAGCGGCAACCTACCTCCGTGCCGCGTGCGCGTGCGCGGCCGCGGCGATGTCGAGCAACTTTCGAGCGTCGCGCCCGGTCGGCGACGTCCCGAGACGGCTCAAGGTTGCTGCTTCAAGGAAGCCGTCGTGTGAGAGATCACCACGTACGTCACCGTCACGGCAATGATGAAGCCGAAGGCCTTGGCCGTACCGATCAAACCTCGGCGCCAGCCGCGCGCCCGAATCAGGTAGACGGGCACACCCACGGGAATTATCAGCGCCGCAAGAAGAGCGGATCCGGGCGGCACCGTAATCTGCCGGGCGCGGGCGTCCGCTTTGACCCATGCGAATGCGAGCACCGAGAAGATCAGCGAAGCCAGGAGATCGACCGAGCCCGTTTGCGACGCCAACGACGGTACGACCGCCTCGGCGATCGCGATCGCGATCGCGACTGCGAATACAGCCGCCAGGATGCGGTTCGGCGGGCTCACCCGACGCCCCGACTCGTCAGTCCTCGGGCAGCAGCTGGGGATTCCATACGACCTCCCACAGATGCCGATCCGGATCGAGAAAATAGCCCGCGTAGCCTCCCCAGAAGGTGTCGTCTGCCGGCTTGACGATCGTCGCGCCGGCGGCGCTCGCCTGCTCCATGACCGCATCGACCTCGGCCTTCGAGGACACATTGTGGCCGATCGTCATATCCGTAGACGACGGCGCGGAGACGTCGAGGCCGGAGTCTCTTGCGATGCTCTTTCGCGGCCACAATGCCAGCTGCAAGCCCGCTTGCAACCGGAAGAACGCGACTGCTCCGAACTCGAGCTCCTCGCCTACGATGCCGTCGGTCGGCAACCCCAGCCCGTCGCGATAGAACCGGACCGCTCGCTGCAAGTCGTCGACACCGAGCGTGAGCATGGTGATCCGAGGTTTCAAGACGGCGGTACCTCTCATGTTGCGACGACGAGCCGGAGCCCGACATCGAGCGCATCCAGGGCCCTCAAGTGCCCATAGCGCTCGTCCCACGAGCCGCTCGCCAGATCACGCGAGATCTCGGCGACGACGCGATCGACCACCTCGGGCGGGAGCCGCGCGAATCCCGATGTCGCCGCTCGCGCACCGGCGTCGAGCACGCGCTCCGGATGCGCCCAGAAGGAGCCGAGCATCCAATCGGCGGTGGTGATCCGGGGCGCCGATCTGGCGCCGAAGCGGGCCAGCAGCTCCTCGCCGACG
>CAYWGQ010000130.1:0-10809 GCA_964457725.1 uncultured Gammaproteobacteria bacterium
CGAGCCCGTACGAGCCGTCGCGCAGCGCCTGCGGCACGGCGTTGATCACGTCGTCCGAAAGGGACGAGACGAATGGAATGATCATGATGCCCATCACGAGCCCCGCCCCGAGGGCGCTCTCCGAAGCGATCGACAGTCCGAGATCCTCCCCGAGCCGCCGGAGCGCCGGCCCGACGGTGAGCGCGGCGAAATAGCCGTAGACGACCGTCGGGATGCCCGCCAGGATCTCGAGCATCGGCTTCGCATAGGCGCGCAGCCGCCGGCTCGCGTACTCGGAGAGGTAGATCGCCGACAGCAGCCCGATCGGCACGGCGACGAGCATCGCGATGCCGGAGATCAGCGCCGTCCCCGCGAAGAGCGGCACGGCGCCGAACGCGCCCGAGGAGCCGACCTGATCTTCGCGGATCGCGGTCTGCGGGCTCCACGACAGGCCGAACAGGAAGTCGAACGGCGATACGCGCTGGAAGAACCGCAGCGCCTCGAACAGCACCGAGACGAAGATCCCGACCGTCGTCAGGATCGCGACGAGCGACGCCGCGACGAGCAGCCATTCGATCGTCCGTTCCACGCGATTGCGCGCGTGGAACGTCGGGCGCACTCGGCGAATCGCGAAAAGGAATGCGCCGAGGCCGGCCGCGAGCAGCGTGCCGGTCAGCAGCCAGCGGCTCGTCGCGAGCAGCGTCGAGTAACGCTCGGCAGCCTGGACGATCGCCGGGCTCGGCTGCGCCGAGACGACGTTGCCCGAGACGAGGTTCCGCACGTCGTTGTAGACGAGACCGAGTCGCTCCGGCGGCAGGGACTGAAGCTCGGGCGGCAAGCTCTGAATCACGAGCAGCCGCAGGACGACGGGTTCTGCAACGAGCCAGAGCGCGAGCACGCCGAGCGCGGGCAGCGCGGCCCATAGCGCGACGTAGCCGCCGTGGTAGCCCGGCAGCGAATGGAAGCCGCGCGGCGGACCGCTGACCGCGAGCAGCGCCGCGCGCTGCCGGGCGTAGAAGTAAGCGAGCACGGCGAGCGCGGCGACCGCGAGCAGCAGCGTCGAGGCGTTCATCGGGGCACGCGGCTACTCGGACGCCGAGAGCACGAGCGGCGCGAGCGAACGCACGTTCGCGGCGACGCTCTGCCGCTCGTCCTCGGGCAGCGGAATCAAGCCGTTGTCCGCGAGGTAACCGAACTCGCCGGTCGCGGCATCGCCGGTGAACTCGAGCAGAAACTCGCGCAAGCCCGGGATGAAGTCGATGTGGGCCTTCTTCACGTAGAAGTAGAGCGGCCGCGACACCGGATACTCGCCGCTCGCGATCGTCTCGAACATCGGCAGCACCCCGGCGATCCTCGAGCCCCGGATCTTGTCCCCGTTCTGCTCGAGGAAGCTGAAGCCGAAGATACCGAGCGCGGTCGGGTTCGCGGACAGCTTCTGCACGATCAGGTTGTCGTTCTCGCCGGCCTCGACGTAGGCGCCGTCCTCGCGGATCGTGTGGCACGCGGCGGTTCGGCGGTCGCGCGGCAGTGCCGCGACCGCGTCGAAGCGCTTGCAGCCGACCTCCATCGCGAGCTCGAGGAACGCATCGCGCGTGCCGGACGTCGGCGGCGGGCCGAGCACCTCGATCGGCGCGTCCGGCAGCGCCGGGTCGATCTCGGACCAGCGCCGGTACGGGTTCGGGACCAGGCGGTCGCCGCCCGCAGGGTCCGGCACGTCCTTCGCGAGCGCGAGATACACCTGCTCGAGCCGCAGATCGAACTCGGCGGCGCCCCGGGCGTTCGCGAGCACGATGCCGTCGTAGCCGATCTTCACCTCGACGATCTCGGCGACACCCGTCCGCGCGCAGGCTTCGACCTCCGACGGGAGGATCCGGCGCGAGGAGTTCGCGATGTCCGGATGCTGCACGCCGATGCCGTTGCAGAACAGCTTGATGCCGCCGCCGCTGCCAGTCGCCTCGACTTTCGGCGTGCGGTATTGGGTCGAACGGCCGAACCGCTCGGCGACGAGCGTCGAGAACGGGTAGACCGTGGACGAGCCGACGATACTGATATAGTCGCGGGCCGCCTGGTTGTACGCCTGCCCGCACGCTGCGGCCAACGCCGCCGCGGCGAGCACGCCGGGCAGCAGAAGCTTGGAGCGGGTACGATGCGTGGGCGTGATCGGCATCCGGTCTCCGCGGCGGCCGGGCGTGCGGCCGCGCTCGATCCGGCCATGCTAGGGACGGAATGTTAAGGATTTATTGCAGATGGACACCCTCGAGCTCGCGCAAGCCCTGATCCGCCGCCCGTCCGTCACCCCGGACGACGCCGGCTGCCAGAGGCTGATCGCGGAGCTCCTCGAGCCGCTCGGCTTCCGGACGGAGCACCTGCGGTTCGGCGCCGTCGACAACCTCTGGGCCCGCCGCGGGCAAGGCGCGCCGGTGCTGGTCTTCGCCGGGCATACCGACGTCGTGCCGCCCGGGCCGAGGGAGCAGTGGACGCACGACCCGTTCGCGGCGACCGTCGTCGACGGCCGGCTGATCGGCCGCGGCGCGGCCGACATGAAGGGCAGTCTCGCGGCGATGATCGTCGCCTGCCGGGAATTCGTCGCGGCGCACCCGGACCATGCCGGGTCCCTCGCGCTCCTGGTCACGAGCGACGAGGAAGGGGCCGCGGACGACGGCACCCTCAAGGTCATGCAGACGCTCGCCGCGCGGGACGAGCGCTTCGAGTATTGCGTCGTCGGCGAGCCGTCGAGCAACGAGGCGCTCGGCGACACGATCCGCGTCGGACGGCGCGGCAGCCTGAGCGGCATCATGACGGTCCGCGGCGTGCAGGGGCACGTCGCCTACGCGAAGCCGGGCGACAACCCGATGCACGCGCTCGCGCGCTTCGTCGACGCGCTCGTGCGCGAGCCGCTCGACCAAGGCAACGAGCACTTTCCGCCGACGTCGTTCCAGATGGTGAACGTGCACTGCGACGCCGGCGCGCCGAACGTCGTGCCGGGCGAGCTCAAGTGCCGGTTCAACCTGCGCTACTCGACCGAGTGGACGCACGAGGCGCTCGCCCGTCACGTCGAGGGCATCCTCGAGCGGCTCGGCGTCGACTACGAGATCCGCTGGCGCGTCGCCGGCGAGCCGTTCCTGACGGTGCCCGGCCGGCTGACGGAGGTCGTGACGGCGGCGATCGAGGCGGAGACGGGGCGCCGGCCCGAGCTCTCGACGAGCGGCGGAACGTCGGACGGTCGGTTCATCGCCCCGTACGGCGTCGACGTGATCGAGCTCGGCCCGATCAATGCAACGATCCACCAGGTGAACGAGGAGGTCGCGGTCGAGGACCTCGAGCGCCTCACCCGCATCTACCGCCGCATCATCGAAGCGCTGCTGCCGTAGGAGCGGCTGTCGAGCCGCGACTGCCACGACGCGAACCGCCCGCAGCAGCTCATGGGCGAAGATCGCGGCTGGACACCGCTCCTACGAAAAAGGGGGCGGGTCCGAGCGTCAGCGTGCGACCGGCCGCCAGTTCGCCGCGACCGCGAGCGCCGCAAGCGCGACGAACCAGATCATCACCCACGCCGGCATGCTGAGCCCGAGGAACGACCAGTCGATCTCCGCGCACTCGCCGGAGCCCGTGAAGACCATCTTGAGCTCCTCCATCAGCGGGAAGACCTCGCGGATGTAGTCGAGCCCGGGCCCGCACTCGGGCACCTGATCCTCCGGCAGGTTCTGCAGCCTGACGTGCCAGCCGCTGACGCCCGCGCCGACGAGCGCCGTCAGCCCGCCGAGCGCCGCGTACGCCCGCGCGCCGAGCCCGGCGGGCGCGTGCAGCGCGGCGAGCAGCAGCACGGCGCCGGTCGCGATCATCACCATGCGCTGGTAGATGCAGAGCGGACAGGGCTCGTAGCCCTGCACGTGCTGCGCGAAGAGCGCATAGCCCATCAAGAGCGCCGCGATCGCGACGCCGGCGAAATTCCAAAGCCGCCGGTCGCGGCGCGTCCGAATCAAGACGCACCCTCCTGACGGCGACGCTCGATCTCCTGCTCCATGTGCTCGACGCCCGTGTAACGAATGTCCTTGCCGTGCACCATGAAGATCACGTACTCGCAGATGTTCTTCGCGTGATCGCCGATCCGCTCGAGCGCGCGCGCCATCCAGGTCGTATCCATCACGCGCGAGATCTGCCGCGGATCCTCCATCATGAACGTGATCCCCTGGCGGTAAATCGCTTCGTATTCCTCATCGACGACCTCGTCCGCCTTGACGACGGCGAGCGCCGCTTTCGCATCGAGCCGCGCGAACGCGTCGAGCGCGCCGCGGAGCATGTTCTTCACGTGCCGTGCGAGGTTTCTGACCTCGCGGTAATTCGTCGTCGGGCGCTCCATGCTCGCGAGCCGCGCGGCGAGCACGCCGATCTTCTCCGCCTCGTCGCCGATGCGCTCGAGGTCGGTGATCATCTTGATGATCGCGATCACGAGGCGCAGGTCGCTCGCGGTCGGCGCGCGCGTCGCGAGGATCCGGCTGCACTCGTCGTTGATCGACACCTCCATCCGGTTGACCTTGACGTCGTCCTCGGCGACCTTGAGCCCGAGCTCGCTGTCGCCGTCGGCGAGCGCCTGCATCGCGCGGTCGAGCTGCTCCTCGACGAGCCCGCCCATCGCGAGCACGGAGCTGCGGACGTGCTCGAGGTCCTCGTTGAACCGCCGCGAGATGTGATGACCGAGGTCTTCGACTTCCATCGCGTGTGCTCCCACCGGCGCCGGCGAGCGGCGCCACTATATACGACTATACGACCGCGCGCTCCGCGCTACCGCGCAGCGCGACGCGCTCGGCCGGGAAGCGGCAGGCGAACCGGCTGCCCTGCCCCTCGCGGCTCTCGATCTCGAGCGCGGCGCCGTGACGCTGCAGCGCGTGCTTCACGATCGCGAGACCCAGGCCGGTCCCGCCCGTCGCGCGCGAGCGGCCCGTGTCGACGCGGTAGAAGCGCTCGGTGATCCGCGGGATCTGCTCCGCCGGAATGCCTATGCCGGTGTCGATGACCTCGAACACCGCGCCTTCGCCCGCGCGCCGCCAGACGATCTCGACGCGGCCCGGGCGCGGGGTGAAGCGCACCGCGTTGCTGATCAGGTTGTAGAAGACCGAGTGCAGCTCCTGCTCGTGACCGAGCAACGCGGCGTCCGTCTCGAGCTTCAGCGTGAGGTCGGGGCCGTTCGGAGTCGCCTCGAACTCCTTCAGCATCGCCCGAAGCATCCCGGCGACGTCGACGAACTCGGCCGGCGCGGTGCTCTCGGCCGATTCGAGCCGCGTGAGCTCGATCAGGTCGCGGAGGATCCCCGTCATCCGCTCGGCCTGCCGCCGCATCTCGCCGATCGGGCCGTGCCACGCACCGGGCAGCTCGGGATCGTCCGCGAGCGCGTCGAGGTAGCCGCCGATCACCGTCAACGGCGAGCGCAGCTCGTGCGAGGCGTTCGCGACGAAGTCGCGCCGGGTCCGCTCGCCCTGTCGCTCTCGAGTGACGTCCCGCACGATCGCAAGCCGCTGGTCCTTGCCGTACGGGATCAGCTGCACGGACAGCCAGCCGCCTTCGGTCCGTGGCGACGGCACGACGATGCCTTCGCCGCTCGGCTCCGCGAGATACGCGACGAAGTCCGGATGACGAAGCAGATTGTCGATCCGCTGGCCGAGGTCCGTCGCGGCGTCGAGCCCGAGGAGCCGGCCGGCCGCCGGGTTGAACCAGAGGATCTCGTGCTCGGCGTTCAGGATGATCCCGCCGTCGCTGAGCGCGCCGGTGCTCTCGCGCACCTCCCGCAGCAGCTTGTGGTAGCGCTTCTTGCGGTTCCGCGCCTTCGTCCGCAACCGCTCGACCCGGGCGAAGAGCTCGGGCCACAGCCCCCGCGTCGCGAACAGCGGCACGCGCTTGCCGCCCGCGAGGAAGCGATCGAGCAGGTACAGATTGCGCAGCAGGCGCGCCGTGTACAGCGCGAGCGCGCCGGTCAGCCACCAGCCGGGACGGCCGAACCAGAGCCCGAGCAGCAGCGCCGCGGCGAGCCAGGCGGCCAGATGAAGGAGTTGCGATACCCAGCGATTCGGCAACGTCACGCCTGGCGCAGTGAGAGGCGGTAGCCCGCTCCGCGGACGGTGCGGATGAGTTTATCGTACCCGGACGGCTCGAGCGCCTTGCGCAGCCGCCGGATGTGCACGTCGATCGTGCGCTCCTCGACGTACACGTTTCCGCCCCAGACGCGGTCGAGCAGCTGCGCCCGGCTCCAGACGCGCTCCGGGTGCTGCATGAAGAACTCGAGCAGCCGGAACTCCGTCGGTCCGAGCGCGATCTCCTCCTCGTCGACCGTCACCTCGTGACTTGCGGTATCGAGCCTCAGCCGGCCCGCGGTCAGCACCTCGTCGGCGCTCGCGCCGGCGCGCCGCAGCGCCGCGCGGATCCGGGCGAGCAGCTCACGCGGCGAGAACGGCTTGACGACGTAGTCGTCGGCACCGCCGTCGAGGCCGGCCACCCGATCGCTTTCCGCCGCGCGGGCGGTCAGCATAATTACCGGAATTTCACGCGTTTGCGGGTCACGCTTCAGCTGACGTGTGAGCTCGAGACCGCTGACGTCCGGCAGCATCCAGTCCATCAGCACGAGGTCCGGCCGACCGTTCGCGATCGCCTCGCGGGCCTCCTGCCCGTTCACCGCCGAGCGGACGTCGTAGCCGGCTCGTCCGAGATTGAAGGCCAGCATGTCGAAGATCGGCCGCTCGTCCTCGACCACCAGGATCGTCTGCGCCATCGCGTGCCTGCTGCTACCCGTGCCGACGGCCATTTAAGGCCGCCAATATTACAGCTCCGTGACGCCCCGCCCGGGGGCGGGGTCCTGCCGTCGGCTTAGAGCCCGCGAGCCCCGTTCTGCTCCCGCAGCAGATCTTCACTCCGGAGCGCGTTGCCGAGGGGCGGATCAGCGCCGGCGCCACGCATCTTCGCCGCGGAGGTAGGTCGGCAGGGCCTCCGCCGGCGGCGTGATCCGGCCCGCGGCGAGATCGGCCGCCGCGAGCGGCAGCAGGTCGCGCGCAGTCGGCTCGAGATCGGGCAGCACGCGCGCCGCGCCGCGGGCGAGCGGCTCGAGCGGCGCTGCATGGGCGCGGAAGCCGGATCCGACGCCGGCCCACGGTGTTCCCTCCGGGGCGGCGACCGTTGCCGGGCTGCCGAGATGCTCGCCGCCGGGCGCGCCCGGCAGGCCGTCCGAGCGCCGATAGACCGCCCAATAGACCTCGCCCATGTGCGCGTCGACGCACGTCAGCACCGCGGGTTCCGCGACGCCCTCGCGCCACGCGCGCGCCGCGAGCGCCGCGAGGCTCGAGACCGGCAGGAGCGGCACGTCTGTCGCGAGCGCGAGCCCTTGCGCGATCGCGGCGGCGATCCTGACGCCGGTGAACGATCCCGGCCCGCGGCCGAACGCGAGGCCGTCGAGCGCGGCGAGCCGAAGCCCGCTCTCGCCGAGCAGCGCGTCGATTGCGGGCAGCAGCTCTGCGGCCTGATCGCGCGGCGAGTCGATCCACCGCTCGAGCAGGCGCTCGCCCGCGGCGACCACGATCGACGCCCGCGCGCTCGACGTTTCGATCGCGAGCAGCTTCACGAGACGGCCGCCCGCTCGGCCGCGCTCGACGGCGCGAGCGTCGCGGCGAACGCGAGCGCCTCGGCCGGCGCCTCGAGGAGCGGCATCGCCGGCAAGCTTTCCAGGAACAGCCGCCCGTAGCCGCGCGTCCTGAGCCGCCGGTCGCCGAGCACGACGAGCCCGCGATCCTCGAAATCGCGAATCAGCCGCCCGACGCCCTGCTTCAATCCGAGAACCGCCTGCGGCACCTGGAACTCGAGGAACGGGTCCCCGCCCGCGCGGCGGATCGCCTCGACCCGCGCCTGCACGAGCGGATCGCCGGGCGACGCGAACGGCAGCTTGTCGATCGCGACCAGCCGGAGCGACGGTCCGCGGACATCGACGCCCTGCCAGAAGCTGCCCGTGCCGAGCAGCACGGCGTTGCCCGCCTCGCGAAACGCCGCGAGCAGCTCGCTCCTCGCGCCGCTGCCCTGCACGAGGAGCGGACCGGGCGTCCGGCGCTTCGCGAGCCACGCTTCGGCGATCCGCAGCGCGCGGAAGCTCGTGAACAGCAGGAATGCGCCTCCGCCCGCGGCCTCGACGAGCGGCCAGACGGCGCGCATCAGCTCCTCGCAGTGCGCCGGATCCGCCGGGTCCGGCAGGCCCTCGGGCAGATACAGGCGCGCGTTCTTGCGGTAGTCGAACGGGCTCGCGAGCACGCGAGTCGCCGCGCCCGCGACGCCGATCCGGTCGAGGAAGTGCGAGAAGTCGTCGCCGACCGCGAGCGTCGCGGACGTGAACACCCAGGCGCCGCCCTGCGCGTCGATCCGCGCGGCGAGGCTGCCGCCGATGTCGAGCGGGGTCCAGTGCACCGCGACCGAGCGCGGCGCGAGATCGAACCAGCGCAGCCCCTCCTCGCCGCCGCCGTCGCCGACGATCGCGCGGAGCCGCGCGAGCGATTCGGCGCAGCGTTCCGCGCACCGCTCGAGCGCCTCGCTCGCACCGCGAACCGGCTCGAGAGCGGCCGCGAGCCCCTCGAGAGCAGGACGCGCGTCGGGCAGCCGATCGCGGAGCGCCGCCGGCGCGGCGATCCACGGCAGCCGGCCGCCGCCGTCGCCCGCACGGCGGCGAAGCTCCGCGGCCTCGAGCAGCAGCGCGTCCGCGGCGGGCTGCAGCGCGACGCCGTGTCCCCCGCGCCGCGCCGCGGCGAAGACGTCGTGCGCGAGGCTTTCGAGCTCGCGCGTCGAGAACGACAGGCCGAAGAACTGCTGCGCGATCTCCGGGAGCTGATGCGCCTCGTCGACGATCACGACGTCGCCCGCGGGCAGGAGCTCCCCGAAGCCCCCGTCCTTCAGCGCGAGGTCGGCGAGCAGCAGATGATGGTTCACGATCACGATGTCCGCCTGCTGCGCGGCGCGGCGCGCGGCAGCGACGAAGCAGTCGTCGATCCGCGGGCAGCGCGTCCCGAGGCAGTTCTCGACCGTCGAGGTCACGACCGGGCGGAGCGGCTGATCGTCGGCGAAGTCGTCGAGCTCCGTCAGGTCGCCGCTGCCGCTCGCGCGCCCCCAGTCGGCGATCGCGCGCAGCTCGGCGACGGCGGCGGCGCCCCGCGTCCCCTCCTCGAGCGCGCTCTCGAGCCGTTGCCAGCAGAGGTAGTTCGCGCGCCCCTTCAGCAGCGCGACGCGCGCGGGGCGGCCGATCGCGGCGCCGAGCAGCGGCAGATCGCGGGCGAAGAGCTGGTCCTGCAGCGTCTTCGTGCCGGTCGACACGATCGCCCGGCGGCCGGCGAGCAGCACCGGCACGAGGTACGCGAACGTCTTACCGATACCGGTGCCGGCCTCGATCGCGGCGTGCCCGCCGCGCTCGATCGTCTGCCAGACGAGCTCCGCCATTTCCTGCTGCGCATGCCGGTGCCTGAAACCGGGCAGCCGGGCCGCGAGCGCGCCTTCGGGTCCGAGCACCGCTGCAACGGGAGTCATGGGGCGTAACTATAGCGGCGCGAGCCGAGTTCGCCGCGGCGAAAAACTGCCGGGGCCGCGAGGTTCCGCGGCCGCGGCGATCTCGCAGCGACCGCTAGCGGACGGTTGCGCGGAAACGCACGAAGCCGCGGGCGCCCGGTTCCACCGCGCCCGCGAGCCGCCAGCGGACGTGCGTGTAGGCTCCGGCGGCCGCGACCGTCTCGCGATCGCCGTCCCGGACGACGAGCTCTTCGGCCCAGCCGAACGATCGCCCCCCGTCGACCGAGTACGTGACCTCGGCGCGCGGCGCGACCGCGCTGTCGGCGACGAGCTCGACCGCGGGCGGAATCGGCTGGGTGATTCGGACGTCCGTGGCGGCCATCCCGCCCGCGTTCACGAACGACACCGTGTACACGAGCTCGTCGCCCGCCGCCGGCGCCGCGGACAACGGCTCGAGCACCGTCCGCCCGTCCTCGTCCGACCGCAGCCGCTCGACCCGCGTCTCGACCTCGATCCGGGCGGGGCGCTGCGGCTCGGCCGACGGCGCCGCGGCCCGGGTCGGCTGGGAACGCGCCGGCCCCGTCGCGACGGCGGCGAGCGCGGCGAGCGTCGGCCACGTCAGGGGCCCGATTCCTCTCATGCGGCCCACTTTACCGCCGGAGCTCGCACCCGACGACCGGAAAAGCCCGCTACCGCGGGCCGTTGCAAGGCCGCCCGGCCCACCGGTCGTCGCTTCCCCGGTGGCGCAGGCCTCGCCGCGAGAACCGGTCGCCGGCAGCCCCCCGAACTGCACGGTATACTGTGCAACTCGAAACCACCCCCTTACTCCAACGAAAAGTCCCCTATCGATGACCACCCGACTCAAAGCGCTCGGCGACTGGGTCGCCGAAGTGGCCGAGCTGACTCGGCCCGACCGGATTCACTGGTGCGACGGCAGCGAAGCCGAGTACCAGGCGCTCGTGAAGCAGATGCTCGCCGACGGCACGCTGATCGAGCTCGATCAGAAGGCCTACCCGGACTGCTATCTGCACCGCTCCGATCCGCAGGACGTCGCCCGCGTCGAGCACCTGACGTTCGTCTGCACGAGCAACGAAGCAGATGCCGGACCTAACAACAACTGGCGCGACCCGGCCGAGGCGCGGCGGCTGATGCAGGACTGCTTCCGCGGCGCGATGCAAGGCCGCACGCTTTACGTGATCCCGTACTGCATGGGGCCGCTCGACTCGCCGTACGCGCGCTGCGGAGTCGAGATCACCGACAGCCCGTACGTCGTCGCGAACATGCACATGATGACGCGGATGGGCAAAGCCG
>CAYWGQ010000131.1:0-10802 GCA_964457725.1 uncultured Gammaproteobacteria bacterium
GCAGCGGATAGCAGCGCAGCGCCATCGCGAGCGTGAAGATGAACTCGAGCACGAGTGCCCAGCCGGCGAGGAACGGGGACTGCGCGAACAAAATCGGGTTCGCGAGCAGGAAGCCCGCGATCGTCGCCTTGTACCACTGCGGTGCGTTGCCGAGGAAGCTGTCGGCGAACGCGCCGAGCAGCGAGTGCGGTTTGATCGTCGTTCCGAAGGCCATGATCCCTGTCGCGGCGCTGTCCGCGAACCACCCCTTCCTGTCGAGCTCGGTTTGCGTGGAGCCGCAGGCCGGTCGCCGGGACGTCGCTGCGGCGCCGCTATAGTCGGGCAAGTGCGGCCGTTTGCCTAGTCGGGACTTCCCGCTACGAGCGGTTCATTCGCGGCGGCGGGCTGGGTAAGCTCACGGTGAACCGCAACGAGCAGCGCAAGGAGCCGCAGCATGTCGAACCCCGATTCCCGTTGGAAGAACTGGCCGCCGCCGCGGCGGCTGTCCAGCCGCGTTTCCCCGTGCACCCGAGCCACGCCCGTCGCGCTCGCCGCGGCAGCACTCTCTCTCGGAGCGCTCGCACCCGCCGGCGCGCACCACGGCGTCGCCCAGTACGACATGCAGACCGTGATGACCCTCGAAGGCGTCGTCGAGAAATGGGACTGGAAGAGCCCGCACACGTGGTTGACGTTCACGGCGACCGCCGAGGACGGCTCCCCGGTTCGCTGGGAAATCGAGGGCGCGCCGCCCGGCTGGATGGAGCGGCAGGGCTGGTCGCCCGAGTCGCTCGAGGCCGGCGAGCCGGTCGAGGTGATGATCCACCCGAGCAAGCACGATCCTGCGGCCGGCATCTTGATGGAGGTCGCCCGCGCGAACGGCGAGGTGCTGAAGGTCAACCGGCCGGCGCGGCTCGGCGGGCCCTGAGCGGGCTAGCCGCCGGATCTCGCGGTCAGATCGAGACGCTGCGGTCCGGAAACGCCTTGTTCCAGCGGTAGATCCGCACGGCGGCCCGCAAGCCGTTCACCCAAAACGGGTCCTCCGCGAAGATCGCGCGCACGGCCTCCGCGTCCGGCGCGTCGACGATCCAGAGCCCGCCGACCGGGCGATCGCTCGGGATCTCCCGCAGCGAACCTGGCACGAGCACGCGGTCCTTCATCCGGTCGAGGAATGCGACGTGATCCGCGAGGTAGCGCTCGCGGACGTGTAGCTTCGCCGGGTCGTCGTCGAACTGCACGATGAACAGCATGGCGCGTAGTCTGCCACGGCGGTCGGCGCCGCGGTTGCCGGAACCGCCGGATCGCGCCCGATCGTCGGCTTATTCTCGCCCGTGCGCGCCCGAGATGCTGCTCGATGGGCGGGGCCACGACCGTCGGCGCCTTGGGGCGCAGCGCCCGGGCGGGTATCCTGGCCCCCAAATCAGGAGGACCGAAGGATGGCCACGATAGTGGGCGGCATCGCCTCGTCGCACACGCCGACGATCGGCTTCGCGCTCGATACGAACAAGCAGCACGACCCGGTCTGGGCGCCGATTTTCCAAGGCTACGAGCCGGTGCAGCAGTGGCTCGCCGAGAAGAAGCCCGACGTGCTGTTTTTGATCTACAACGATCACGTCACGTCGTTCTTCTTCGATCACTACTCGCATTTCGCGCTCGGCATCGGCGACCGCTACTGGGTCGCGGACGAGGGCGGCGGCCCGCGGAAGCTGCCGCCGATCGCGGGCCACCCGGAGCTCGCGAAGCACATCGCGCAGGGGCTCGTCGCGGACGAGTTCGACCTGTCGTTCTTCCAGGCGAAGGGGCTCGACCACGGTTGCTTCTCGCCGCTGTCGCTGATCTGGCCGCACGAGAACGGCTGGCCCGGTGCGATCGTCCCGCTGCAGGTCGGCGTGCTCGAGTTCCCGATCCCGTCGGCGAAGCGCTGCTACAGGCTCGGGCGCTCGCTCAGGAAGGCGATCCTGAGCTACCCCGAGGATCTGAAGGTCGCGATCGTCGGCACCGGCGGGCTTTCCCATCAGGTGCACGGCGAGCGCGCCGGCTTCAACAACACGCCGTGGGACATGGAGTTCCTCGAGCTGCTCGAGAAGGACCCGGAAAAGCTGACGGAGCTCACGATCGCGGAGTACGCGAAGCGCGGCGGCATCGAGGGGGCCGAGGTCGTCATGTGGCTGATCATGCGCGGCGCGCTCGCGCCGAAGGTCAAGAAGCTGCACCAGACCTACTATCTGCCGTCGATGACGCCGATCGCGACCGTGATCTACGAGGACGCGGTCGAGGAGGAGCTCGACGAGACGGCCGAGGAGTACCGCGCGCGGATCAACCGCCAGTGGGACGGCATCGAGAAGATCGAGGGCAGCTACCCGTTCACGCTCGACCGGAGCGTCAAGGCATTTCGGTTGAACCAGTTCCTGCACAGCCTGATCCAGCCGGAGCGCAGGAAGCAGTTCCTCGAGGATCCGGAGCCGCTGTTCGAGGAGGCGAAGCTCACGGAGGAGGAGCGCGACATGGTGCGCCGGCGCGATTGGCGTGCGCTGATTCGCTACGGCGTGATCTTCTTCCTGCTCGAGAAGCTCGCGGCGGTCGTGGGCTCGACGAACCTGCACATCTACGCCGCGATGCGCGGCGAGACGCTCGAGGACTTCCAGAAGACGCGGAACGCGCAGGTGCTCTACTCGGTCGCGGGCCAGGACGAGGGCAAGAAGGATTGGGACAAGCCCGCGGCGCAGCCGTCGTAACGAGGTAGGAGCGGCCTCCGCGCCGCGATCGCCGCAGCATTCGCTGCCGAGGCAGTCGCGGCGCGTAGGCCGCTGCTGCCGCGGTCCCATGCACTAGGAGGCGTCACAGTTGGCCAGCGCCGTGGGGGAAAGGCGCACCGTCGGACGGCGGTATCGCTACTACGACCTGCTGCTCGCGGGCTTCGTCGCGGTGCTGCTCTGCTCGAACCTGATCGGGCCCGCGAAGGTCGTCGAGCTCTCGCTGCCCGTCGCCCTGCCGATCGTCGGCACCGCGCTCGTGTTCGGCGCGGGTAACATCTTCTTCCCGATCAGCTACATCTTCGGCGACGTTCTGACCGAGGTGTACGGCTATGCGCGGGCGCGGAAAGTCATCTGGGCCGGCTTTTTCGCGATGCTCTTCGCGACGACGATGGCGTTCGTCGTGATCGGGCTGCCGCCGAGCCCGCAGGAGCCGTTCAACGCGACGCTCCAGCCCGCGCTCGAGACCGTGTTCGGCAACACGTGGCGGGTGGTCGCGGCCTCGATTACCGCGTTCTGGGCCGGCGACTTCGTGAACGCCTACGTGATGGCGAAGATGAAGGTCTGGACCGCCGGCCGGTGGCTGTGGATGCGCACGATCGGCTCGACGATCGTCGGGCAGGGCGTCGACAGCATGATCTTCTACCCGCTCGCGTTCGGCGGCATCTGGGCGAGCGACACTCTGGTCGCCGTGATCGCGTTCAACTTCACGTTCAAGGTGATGGTCGAGGTCGTGATGACGCCCGCAACGTACGCGGCCGTCGGCTGGCTGAAGAAACGCGAGGACGAAGACTACTTCGACACCGAGACGCGCTTCACGCCGTTCTCGCTGAGCGACTGAGCCGCGTGCCCTTCGCCGGAGCGCGCCGGCGCCGCGGCCGCTCCGAATGCGTGCATTTGGCCTGAGCGCGGCGCAAGCGTCGCGCGAAGAAATGTCGTTTGCGGCCCCGTGGAACGAGGCTTTAACGTTTCGCTCGTCGAGCCACTCATTCCACGGAGGAACTTGTTGTGAACATGAAAGGACTTCATGCGGCTCTCGCCGCTTCTTTCTGCGCCGCGCCGCTCGCTCTTGCCGGAGCGGCAGACTCGCGCTCGTTCGAGATGATGGCGTATACGAACTGGCCGGGCGGTGCCGAGATCGAGAGCGGCGATTACGAGGCCGCGATCGCGGCCGCACAGGCTCACTTGCGGAACGACGATCGGACGATCGCGCTCGTCGCGGCGACGAACCTGTGCGTCGCGTTGACGGTGACGGGCGAGCTCACCGACGCGGTGGCGCCGTGCGACATGGCGGTAACGCTCGCGAAACGCGTCGAGCGGGAGACGATCCGCGGCTACGTCTCGCGCGAGGAGCACTCCCGCGCGCTGTCGAACCGCGGCGTGCTGCGGGCGGTCAGCGGCGACGCGCTCGCGGCCGCGGCGGACTTCCGCGCCGCGTCCGGAATGCGCGGTGCGGCAGCGGCGGCGCACCGCAATCTCGCGCACCTCGAGGGGAGCGGACCGAGCCCGAGCGAATCGCTCGCCGCCCGCGGCCCGGAGTGACCTCGCCGTAGAGGCCGCGCCCGGGCGCCGCTTCGCCGCCCGGGCGCGGCGTCCCTTTCGACCCGCCGGGGCCTTCGGCGCCGTCCGTGCCGAGTGATACCCTTGCCGCCGTGATCGCGCGCATCCGGGGCGCGACTCGAGAGGGACATGCAAGTTCAAGCCGACAAGGTCGTGGTCTTTCACTACACCGTTCGCGATTCCGAAGGCGCGTTCAGCGAGAGCTCGGAGGGCCGCGAGCCGATGCTGTATCTGCACGGGCACAACAACATCGTGCCGGGCCTCGAGGCGGAGATGGCCGGCAAGGAGCCGGGCGCAAAGTTCACGGCGACGGTGCCGCCGGAGCTTGCCTACGGCGTCGCGGACCCGAACGCTCGCGTGCGCGTGCCGATCAAGCATCTCGTGCGGCCGGGCAAGCTCGAGCCGGGGAAGATGGTCACCGTGAACACGCAGCAGGGACCGCGGCAGGCGCGGATCGCGAAGGTCGGGCACTTCAACGTGGACCTCGATCTGAATCACCCGCTCGCGGGCCGGACGCTCGTGTTCGACATCGAGATCGTCGACGTGCGCGACGCGACCGAAGAGGAGCTCGAGCACGGCCACGCCCACGCGCCGGGCACCGAGCACGAGTAGGAGCGGCCTCGGCGCCGCGGTCCCGGATTCGGCCGGGCGGTCGGCGCGCGGCGATCGATAACTGTAGGAGCGGCTGTCCCGCCGCGAACTCCCCGCGATCCCGGGCGGGAAGAGTCGCGGCGGGACAGCCGCTCCTACACCGCCGCTCCTACACCGCCGCTCCTACACCGCCGCTCCTACACCGCGCGGCTCCTACGAAGAAGGCAGCCGGAGCGCGCCGATCAGGCGGCGAAAATCTCCTCGTCCGTCGGCACCTTCTTGCCCGTGATCACCTTGCCGATGCGCGACACGTTCATCAGGTGCTTGTAGTCGAGGTTCTCGGAGATCGAGTTCCCGCCCCACGAGCCGCAGCCGAGCGTCGTCGTCGGCGCGAACCCGTTCGTCAGCGAGCCGCCCGCCGTCAGCGACGACGCCTGGTTCACCACCAGTCGGCTGACCGGCAGCTCGACGCCGGCTGCGCGGATGTGCTCCTCGTTGTTCGAATGGACGGCGGCCGAGTGCCCGGCGCCTTCGACCAGCAGGTTCGCCTTCGCCTTCAGCACCGCTTCGTCGAACGTCTTGTATGGCAGGATCGCGACGACCGGGCAGAGCTTCTCCTTCGCGAGCACGTCTGCCTCGCCGGCACCCTTCGCCGGCAGCAGGATGATGCGCGCGGACTCGGGCACCTCGAGGCCCGCCATTCGGCCGACCTCGCTCGCCGGCTTGCCGACGACGTCCTTGTTCAAGTGGCCGTCCGGGAACACGAGGTCGCGAAGCTTCTGCACGGCCTCCGGGTCGTCCGTGTACCAGACCTTGCCGGTCGCGACGAACTGCTCGATCGTCTCGCCGAACTGCTCCTCCGGAGTCAGGACGAACTGCTCGTGCGAGCAGATGATGCCGTTGTCGAACGCGGCGCCGGTCACGATCTTCTCGACCGCGTCCTTCAGGTCGACGCCGCGGTCGATGATGACCGGCACGTTGCCCGCGCCGACGCCGTACGACGGCTTGCCGGAGGAATACGCGCTCTTGACCATCGCGCCGCCGCCGGTCGCGACGACGACGTCGACCGTCCGCATCAGCTCCTGGGTCTTCTCGATCGACCCGTTCTTGACGACTTGGATCAGATCGTCCGGGCCGCCGTGCCGCTTGACGATCTTCATGAACTCGTTGGTCAGGTGCTCGGCGCACTTCTGCGCCTTCGGGTGCGGCGCGAAGATCACGGCGTTGCCGGCCTTCAGCGCGAACATGCCGTTACACATCGGCGTCACGATCGGGTTCGTCACCGGCGTGACGGCGCCGACCACGCCCATCGGCTTCGCGACGAGCACCATGTTGTTCTCGGCGTCCTCGCCGATGATGCCGCGGGACTTCTTGCCCTTCAGGTTGTTCCAGATGACGCGGGCCTTGCCCTTGTTCTTCAGGACCTTGTCCTCGTAGCGGCCGATCCCGCTCTCCTCGACGGCCATCTTCGCGAGCGGCTCGGCGTTGTCGTACACGTACTTCGCGATGTCGCGCACGATCGCGTCGACCTGCTCCTGCGAGAACGCCTCGAATTTCGCCTGGGCGGCGCGAGCGCGGGCCACGAGCTCCTGGATCTCGCTCGCGGCGGGGGAAACTGCACGTTGCGGAACGCTCATCGTTGTGTCCTTGTCCCTGGGGCTCGATCTTCGACCCCGAATTATACCCCGCCCCGCCGGGGCGGCGGCTTGCGCCTCGGGTAGACTCGGGGCCCGGCCTCGGGAAATCAAGGGCGCGGAGGGGCACGTGCCGAGCGGTTACTGGCAGGATCTGACGAGCGCGGATTTCGCGGCGGTCGATGCGGAGCGGACGGTCGCGCTGCTGCCGGTCGCGGCGATCGAAAGCCACGGGCCGCATCTGCCGCTCGCGACCGATGCGCTGATCAACGAGGCGCTCGTCGCCGCGTGCGTCGAGCGGCTGCCCGAGGCGGACGCGGAGGTGCTCGCGCTGCCGGCGCTCGCGGTCGGCACGAGCGAGGAGCACGGCCGCTTCCCGGGGACGCTGTCGATCGAGCCCGGAACGCTCGCGGCCGCCTGGCGCGACGTCGGCCGCAGCGTCGCCCGCGCCGGCGTTCGCAAGCTCGTGATCCTGAACACGCACGGCGGACAGCGGACGGTCGTCGATCAGGTTGCGCTCGCGCTCCGCGCGGAGCTCGGCATGCTCGTCGTCCGCGCGAACTACTTCGCGTTCCGCGCGCCGGACGGGCTCTTCGACGAGACGGAGCTCGCGCACGGGCTGCACGGCGGTGACGCGGAGACGTCGCTGCTCTTGCATCTGCGTCCCGACCTCGTGCGCCGCGAGGCGCTCGCGGATTTCACCGGGCTCGGGCACGCGCTCGCGGCGCGCAACCGTTGGCTCGGCGTCGAGAAGCCGATCGGGATCGGCTGGCTGTCCGGCGATCTGCACCCGGCCGGCGTGGCCGGCAACGCGGCGCGGGCGGACGCGGCGCGCGGCGCGCAGTACTTCGAGCACCTCGTCGGCTGCCTCTGCGAGCTGCTCGCCGAGGTCGCCGCGACGCCGCTCGACATCCTCCGCTGACGGCTCGACATCCACCGCTGCCGCTCCGCATCCGCCGCTGCCGCTCGGCATCCGCCGCTGCCGCTCGGCATCCGCCGCTGCCGCTCGGCATCCGCCGCCAAGGTAGGAGCGGCTGTCCAGCCGCGATCTTCAGCGTCGTAGCACTCGAGCGCGCGGCGTGCGGGCGTTTCGCGGTGCGCGAATCGTCGCAAGGGGCCGCTCAACGGCACATCGCGGCTGGACAGCCGCTCCTACCCCGGACGAGCGAACCGTGGCGCGGGGCCGCGCGGCGTCAGCCGTTGGATTCTTCGGCGAGGTGGCCGGCGCGCTCGAGCTTCGCGCGGAGGTAGCGCTCGTTGTGCGTGTTCGTCGAGCCGACGAGCGGCAGCCGCCCGACGACCTCGATGCCGTGCTCGCGCAGCGCGCTGATCTTCTGCGGGTTGTTCGTGAGCAGCGTGATCCGCTTGACGCCGAGCTGCTCGAGCAGCACGGCCGCGACGTCGTAATTGCGCTCGTCGGAAAGGAAGCCGAGATGCCGATCCGCATCGACGGTGTCGAGCCCCGCATCCTGCAACGTGTACGCCCGCAGCTTGTTCGGCAGCCCGATCCCGCGGCCCTCCTGATCGAGGTAGAGCAGCACGCCGCCGCCGAGCGACGCGATCCGGCTCACCGCGGTGCGCAGCTGCTCGCCGCAGTCGCAACGAAGACTGCCGAGAAGGTCGCCCGTCAGGCACGCGGAGTGCAGCCGCACCGGCACGACGTCGTCGAAGCGCGGCTTGCCGATGATCACCGCGACGTGCTCGCTCTCGCCGTGCTCCGCGCGGAACAGGGCAATCTCGCAGTCCGTCGCGTCCGCGAGCGGCACGCGCGCCTTGCTCGTGAGCTTGAGGCTCGCGGCGCCGGCTCGGGCGTGCTGCTCGACGTCCGCCGCGCTGATCTGCACGATCTCGCGGTCCTCGCCGGGCTCGGCCTCGAAGCCGACGAGCGCAGGGACGAGCCGCGCGGCCTTCGCGAGCGCGAGCGCGGCGGCGGCGAGACGCGGCGAGCCGAGCTCCCGATCGACGCTGAAGGCCATCGGCCCCGCGAGCACCGGGCCGCCGCAGATGCCGCCGAGCGCGCGCAGCGTCTCGGCGTCCGCGCCCGACGGGAGCGGAATGCCGACCGGACCGTCGAGATCGCGGGCGAGACCCGCGGCGATCGCTCGCTCCGCCGTGATGAGCAGCTTCGCGCGGCCGTTCGCGGCGGCGAGAAGCCGCGCGAGCAGCGCGGGCGCGGCGGTCTCGACCGGTGCGACCAGCAGTGCGGCAGCGGTGTCGGCGATCCGCACCGCGCGGCCGCGCCTGAGCTCGAGCGACGCCCGGTCGACGAGGACAGCCGAGGCATCGCCGTTGATTCCGTGTTGGTGTGACGCGGCCATTTCGCTTTCCTTACGGGTGCTAGGATAACATCGGCGCGCGATGCCACTCCCCGGTCCCCCCGGGGCGCCCCGAGACGCGACGTGCGCCCTGGGAGGCCCACCGTTGGCGAGCTTCGACCGACCCGCACCCCACGCCGCGCTGCCGGAATCGGGATATTTCGCGTCTGCGTGGTGCGTGCTGCTCGCCGCTCGCGCGCTCGCGCGCGCCGGCGCTCCGGCCGGCAAGCACGGCTTGGACGCGGCCGGCCGCCTGCTGCCGGCCTCCTCGCCGGCGGCCTGGCTCGAGCTCCATCCGCGCTCCGGGTACGAGATCGGTCCCGGCGCTCCGGCCGAGGCCCGGCCGTTTCTCGAGCTCTATCTACCGATCGCCGCAGCGTGCGCGGCGACGCCGACCGCGGTCGCGCACCTCGGCCAGAGCCTGGACGGGAACGTCGCGACGGCGTCCGGCGACTCCTATTACGTGACCGGGCCCGACAACGTCGTGCATCTGCACCGGATGCGCGCGCTCGCGGACGCCGTCATCGTCGGCGCGGAGACGGTCGCGCGGGACGATCCGCAGCTGACGGTCCGGCACGTGGAAGGCGGCAATCCGGTCCGCGTCGTGCTCGATCCGCGGCGGCGGCTGCCGCCCGACCGCCGAGTGTTCGCGGACGGCGCCGCGCCGACGCTCGTCGTCACCTCCGACGCCGCGGCGGATGTCTCGGCCGGCTCCGCCGAGACGCTCGCGGTGCCGAGCGCGGGCGGCGGCCTCGATCTCGACGCGCTCGTCGCGGCGTTGCACGCGCGCGGGCTCCACGCGCTCTTCATCGAAGGCGGCGGCACGACGGTATCGGCGTTCCTCGAGGCGGGGCTTCTCGACCGGTTGCAGGTCGCCGTCTCGCCGCTCGTGACCGGCGCCGGGCGTCCGGGGCTGCGTTTGCCGTCGCGCGAGCGGATCGCGGAATGCCTGCGTCCGGCGCACCGCGTGTTCGCGATGGGCGGCGACGTGCTGTTCGACTGCGATCTTCGCCGCCGGGCAGAGCCGGGGCGGGAGAGCCGGGGCGCGGTCGCCGTCCGGCGCGTCTATTGAGCCCTGCTCACTGCGGATACGCGGCGAGATCGACGTGGCCCACGATGAGCGCGAGCTCGCCGGCGGCCGCTTGCGCGAGCCGCTGGTCGCGCCACGCCGCGAGCGCCGCCGAATGCTCCGGCGCGGCCTCCGCGGCCGCACGGCACCAACCGTCGACGAGCTCGGCTTGCAGCGCCCGATGCTCCGCGCCGATCCGCCAGTCGCTCGCCGCGGTCTCGACCCGATAGCCGAGCGCCGCGAACGCGTCGGCCGCGGCCGCCGCGGCGTCCGGTCCGAGGGCCGGGCCGAAGCCCTTGTCGCCGCGCTGGTGCGCATTGAACAGCTGCAGCACGAGCGCGTCGTCGGGATCCGCCGGCTCGCATTCGCTTCGGCCGTCGTACGTCAACGCGAAGAGCGCGCTCGCAGCCGCGTCGCGGCACGCCGCGGCGAGCTTCGCGAGCCATTCGGCCGAGACGAGGTCGAGCAGCGCCGAGGCCGTAACGATCGCGCCGGCCGGGAGCGCGAGCGCGGCGGCGGCGTCCGCGAGATCGGCGGCCACCGTCTCGAGCGTCGCGCGGAACGACGCGTCCTCGACCGCGAGCGCGCCGCCCGGCTCGCGCGCGACGCGCGCGACGCGGGCCGCGGCCCAGTCGGCTGTGCGCCGCTCGAGCGCGGCGAGCAGGCGCGTATCGGCATCGATCAGCCGCCAGCATTGCGCGCCGCCGAGGAGCGGCGCGAGGTAGCGCAGATTCGCGCCGGTGCCGGCGCCGAGATCGACGATGTCGAGCGCCTGCGCCCCGGTCGCGCGCACCGCGGCCGCGAACGCGGCCGACAGCGTTTGCGCGCGCGCGGCCCGATCGAGCGGCTCGCGCAGCGCGAGCCAGTCGGCCGAGAAGCCGCTCATGCGGCGAGCTCCGCGATC
>CAYWGQ010000132.1:0-10760 GCA_964457725.1 uncultured Gammaproteobacteria bacterium
GAACGACAAGCAGGCGAAGGAGTTCGACGCGACGAAGGAGTGCAACTTCGCGATCGCGCCGCAGGGGATCGGCCGCTTCCGCGTGAGCGCGTTCGTCGCCCAAGGCAACGTCGGCGCGGTCATCCGGACGATCGTGACGAAGATTCCGACGTTCGAGGAGCTCGATCTGCCGCCGCAGCTGAAAGACGTCGCGATGAAGAAGCGCGGCCTCTGCCTCGTCGTCGGCGGCACGGGCTCGGGTAAGTCGACGACGCTCGCGGCGATGATCGGCTATCGCAACGAGAACAGCCGCGGTCACATCATCACGATCGAGGACCCGGTCGAGTTCGTCCATCCGCATCGAGGCTGCATCGTCACGCATCGCGAGGTCGGCGTCGACACGGAGAGCTGGCACGCGGCGCTGAAGAACACGCTGCGGCAAGCGCCGGACGTCATCATGATCGGCGAGATCCGCGACCGCGAGACGATGGAGTACGGGATCCAGTTCGCCGAGACGGGTCACCTCTGCGTCGCGACCCTGCACGCGAACAGCGCGAACCAGGCGCTCGACCGCATCATCAACTTCTTCCCCGAGGAGCGGCGCCATCAGCTGCTGATGGATCTGTCGCTGAACATCGCCGCGATGATCTCGCAACGGCTGATCCCGCGAGAGAACGGCATGGGCCGAGTCGCCGCGATGGAGATCATGCTCGCGTCGCCGCTGATCAGCGATCTGATCATGCGCGGCGAGGTGGCGACGATCAAGGACATCATGGCGAAGTCCACGCGTCTCGGCATGCAGACGTTCGACCAGGCGCTGTTCCAGCTCTACGAGGACGGCTCGATCTCCTACGAGGAAGCGCTGCGCAACGCCGACTCGCAGAACGAGCTCCGGCTGAAGATCAAGCTGCAGAGCAAGCGCGAGGATGCGACCGCGCAAGAGCACTCGGAAAGCCTGCAGCTCGCCGAAGAAGAGCGCGCGGCGCGCTTCTGAGCGCGGAGCCTCTTCGGTCGCCTCTCGCCGCGATGAACGTCAAGCCGCTTTTCAAGCTGATGGTGGACAAGAAGGCGTCCGACCTCTTCTTCACCACCTACGCCCCCGTCATGATCAAGATCGAAGGCAAGATCATGCCGGTGAACCAGGTCGAGCTGACGCCGAAGCTCGTCCGGCAGGCGGCGCTCGAGCTGATGAACGAGCAGCAGCTCGAGCAGTTCACGAAGGATCTCGAGATCGACTTCGCGATCTCGGAGCCCGGCCTCGGCCGCTTTCGCGTGAACATCTTCCACCAGCGCGGCAACATCGCGATGGTGCTGCGCTTCATCACGCCGGAGCTGCCGCAGCTCGATCAGCTCGGCGTGCCGGAGAAGCTCAAAGACCTCGTGATGCTGCGCCGCGGCCTGATTCTGATGGTCGGCGCGACTGGCTCCGGCAAGTCGACGACGCTTGCGGCGATGATCGATCATCGCAACCGCAACTCGGCCTCGCACATCATCACGATCGAGGACCCGATCGAGTTCCTGCATACGAACCAGAAGTCGATCGTCAACCAGCGGGAGCTCGGCCTCGACACTCACTCGTACGCCCGTGCGCTCCGCAGCGCGATGCGCGAGGCGCCGGACGTCGTGCTGATCGGCGAGATCCGCGATCGCGAGACGATGCAGGCCGCGATCGATCTAGCCGGCACCGGCCATCTCGCGATCGCGACCCTGCACGCGAACAACGCGCCGGAGACGCTCGACCGCATCATCAACATGTATCCGCACGATCAGCACAAGCAGGTGTTCATGGATCTCGCGCAGTACATCCGCGCGGTGATCTCGCAGCGCCTCGTGCGCTCGAAGGAAGGCAAGCGCGTGCCGGCGGTCGAGCTGATGCTGAACACGCCGCACATCTCCGAGCTGATCTTGAAAGGCGACATCTCCGCGGTGAAAGAGGCTTTCAAGGAGGCGAAGGAGCCCGGCATGCAGACCTTCGACGACTCCCTCTTCGATCTCTACCGCCGCGGCGTGATCTCGATGGAGGAGGCGCTCTCGAACGCCGACTCCCGCACGAACCTCGAAGCGAAGATCAACTTCGGCTGACGCGCGCCCCGCGCGCTACGCGGCGGGATAGACGTCGCGCGCGTCGAACACCGGCCCGTCGACGCAGACGCGCTTCATCGCCGGCCCCGCCGGCGTCTGCACCCGCACGGTGCAGCCGGCGCAGCCGCCGACGCCGCACGCCATGTACTCCTCGAGCGCCAGCTGGCACGGCACCTCGAACTCGCGCGCGAGCGCCGCGACCGCCGCGAGCATCGGCTCCGGCCCGCAGGCGAACACCTGCGTCGCCGCGAGCGTCGCCGGCGACTGCTCCGCGAGCCAGATTCGCGCGAGGCCCGTCACGTAGCCGCGGTAGCAGCCTGGAAGCCCGGCGTTGCTCGCGAGCCGCGACGTGACCGCCCAGTCCTCGAGCAGCCGCACCGCGTGCGTCGCATCGTCCGCGTCCGCGGCATAGGGGAGATCCGACCGGACGAGCTCGAACGGAAACGGCACCTCGGAGCCCATCAGCACGATTTGCCGGATACCGCGCCGCGCCCGGAGCCGGTCGGCGAGAAAGATCATCGGCGGGATGCCGACGCCGCCGCCGATCCCGACCGCGATCTCGCGATCCTCGGCGAGCGCGAAGCCCCGTCCGATCGGCGCGAGCACGCTCAGCGTCTCGCCCGGACGCCGGGCGGCGAGCTTCGCGAGCCCCTTGCCGACCGGCTTGTAGAGAAACTCGAGCGTGCCGGCTTGCGGATCCGCGCGCATGATCGACAGCGGTCTGCGGAGCGGGACGCTCGCATCGCACTGCAGATGCGCGAACGTGCCGGGAGTCGCGGTCCGGGCGGCTCGGGGCGCGCGCACGACGAGCACGTGCTGGTCGCCCGGATGCGCTTCGTGGGAGAGTATCGCGGCGTCCTCGAGAAAGATCGTGCCGCGGTGCGCCCGTTCGCTCATCTCGCGCTTGCGAGCCACTGCTCGGCGATCAGGCACGCAGCCACGCGGTCCACCCGGCCCTTGCCGAGCTTGCGGCGCAAGAATCCGGACCGCCGGCTCTCCGCGAGCTCGCTGCGCGCGGCCTCGGACGTCAGCGTCTCGTCGACGCGTGCGACCGGCAGCTCGTAGCGCTCCTCGAGCGCTTGCGCGAACGCGCGGGCGCGTGCGACCGACGGCTGCGACGGGTCGCCGCCCGGCGCACCGACCACGAGCGCGGACGGCTGCCAATCCTCGATCAGGCGGTCGAGCTCGGCCCAAGGCGGCTCGCGGCCTACGCTGAGCGTCGTCAGCGGCGAGGCCGTCCGGGTCGCGAGATTCGCGGTCGCGACGCCGAGCCGTTTGAGGCCGTAATCGAACGCGAGCACGACATCGCTGCCGGAGCCGGCACGACCGCTACGCGTGTCCCGCATAGCTCGTGATCTGATGCGTGTCGATGCCGAGGAGCGCGATCGCGGCCGTCCAGCGCGCCTCGAACGGCATCTCGAACAGGACCGCGCCGTCGGCGGGCGCGGACAGCCAGGCGTTAGCGGCGATCTCGGCCTCGAGCTGCCCGGCGCCCCAGCCGGCGTAGCCGAGCGCGAACAGCGCGGGCTCCGGGCCTTCGCCGCGCGCGAGCGAGGCGACGATGTCGGGCGATACGGTCACGCGGATGTCGCCGCCGGTCTCGAGCGTCGACTCGTACGGGTGATTCGAGCGGTGCAGCACGAAGCCCATGTCGCGCCGCACCGGGCCGCCCGCGAGGACCGGGATCTCGGCGGCGCGCGGGTCGGCCGGCTCAATGTTGAGCTGCTTGAACACCTGCCCGAGCGACATGCCGCTCGGGCGGTTGATCACGATGCCGAGCGCGCCTTCCTCGTCGTGCTTGCAGATATAGGTGACCGTCTCGTTGAAGTTCGGGTCGCCCATCGCGGGCATCGCGATCAGGAACTGGTCTTGCAGCGAGCGGAGCATGATCGGCGGGAGGTTTTTCCGGCGTGAATCGTGCCGTGACGCACGATCACTATCCTAGCACCGATCGTCGCCGCGAGCGGCGGGTGCTCAGTTCGCCGCGGGGCGGCGCCCGCCCAGAAACTCCCACTCGTACGCGAATCGCAGCACGTCGTAGTCGCGCCGAATCGCCTCGGGCAGCGGCTCGAACGGCGCCGCGAGCCGCAGGATCGTCAGCGCGGCCTGGTCGAGCGCCGCATCGCCGGAGGAGCGCCGGACGACGATGTCGCGCAGACGCCCGTCCGCCGCGATCGCGACCTCGAGCGTCGGGCGGCGGTCCGCCGCGGCGCCGATCTCGTACGGGAAATTCACCGTGCCGACGCGCTCGACGCGCCTGCGCCACGATTCGAGGTACGGCGCGAGCGCGGACTCGCGCGTGCTCGGCGTCGCGATGAGCTCGCGCTCGTCTTGCCGGGGGGCCTGGGCGCGCTCGTCGACCTCGGCCGCGAGCGTGCGCTCGAACGGTTGGCTCACGAGCGTCGCCGCCTGGAGCGGCTCGGCCGCCGCGGCGTGGGCGTCCTCGGCGCGGCGCGGCGCAGCCGCCTCGCGCGCGGTCAAGTGCTCGCTCGCCTGCGGCGCCGTCTGTGGTGCGGCCGGCTCGGGGTCCGCGCCGCGCGGCTCGCCGAGCTGGTCGCGCACCGCGCCCGCGCCGAGCGCCGTCGTCGGCCGCTCGCCCTCGGCGGCGCTGCCGGCGCCCTTCAGGTTGCGAGCGGCGAAGAGGTTACTGTCGACCGGCTCGTCGCTGCCGGCGGTATCCACGACCAACGTGACGTTCAGCGACGGCAGGACCTCCGGCTCCTCGATCGAGCCGGCGGTGAAGGTCACGCCGAGGATCACGACGCCGTGCACGAGCGCCGCAATGAACAGCGTCGACCCCAGTCGGTCGGCGACGGTCACTTGCGTCGATTTCTGCACGGGCGTCTTGGCTCGGGCGCTTGTCGCTCAGAAGGGAACGCCGCGGCTCGCGAGCCGCCGCTCGATCGCGTCGAGCAGCTTAGCAGCGACGTCGATGCCGAATTGGCGATCCAGTTCACGGATTCCCGTCGGGCTCGTGACGTTGATCTCGGTCAGGTAATCGCCGATCACGTCGAGCCCGGCGAACAGCACACCCTTGTCGGCCAGCACCGGGCCGACCTCGGCGCAGAGCCAGCGGTCGCGCTCCGTCAGCGGCCGGCCCTCGCCCTTCGCCCCCATCACGAGGTTGCCGCGATGCTCGCCGACGACGGACGCCGGTATTCGGGCGAGCGCGTAGTCGATCGGGACGCCGTCGATCAGCAGGATGCGCTTGTCGCCGGCGGTGATCTCCGGCACGTAGCGCTGCCCGAGGATGAAGCGGCGGCCGTAGTCGGTCAGCGTCTCGAGGATCACGTTCGTGTTCGGGTCGCCCTTCGCGACGACGAAGATCGAGCGCCCGCCCATGCCGTCGAGCGGCTTCAGGACGATCTTCTCCTGCTCGTCGAGGAACCGCCGAAGCTGGGTCTGGGAGCGCGTGACCATGCTCGGCGGGGTGCAGTGCGGGAACCAGGACGTGTAGACCTTCTCGTTGATGTCCCGCAGGCTCGCGGGCTTGTTGACGACGAGCGCCCCGCGCTTCTCCGCGAGCTCGAGGATGTACGTCGTATAGATGTACTCCATGTCGAACGGCGGATCCTTGCGCATCAGGATCGTATCGAGGCGCTCGAGCGGGCCTTCCCAGGCCTCGCCGAGCTCGAACCACCGCTCCGTGCTGTCCATGACGCGGAGCCGGCGGCCGCGGCCGCCCGGCGCGCCGTCCTCGACGTAGAGGTCGTCCTGACGGAAGTAGACGATCTCCCAGCCGCGCCGCTCGGCTGCGAGCAGCATGGCGAGGGTCGAGTCCTTCTTCGGCTGAATGGTTTCGATCGGGTCCATGACGACGCCGACCGAGCGACGGGGGGGCGACATGCGTTTCCTCGCGAGTTTTTGCGTGCAGGTTCTCAGTTCGCCGTGAGCCGCAAAGCTACCATACGCGCGACCCTCGACCGAACGGCGGCGCGCAGGGCCGCGCATTGCCGAGCGACGAGAGCACGGCGCCGCAACAATGGCAGGTGCGCAGCCGATATGTTAAAAGGCGCCATTGTTCTCGATGTCGTGTCCTCCGGCCGGTGGGGGTGTCACAACGGCCCGCGTGAGGAGAGGTTCTAGTGTCCGGCGCAAACGCTTCACGCCCGAAGAGCGATCTGCAGGGCCTGAAAATCCTCGTCATCGACGACAGCAAGACGATCCGCCGCACCGCGGAAACCCTGTTGGCAAAAGAAGGCTGCGAGGTCTACACGGCCGTCGACGGCTTCGACGCGCTCGCGAAGATCGCGGATCATCGACCGGACATCATCTTCGTGGACATCATGATGCCCCGGCTCGACGGCTATCAGACCTGCTCGCTGATCAAGCACAACAAGGTGTTCAAGGACACGCCCGTCATCATGCTGTCGAGCAAGGACGGGCTGTTCGACCGGGCGCGCGGCAGGCTGGTCGGCTCCGAGCAGTACCTGACGAAACCCTTCACGAAGGACGAGCTGCTCGGCGCCATCCACAGCCACGTCGGGCGGTGAGCTGAGCGGGCGGCGGCGGGCAGCAGGCGAGGATCTCGTCATGGCTCTGATAATGATCGTGGATGATTCTCCGACCGAGGTGCACGTCTTGAAGACGGCCCTCGAGAAGCACGGCTTCGAGACGGTCTCGGCGGCCGACGGCTCCGAGTGCATCGATCTCGCCCGGGAGATGAAACCGGATCTCATTTTCATGGACGTCGTGATGCCGCGCGTGAACGGCTTCCAGGCGACGCGCACGCTGACGCGGGATCCCGCGACGAAATCGATTCCCGTCGTGATGATCACGACCAAGGATCAGGAGACGGACCGCATCTGGGGTATGCGCCAGGGTGCGGTCGACTACCTCGTCAAGCCGGTGAGCGAGGCGGTGCTCGTCGCCAAGGCGCAAGAGGTGCTGCACCGCTCGGAGGGATCCGCCGTTTGAGCTTGCGCGCGCTCGCCGACCGACCGTTCGAGCTGTTGCTCGAGCTCGAGCGCCGCGCGCGGGCAGCGATCGCCGCGCGCGAAGGCCAGAAGTCCGCGGCCGACGAGTGGGTCGGCATCGGCTTCCGGCTCGGTGCCGAGCATTTCGTGACCGGGCGCGGCGACGTGCGGGAGGTGCTGCCGTTGCCGGACCACGTGACGCGCGTGCCGGGCGCGAAGCCGTGGCTGCGGGGGATCGCGAACCTGCGCGGCCAGCTTCTGACGGTCGTGGACCTGAAGGCCTTCCTCGGCGGCGGCAGCGTGCCGCCCGACCGCCGCGCACGCGTGCTGGTCGTCGCGAGCCGGGAGGTGCCGACCGGGCTGATCGTCGACGAGGTGCTCGGGTTTCGCCGCTTCGGCGTCGAAGAGTACCGCGAGGATCTGCCGCCGACGGTGATCCGCTGCGAGCGGTACTTGGAAGGGTGCTATCGGCGCGGCACGGAGTTGTGGCCGCGATTCAGCCTGCTGAAGCTGCTCGGGGACGAGCAATTCCTGCATGCGGGCGAGACCGTCAACGCGTAAGGTGCCATGCTGAGATCGAGTCCCGGTTTGAAGCTGCTGCCGCTGCTCGGGGTCGCGCTCGCGATCGTCCTGACCGCGGTCGCGCTGCTGCTGTCCTTCGGCGGGTCCTCGTCCGGGGCCGGCGGCGACGGGGTCGTCGGACGGCTCGCAGCGGAGGCGCAGGCCGCCCGGAGCGACGCGCGCGCCGCGCTCGCCGGCGACGCATCCGCTTTCGACGCGCTCGCCGAGGGCAGACGCCGCCTCGCCGGTTATGCGCAGGCCGCGGCAAGCGCGGAGCTGTCGTCCGCCGCTCGGTCGCTCGCGCGGGACGAGGCGTTCGGCACGATCGATTCGAGCCTCGCGACGCTCGAGGCGCGCCGCGGCGCAATCACGGCGGGCTATGCCGCCCGCGACCGGCTGCTCGCGCTCGCGCCCGCGCTGCTCGCGGAGGTCGGTAATGTCGTCAGCGCGCTGCCGCCGGCGGACCTCGCGCGGAGCGAGCCCTACCTCGAGCGGCTCGAGCTGACCGTTGCCGGCGTGCAGCAGGACGCGAGCGGCCTCGCCGGGGGCGCCGCCGACGCGCAGCTCGCGCGGTTGGCCGCGGCCGAGGAGGACCTCGGTCAGCTGCTTCGTGCGCTCCGCGGCGAGGACGCGAGCCTCGGTATCGCGCCGGTGCCGTCGGCGAGCCTGGCCGAGGCCGCGCGGCTCTTCGAGGAGGTCCGCGGCGCGATCGGCGAGCTGACCGGCCAGCGCGAGGCGTTCGCCGACGCCGCGGCCGCGGCCGCCGCGCTCGATGCCGCCGCGGCCGGGCTGCTCGAGCGCTACCGGCGGGCGAATCTCGACACGGGCTCCGCGGCCGCCGGGGCGGCCGGCGCGCTCGGCGCCCGGTTGCCGCTCGTCCTCCTCGGCACCGCGCTCGCGATCGTGCTGATGATGCTGTTCATCTATTACCGCGCTCGCGACTTCAGCCGCGCGGCCGAGCAGCACGCGGCACAGAACGAGCGCAACCAGCAAGCGATCCTGCGGCTGCTCGACGAGCTGTCGAGCCTCGCCGACGGCGACCTGACCGTGCAAGCCACGGTGACGGAGGACATCACCGGCGCGATCGCCGACTCGATCAACTACGCGATCGAGGCGCTGCGCGGCCTCGTCGCGACGATCAACGAATCCTCGATTCTGCTCGACTCGGCCGCGCGGGAGACCGAGACGAGCGCGCGGCAGCTGCTCCGTGCGTCGGAGACGCAGGCGAAGCAGGCCGCGGCCGCGTCCGACTCGATCGCGCAGATGGCGTCGTCGATCGAGGAAGTGTCGGGTAACGCGGAGCGCTGCTCCGACGTCGCCCGTCACGCGGTCGACGTCGCGCACAAGGGCGGCGAGGCGGTGCGCCGGACGATCGAGGGCATGAACACGATCCGCGAGACGATCCAGGACACCTCGAAGCGCATCAAGCGGCTCGGCGAGAGCTCGCAGGAGATCGGCAACATCGTCGAGCTGATCGAGGAAATCGCCGAGCAGACCAATATCCTCGCGCTGAACGCCTCGATCGAGGCATCGCGCGCCGGCGAGTCGAGCCGCGGGTTCGCGGTCGTCGCCGACGAGGTGCAGAAGCTCGCCGAGCGCTCGGCGAACGCGACGAAGAAGATCGAGGTGCTGGTCAGCACGATCCAGTCGGACACGAACGAAGCCGTCGTGTCGATGGAGCGGAGCACTACGGACGTAGTCGGCGGCGCCCTCCTCGCGGAGAACGCCGGCGCCGCGCTCGACGAGATCGAGCAGGTCTCGCACCAGATCGCGAGCCTCGTGCAGAACATCTCCAGCTCTTCGCGGGGCCAGGCGAGCGTCGCGTCCGCGATTACGCGGAACATGCAGGTGCTCCGCGAGATCAGCCTGAAGACGACGCAGTCGATGGCGGCGACGTCCGAGGCGATCAGCAAGCTGTCGGCGCTCGCGAGCGAGCTGCGCCGCTCGGTCGCCGGCTTCACGCTGCCCGACGAGCCGGCGCGCGGGGGCGTGCTCGGCCGGCCTCCGCTGCCGGGCGGAGTCGACCTGCCGCAGCTGAGAGAGGCACCGGCGGGGGACGGCGTCGACGAGGTCGTCGAGCGGCGGAGACAGTCGGGTTGACGTCGTGGCCGTCAGCACGATGAACGACATCGCTGCCCATTCGTTCGAGCTCGTCAGCCGCGAGCTCGCATCGACCCTCGATGCGGCGCGGCGCGAGCTCGAGGACTTCGTCGATGGGCACGCGGACGCCGAGGCGCTGACGCGCGCGGCCGATTTGCTGCACGCGGCGCGCGGCGCGCTGAAGATCATCGAGGTCCACGGCGCGGCGCTGCTCGCCGAGGAGATGGAGCAGACTTGCCGGGCGCTCGCCGAGACGCCGGACGAGAAGCACGAGGAAGGCGTCGAGGCGCTGACCCGGGCGATGGTGCAGCTGCCCGCGTATCTCGAGCGGCTGCTCTCGGGCGGGCGCGACGTCGCCCTCGTGCTGCTGCCCCTGATCAACGATCTCCGCCAAGCCCGCGCGAAGCCGCTCCTGTCCGAAGGCACGCTGCTCCTCTTGAACACCGGGCCGTACGAGCGGCACGCGCGCACGCACGGCGGCGCGGCGATCACGATCACGAGGGGCTTCGAGAAGGTCGCCCAGCGCCTCCGTCCCGCTTTCCAGGCCGCGCTCCTCGGCTGGATACGCGACGCCGATCCGGAGCGCAACGTCGAGGAGCTCCTGAAGGTTTCAGCGCAGCTCGAGCGCGCCGCCGTCAGCGAGCCCGTGCAGCAGCTCTGGTCCGTGCTGGGCGGCGTCCTCCTCGGTCTCGCGCACGGCGGGCTCGAGCCGAGCGTCACGCTGAAGCGGCTGATCGGCCAAGCGGATCGACAGCTGAAGCGGCTGATCGACGGCGGCGAGGCTGCGCTCGTCAACGCGCCCCCGGTCGATCTGTTGAACAGCCTGCTCTACTACGTCGCCCGTGCCGACTGCCGCCACGAGAAGATCGACGCGATCCGAGCCCGCTACGGCTTGAACGAGGTGCTGCCGGGCGAGCAGCAGCTCGAGCAGGCGCGAGAGGGGCTCGCGGGGCCGAGCGTGAAGCTGATGCGCACGGTCGCGGAGGCCATCAAGGAAGACCTCGGCACGGTGAAAGACACGCTCGACATCTTCGTGCGCACCGGCATGCAGGACGTCGACCGCCTCGGCGCGCAGCTCGAGCTCCTGAAGAAGATCGGCGATACGCTCGGCGTGCTCGGCCT
>CAYWGQ010000133.1:0-10752 GCA_964457725.1 uncultured Gammaproteobacteria bacterium
CTTGGATGTGAGCGGCCTTTTGTCGGGTCCGCGCGGGGTGGATGGCCGTTTGCAAGGCGTGATACTCAGCCGGAGCCCGTTGCGCCGGGGGAGCGCGGGGGCGACCTTCGCGGTAGGCAGCGACTTCGGCCGATTCACCGTGTCGCTGGCCGCGTTCGAGGATGCGTTCGAGGACGAGCCCAACCTCGATAACGAGTCGACGAGCCTCACGATCGGAGGGTTCCGACGGTTGAACCCCGTGTGGCAGATCGAGGCATACGTGACTCGATTCGAACAGGAGTACACGGACCTCGCACTTGAGAATGAGGATCAGTTCTTTCGCGTCACCGTGTCCCGACAGCTCGCGCGCAGCTCGTCGTTGGGGCTCACCCTTGAGCGCAACCGGCGTGTCGATGCCCTGGACGCGTTCGACGAGAACGCGGCGTCCGTCACTTTGAGGCGCGACTTCGGCCGCTAAGCCGGCCGAAGCCGCCCCGCCCGGGTTCTAGTTCGATTGCACGGCGGTGGGCACGCCGCGGTCGTAGCGCCGCCGCGGAGCGCGCGCCTGACGACGGTCGTTCGGATCGCGTCGCACGTACACGGTTTCGCCGCGGCCGCGCATCGAGTTCGTTGCCGCCTCGATCAGCTCGACGACGCGCACGCCGAAGCTGCCGTCCGATTCCGGCGTCTTGCCGTTGCGAATGCAGTCGACGAAGTGCTCTCCCTCGACGCGCAGCGCTTCCGTCCCGGCGAGCTTCGGCGCCCACATGTCGCCGGTGCGGTAGCCGACGCGCATCTCGTGAATTTGCGCCGGATCGTCGGTGAAGCTGACGCCTTTGTCGTAAACCTTGATCTTCTCGCTCGGCTCGAGATCGTCATAAACGATCATCTTCTTGCTTCCGCCGAGTAGGATCTGGCGCACCTTCACCGGAGCGAGCCAGCTCACGTTGCAGTGCGCGATCAGGCCCGAGTCGTAGAACAAGGTAATGAACGCCAGGTTCTCCGGCGTCCCGGGGAAGTGGTTGATGCCGCTGGCGGATACGGCGACGGGATGCTCGCCGAGCAGGAAGTCGAGAATCGCGAAATCGTGGACGGCCAGGTCCGAGATCACGTTCACGTCACGCTGGAAGAGGCCGAGATTCACGCGGACCGAGTCGTAGTACAGCATCTTCCCGAGCTCGTCCGCTTTCACGATTTCGTGCATCTTGCGGACCGCGCCCGTGTAGATGAACGTGTGGTCCACGAGCAGCACGAGGTTGCGCTTCTGGGCTTCCTCGACGAGCTGGTTGCCTTGCTCGACCGTTTCGGTCATCGGCTTCTCGAGCCAAAGGTGCTTCCCCGCCTGAAGCGCCGCCATGCCCAGCTCGAAGTGCGTGTTCACCGGAGTCGCGACGGCGATCGCGTGAATCGACGGATCCTCGAGCAGGTCCTGAACGCGCGTCGTAACCTTCGCCGACGGGTAGCGTCGCTTGACGATCTCGAGCTTCTTGGGATCCAGGTCGGCCACGGCGGCGACGGTCGCGCCTTCCAGCTCCGCGAAGTTGCGGACCAAGTTCGGGCCCCAGTAGCCGTAGCCGATGACGCCGATGTTGATCATGAGTATCCCTTAGGGTTTGTTGTTTCGGGTATCACCTACGACGCGCGCCGGAACGCCGGCAACGATGGCGTAGGGGGGGACATCCTTCGTGACGACGGCACCGGCGCCGACGAGCGCGCCTTCGCCGATCGTGATTCCGGCCAGGATCGTGGCGTTCGAGCCGATCGAAGCGCGCTTCGCGACACGCGTCTCGACCACCTTCCAATCCGCTTCGCTCTGGGGCGAGCCGTCGGGGTTCGTCGCTCGAGGATAGATGTCGTTCGTGAACATGACGCCATGACCGATGAAAACCTCGTCCTCGATCGTGACGCCTTCGCAAATAAAAGTGTGCGACGAAATCTTGCAGCGGGCGCCGACGGATGCGTTCTTCTGAATCTCCACGAACGCTCCGATCCTGGAGCCGTCGCCGATTCTGCACCCGTAAAGGTTGACCAAGGCCGGGTGGAAGATGCGGACGTCGTTGCCGAGCTGCACTGAGTCGGTGATTGGCATGCGGCCTCTATGGTTCGCGAAGGGATGTTCGTCGGCGGTTTCCCGAGCGCGACACGGCAATCATACTGTTAGCGGGCGAAAAAAGAATGCTCGGGTTCGCAGATTTTGCGGAGTCTCCGCTGCTCCGCGCACAGGAGCGCGGCGCCCACGCCCAAGAGGCGTCGGGGCGCCGCCCCCTCTCTGTCTCCTCAGGCTTAAGACGCCGCGGCGAGCTTGCTCGAAGCGAGCTCGATGACCGCTCGGGCGACCGTCTCGCATTGCTCCGCGGTCAGCTCGGGGAACATCGGCAGCGAGAGCACTTCCGCAGCCGCGCGTTCCGCGTGCGGGAAGTCGCCCGCTTCGTAGCCGAGGTTCGAGTAAGCCGGGAGCAGATGCACCGGGAACGGGTAGTGTATGCCCGTCTGGATCCCTTGGGCGTTCAGGGCATCTTGCCAGGCTTGCCGCTGCTTCGTGCGGATCGCGTACACGTGATAGACGTGACGCTGGTAGGGCTTCGGCTGCGGAATGGCGATGCCGGCGGCGCCGAGCAGGCGATCGTAATGCGCGGCAGCCCTACGCCGGCCCTCCGTCCAAGCCTCGAGGTATCGAAGCTTCACGCGCAGCACGGCGCCTTGAATGCCTTCCAATCGGTAGTTGTAGCCCTTGAGGACGTGGTGATACTTCTTCTCCGCGCCCCAATCGCGCAGCATTCGCACCTTCTTCGCGAAATCCGGGTTGCTGGTTACGACCATCCCGCCTTCGCCGTACGCACCCAGGTTCTTGCCGGGATAGAAGCTAAATGCGGCGAGGTCTCCGAAGCTGCCGGCACGCTTGCCCTTGTACTCGGCGCCATGGGCCTGGCAGGCGTCTTCGATCACGATGAGATTGTGGCGGCGGGCGATCTCCAGGATCGGATCCATCTCCGCCATCAGGCCGTGCAGATGCACGGGTATCACCGCGCGCGTTCGCGGAGTGATCGCCGCTTCGAGGGCGGCCGGATCCATGTTGTAGGTTTGCGGGTCGATGTCGACGAGCACCGGCTTCGCGCCCGCGTACTCGATCGCCGCGACGGTGGCGACGAACGTGAACGGCACCGTGATCACCTCGTCCCCGGGCCCGATGCCGGCGGCGAGCAGCGACAGATGCAACGCGCTCGTGCCGGTGTTCACGCCGATGCCGAACTGCGCTCCGGAGTAGGCCGCGAACTCCTCTTCGAGCTTCGCTACCTCCGGGCCGAGGATGTAGCCGCAGCTGTCGAGCACGCCCCGAATCGCGGTGTCGACTTCCGACTTGATGCTAGCGTACTGGGCCTTGAGGTCCAGAAATGGGATCACGATGGTTTCCTCTTATGACGTGAACTGTTAATCGACGATCTGAATCTTCGGGATCGGTATGACGAAGCGGCAGCCCCACGCGCGCACGTAGTCCAGCGTGCCGATGATCTCGTCGCGCAGGTTCCACGGCAGGATGAAGATGTAATCGGGGCGGGCTTCGCGTATCGCCTCCGGCGCGAGGATCGGAATGTGCGTTCCCGGCGTGTACTTGCCCTGCTTGTACGGGTTGCGGTCGACGGTGAAGTCGAGAAAATCCGTGCGAATGCCGCAGTAGTTCAGAAGAGTGTTGCCCTTGCCTGGGGCGCCGTAACCGACGATCTTCTTGCCGGCGGATTTCGCTTCGATCAGAAAGCGGAGGATGTCGCGCTTCGTCGCGAGCACCTGCTCGGTGAAGCCCGCGTACTTCTCCAGAGTGGCAAAGCCTTCCGCAAGCTCCCGCTCGCGCAGGTCCACGAGTCGCTTGGATACCGGCCGCGTCAGGTCTTCGGTATGCCGGCCGTAGATGCGCAGCGAGCCGCCGTGGGTCGGAATCTCCTCGACGTCGAACAGCGTCAGGCCGTGCGCCGCGAACACCTTCTCCACGGTCATCAGCGAGAAGTAGCTGAAATGCTCGTGATAGATGGTGTCGAACTGGTTTTCCTGCATCAAACGATAAAGGTGAGGGAACTCCATCGTGATCGTGCCTCGCTCGCCGAGGAGCGCCTTCATCCCGGAGACGAAGTCGTTCAAATCGGGAACGTGGGCGAGGACATTGTTGCCGAGGAGCAAGTCCGGCTTGCCGTACTCCTTGGCGATCTCGAGCGCCGCCGCGTGGCCGAAGAACTTGACGATCGTCCGAACGCCCTTCTCCCGGGCGACCTCGGCGACGTTGGCCGCGGGCTCGATGCCTAGCACGGGCACGCCGCGGGCGACGAAGTGCTGAAGCAGGTAGCCGTCATTGCTCGCGATCTCCATGACGCTGCTCGTGCCGCCCAGGCCGAGCATCTCGCACATCTGATCGGCGTAGCGCTTGGCGTGCGCCACCCAGCTATCCGAATACGAGGAGAAATAGGCGTACTCGCTGAAGATATCGGCAGGCCCGACGAACTCTTCGAGCTGCACCAGGAAGCAGTGCTCACAGACGTAGGCGTGCAGAGGATAGAACGCCTCCATCGAGTTCAGCTGCTCGGCCGTGATGTGCGTCTGGCACGGCGGGGACATGCCCAGATCTACGAAGGTATGCCTCAGGGGTTTGCGGCAGAACCTGCACGGCGAGCCTGCTTTTCGCACTTGCAGGGGCGACAGCGGCTCGGAGCGCGATGAGTTGGCGGTCACGGTGGCCCTCGATGGAACGGTGTAGTTTGATGTGCGAGGCCGGGCCTCGGCGTGAACGGCCCGCTCCTCCGCAGTCGCAAGTCTGCCTGATCGCGTAGCGTCCTGGTGTGACGCCGTTTGCGAATGCCGTTGCCGGTAGTAGCCGCTCCGCGGCGACCTGCGGCGGGGCCGACGCATCCGGTGTCGGGCAGGTGCGGTCGCCGTGGCATGCGTAACGAGGGGCTCGTCAACCTCAGCCGGGACGAAAGCGTGCGGTCAATCAATCTTCCCCGCGACGCCTGTTGCTAGAATCCTTTCGGCCGTGCGCCTCAGGGAACGGCCCCGAACGGGGCAAGTGCCCCATAACGATACAACTACGGGTACAACATGCAAGTCTTTGTTACCGGTGTAAATGGGTATATCGGAGCGGTCCTCGCGCCGTACCTTCTGCAGCGCGGCATCGAGGTGCGGGGGCTCGACACGGGCTTCTACCGCGACGGTTGGCTCTACAGCGACGACGCCAACCTGCCGATGTCGCCGTTCACGTTGAACAAGGACTTGCGGCGCGTCACCGAGGAGGACCTCCGAGGTTGCGACGCCGTCGTGCACCTGGCCGAGCTTTCGAACGACCCGCTCGGCCAGAACAACCCCGAAGTCACGCACAAGATCAATCATCTCGGGTCCGTTCACCTGGCGAAGACGGCCCAGAAGGTGGGCATCCGCCGCTTCGTCTACACCTCCTCGTGCAGCGTCTATGGGGCCGGCTCGGGCGACTTCCTCGACGAGAGCACGAAGCCGAATCCGCAGACGGCCTACGCGGAATGCAAGGTGCTGGTGGAGCGCGACGTCGGCGCGATGGCTTCCGCGGACTTCGCGCCGGTCTTTCTGCGAAACGCAACCGCATACGGGCCGTCGCCCCGAATGCGTTTCGACATCGTGCTGAACGATCTGTGCGCGCTCGCATGGACGACGCGGCGGATCGCGATGGTGAGCGACGGTAGCCCTTGGCGCCCGTTGGTCCACGTGCTCGACATCTGCGAGGCGATCTATCGCTCCTTGATCGCTCCCGAGGACGCCGTGCGCGGCAAGATCTTCAACGTCGGACAGGATTCCGAGAACTATCGGGTGCGAGAGATCGCGGCGATCGTCGCCGAAGAGTTTCCCGGCTGCGAAGTCAGCGCCGGCCCGCCCACTGCCGACAACCGCAGTTATCGCGTAAGCTTCGCCCGCATTCACCGCGAGCTTCCGGGATTCAAGTGCAGCTACACCGCGCGCGATGGTGCGCGGCAGCTGAGAGAGCTGTTCGAGCGCATTCAATTCAGCACGGAGACCCATCAGTTCCGGGCGTTCACTCGCCTGAAGCAGTTGAAGTACTTGCAAGCGACTAAACAGATAGACGCAGACTTCTATTGGATTTGAAGTGAGATTTCGGGAAACGCCGCTTCCTGGGGCATTCGTAGTCGAGATCGAGGCGCATTCCGATCGTCGAGGCTACTTTGCGCGGACGTGGTGCTCCCGGGAATTCGGTGACAACGGCTTGCCGACCAAAATGGTGCAAGCGAGCTTGTCCCACAACGTCAAGCGAGGGACGCTGCGCGGAATGCACATGCAGCTGCCTCCTTCTCGGGAGGGGAAGCTCGTCCGCTGTGCGCGCGGACGAGTTTACGACGTCATCGTCGATCTGCGTCCGAGCTCGCCTACTTACTTGAAGCACTTCGGTATCGAGCTGTCGGCACTCGAGCACAACGCGCTGTACATACCGCCGATGATGCTGCACGGCTTTCAGACTCTGGAGGACGACACGGAGGTCTTCTACCAGATGACGGACTTCCACCGTCCGGAGCTGGCCTTCGGCGCCCGTTGGAACGATGCTGCGTTCGCGATTCGATGGCCGATCGAGAGCGGTCTGATCATGAACGAGCGCGATGCGACCTATCCGGATTTCGATTCGGCGGCCTACGAGAGCGCCGTGCGGGCAGGCGAGGGCGCGCCGCCGTGAAGGAGCGACCGGCATCGGCCAAATCCGGCAGAGCCATGCTACCGAGCCTCGCTACGTTGGCAGCGTGCGCCAACCGGATGGACGCCGCGTGGTCGCTGATGCGCGATCTGTATCCGATCTGCCGCAGCATCACCGGTGACGGCGTTCGCAAGACGCTCGCTCGCGTTGCCGCCGAAGTGCCGCTCGACATCGTCGAAGTGCCCTCCGGGACACCGGTGTTCGACTGGGAGGTGCCCCGCGAGTGGAACGTGAGGGAAGCCTGGATCGCGGACGAGAGCGGGAACCGAATCGTCGATCTTCGAGATCACACGCTGCACCTCATGAGCTACAGCACGCCGGTGGACGCCGTCATGCCGCTCGAGGAGCTGCGGCCGCGATTGCACTCGATCCCGGAGCATCCCGACTGGATACCGTACCGCACCAGCTACTACCGCGAGGACTGGGGATTCTGCCTGACCCACCGCACGCTCGAGAGCTTGCGGCCGGGACGCTACACGGTACGAATCGACAGCGAGCTCACTTCCGGCTCCTTGACCTACGGCGAGTGCGTCGTGCCCGGTGCCTCGCAGGACGAGGTGCTCGTCTTCACGCACGTGTGCCATCCCTCGCTCTGCAACGACAACCTCACCGGCATCGCGCTGGCGACGCTCGTTGCGGCGGAGTTGCGGGAATCGGCGCCGCGCTACACCTATCGATTCGTCTTCGCGCCGGGGACGATCGGCTCGATCACTTGGCTCGCCCGCAACGAGGACGCGGTTCCCCGTGTTCGGCACGGTCTGGTGGTCGGCCTCGCGGGCGATCCAGGGCCGCTGACGTTCAAGCGAAGCCGGCGGGGGAATGCTGAGATCGACCAAGTCGCCCGGTACGTTCTGGGCGGCATCAGCCCGTCCGCGCGAGTGATCGATTTTTCGCCGTACGGCTATGACGAGCGGCAGCTATGCTCGCCCGGGTTCGATCTGCCGGTCGGCCGGCTGACCCGTACGCCGAACAACGAATACCCGGAATATCACACTTCCGCGGACGATTTCACGCTGATCGACCGGTCCGCGCTCGCAGAGACGCTTTTCGCGTTTGCCGAGATCGTCCGGGTGCTCGAGCGAAACGCCCGATACCTGAACTTGAGCCCCAAGTGCGAGCCGCGCCTCGGCAAGCGCGGCTTGTTCCGGCCGACGGGCGGACGTCATCCGGGCGAGTTCGAGCACGCGTTGCTGTGGGTGCTGAACCAGTCCGACGGATCGAAGAGCCTGCTGGACATAGCCGAGAGATCGGGGTTGTCGTTCGAGTTGATTGCCGAGGCGGCCGACGCACTCGTCGACGTCGAGTTGCTGCGTCGGTTGGAGCCAACGGTCGAGGGAGATAGGCAAACATGAAGGTGATACTGTTCTGCGGCGGCCTGGGCACGCGGCTGCGCGAGCACTCGGACACGATTCCGAAGCCGCTGGTCAACATCGGTCACCGCCCGATCCTGTGGCACCTGATGCGTTACTACGCGCACTTCGGCCACACGGACTTCATCTTGTGCCTCGGATACCGAGGGGACCTCATCCGGGAGTATTTCCTGAACTACCGGGAGGAGCTGACGAACGACTTCGTGTTGCGCCCGGGGAACGGGCAAGTGCAGCTGCTGAGCCGCGATACGGAGAACTGGACCATCACTTTCGTGGATACGGGGCTGCACAGCAACATCGGTCAACGTCTCCTGCGGGTGCGGCGATTCGTCGAGAACGAGCCGGTGTTCCTCGCCAACTATGCGGACGGCCTTTCCGACATACCGCTCGACGAGATGATTGCGCTCTTCGAGCGCAAAGCCGCGACCGCATGTTTCGCGTCCGTCCGCAGCCTGCACAGCTTCCACACGGTGCGAGCGACGGACGGCGGAGTGGTCACGGGGATGGGCGCGATGAACAACGGTGATCTGTGGATAAACGGAGGGTTCTTCGTGCTGCGCCAGGAGATCTTCGATCACATCAACGAAGGCGAGGAGCTCGTGGAGCAGCCGTTCGCCCGCCTGATCGAGAAGCAACGCCTCGTCACCTACCAGCACGACGGGTTCTGGCAATCGATGGACACGTTCAAGGACAAGATCACGTACGACCGTATGGAAGCGCAGGGCAACTGTCCCTGGATGCTCTGGCGGAAGTAGCGCCATGCTGCGGCTGATCCCGGAGAAGCGCGGCGCACTGCAGGTGCTGTGCATCGGCGCTCATTCCGACGACATCGAGCTCGGTTGCGGCGGCGCGATACTGGAGCTGATCGGCAGGCCTGCGCCGGTCTCCGTCACGTGGGTTGTCTTGAGTGGCACGGGGCAACGCGAGCGAGAGGCAGTAGCGAGCGCACGCCGGTTCCTGAAGGGGGCGAAGAAGGCGGATATCCGGGTCGCCGGCTTCCGCGACGGCTACTTGCCGACGATGCACGCCGAAGTGAAGGACTTCTTCGAGCAGCTGAAGCATGACGTGTCGCCGGACTTGATCTTCACCCATGCAGGCAACGATTTGCACCAGGATCACCGGCTGGTCGCGGAATTGACCTGGAACACGTTTCGCGATCACATGATTCTGGAGTACGAGATCGTCAAGTACGACGGCGGACTGGGCTCGCCGAACGGCTTCATACCGATTAGCTTGCGGAACTGTCGCCGGAAGGTGAGGATGCTGATGAGCGGGTTTGCGACGCAACGGTCGCGCCGCTGGTTCACGGAAGACACATTCATGGCGATGCTGAGAATACGCGGCATCGAGTGCAATGCCCCCGAGGGGCACGCGGAAGCCTTCTATGTCCGAAAATTCGTTCTCTGACGGCGGCCAGAAGCCGAGCCGCGAGTTCGCGCCGCGCGAGCGAAGCGCGGCCCTCGGCGCACGGGCGCACGAGATCATCCCCGGCGGCGCACACACGTACGCGAAGGGCGACGATCAGTTTCCCGTGCAGGCTCCGGGCTTCATCGCGCGCGGCAAGGGCTGTCACGTCTGGGACGTGGACGGTAACGAGTTCATAGAGTACGGAATGGGCTTACGGGCGGTGACGCTCGGCCACGCGTTCGCGCCGGTCGTCGAAGCCGTCGCCGCGGAGCTCGGCAAGGGCACGAACTTCAGCCGTCCCTCGCCGCTCGAGGTGGAGTACGCCGAGTGCCTTCTCGACGCGATACCCGGCGCGGAGATGGTGAAGTTCGCGAAGGACGGCTCGGATACGCTGGACGCGGCCGTGCGGCTCGCCCGTGCCTACACCGGGCGCGATCGCATCGCGATCTGCGGGGATCAGCCGTTCTTCTCGACGAGCGACTGGTTCATCGGCACCACCGACATGCCCGCGGGCATTCCGGCTTGGGTTCGCTCGCAGACGGTGAAGTTCCGCTACAACGACATCGACAGCGTTCGCGCGCTGTTCGCCGCGTATCCGAACGAGATCGCGTGCGTCGTGCTCGAGGCTGCGCGGACGGAAGAGCCCGCGCCCGGATTCTTGCAGTCGCTGCAGGCCGTGTGCCGAGAGCAGGGTGCAGTCCTCGTGTTCGACGAGATGATCACGGGGTTTCGCTGGAATCTAGGCGGCGCGCAGCGCGAATACGGAGTCGTGCCGGATCTTTCGACGTGGGGCAAAGCGCTCGCCAACGGCTTTTGCATCTCGGCTTTGGCCGGGCGAAGGGAGCTGATGGAGCTCGGCGGGCTCAACCACTCGCGTGAACGGGTTTTCCTGCTCTCGACCACGCACGGAGCGGAAACGCATTCGATCGCGGCCGGCCTTGCGACATACAAGTGTTACCGGGATCTCGGGGTGATCGACGTGCTGTACGCGCGCGGCGCTGCGCTGCGTAGTGGCATCGATCGGCTCACCACGGAGCTCGGGTTGCAGCAGCATTTCGGCGTCGTCAGCCGCGACTGCAATCTGCTGTTCTACACGCGCGATGCGGAGGGTAAGCCGAGCCAGCCGTTCCGCACGCTATTCATGCAGGAGCTCGTGCGCCACCGCATCATCGCGCCGTCGTTCGTCGTGAGCTTCTCGCATACCGAGGAGGACATCGCGCGCACGCTCGAGGCAATCGGGGAGGCGCTGTACGTCTACAAGCGTGCTCTGGCCGAAGGCCACGA
>CAYWGQ010000134.1:0-10628 GCA_964457725.1 uncultured Gammaproteobacteria bacterium
CGTCTAAGTCGGGAGGGTGCAAACAGGCTGAAAATCCGCGTGTCGGTGGTTCGATCCCGCCCCTGGCCACCATCTCGCCATGTCTTCGGCGGCGGCGCATAGGATCTCTTCCCGTCGATGCGATTGCTTGATCTTGCGCATGGCGCGCGGTTCGTCGTCGCCGCGATCGCCGTCGTCGGCCTCGCGGCTGCGCCAGGCGGCGACGCCGCTGCGCAAGAGGCCGACGCCGAGCAGCCGCGCATCGATTTCCGCGTGCAGCAGCGCACGCGCTACGAGTTGCTGAACGATCAATACCGCCCCGGCTTGAGCCGGAGCGATCAGATTCTCGCGTTGCAGACGAGCCTCTTCGTCGAGGCCGGACGCGGCGACGTGCGGTTCTTCGGCGAGCTGATGGACGCGCGGGCCGAGCTGGTCGACGCCGGCTCGTTCGTCACGACGACGAACGTGAACACCCTCGAGCCGTTGCAGGCCTACGGCTCGTGGACGTTCCGCGACGTCGTCCGGGCCGGCAGCACGGCGACGGTGCGGGCCGGCCGGATGACGATGAACCTCGGGAGCCGGCGCCTGCTCGCGCGCAGCGGCTTCCGGAACACGATCAGCTCGTTCACCGGTATCGATTGGGAGTGGCGCGGAGCGGACGGCAACAACGCGCGGGCGTTCTACGTCGTCCCGATGCGGATCCTCCCGTCTGCGCCCGATGCGCTGCTCGGGAACGACCGCGAGCTCGACCGCGGGAACCGCGATACGGCGTTTCGGGGCGCGTACTACCGGTTCCCGGCGTTCGGCAATCGCGACAACGCGGAGCTCTTCTGGCTCGGGATGGACCGGGGCAACCGGCCGCGGAACGACGGCGCTCCGCGCGATCTCGATACGTTCGGATTTCGCTTCTTCCGGCCGAGCGAGCCTCGTCATTGGAGTTACGAGGTCGAGGCGGTGTGGCAACGGGGCGAGTCGAGCGCGACCGCCGCCGGCGTCAGGCGGGTCGGTCTCGATCACGAGGCGTACTTCTACCACTGGGAATTCGGCTACGCGTTCGCCGCGCGATGGTCGCCGGTCCTCTTGCTGCAGCACGACCATGCGAGCGGCGACGAGGATCCGTTCGACGACCGCAACGACGGCTACGACACGCTGTTCGGCGAGCGCCGCTTCGACTTCGCGCCGCAAGGCATCTACGGCGCGTTCGCGCGCGGCAACCTGCGCACGCCCGGCATCCGGCTCACGTTCCGGCCTAAGCCGCGCTGGCGAGCGATGCTGAGCTACCGATCGTTCGAGCTCGCGGCCGCGCGCGACGCGTGGTCGGGCGTCGGGCTGCGGGATCTCACGGGGCAATCCGGCCGCTCGATCGGGACTCAGCTCGAGGGAAGCTTCAACTGGAGCGCGATCGAGGATCGGCTCTCGCTCGAGGCCGGCTTCGCGCAGCTCTGGGCCGGCCGCTTCATGCGCGAGGCGAGCGGCCCGAGCTTTCGCGGCGACCCCACGTACTTCTACGTCGTCCTGACGACGAATCTATAGCGCTCGCGCGCTAGCGCCACTCCGCCCCGACCGGCGCGCCGACGCGATGCGGCAGCGTCGGCTCCTGATCGGCGCGCAGCCGCATCCCGAGCGCGTTGTACATCGTCGTGACCATCAGGTAATCGCCGACGAGCGCGGCGATCTCGACGGCACCTCTCGTGCCGAAGTGCTCCACGGCCGCGGCGAACGTCTCGGGCCGCACCGTCACCTCGCGAAAGAGCTCGCGCGTGAACGCGATCGCGACCGCGTCCCGCTCGTCGAGCCTCGACAGATCTCCATCGTCGCGGATCGCGTCGAGCACGTCGGCGCCCGCGCCCGCGCGCTCGGCCGCCGCGCCGTGCACGACCCACTGGTACTGGCTGTTCATCTCGCGGCCCGTCGCCGCGATCACGATCTCGGCCGCCCGCGTGCCGAGCACGCCGCGCTGGCGCAGCGCGCTGTTCAGCTGCTGGATCGGCTCGGCGAGCTCCGGGCTGTTCAGCGTCATGCCGACCGGGCCGAGCGGCGCCGTGTCGCGATCGGCGCCGACCACTCGATCGAAGATCTCCCTGCCGCGCGGATCGAGCTCGTCCCGCCGGAGCAGCGGGAATCGGTAATAGGACTCCTCGTGCACGTCCGCAGGCAGAGGCGGCCGCGGACCGAGCACGACGAATTCCCCCGGCCGGCCGCTCGGCGTGCCGACGCCCGGCACGTCCGGCAAAGCCTGCGGGTCCCAGCCGGCCGGCGGCCGCTGGTCGACGGCGCGCTGCAGGATGCCGGCCATCGCGCCGTACGTCAGCGCCATGATCGCGTCGAACGTTTGCTGGCGGCCGAGCCGCTCGACTATCGCCGCGAACGTCTTGGCATCGACGTGGCGGTTGCGGAAGAGCTGCCGGCCGAAGTCGATCAGCAGCGCGTCGTCGGCGGGAAGCCCGTCGACGTCCGCGTTCGTCCGCACCGCTTCGACGACCGCGGGCTCGACACCTGCCAGCAACGCCGCGGGCTCGTGCTCGCTCCACTCGTACGGCAGGTCGAGCTCGCGCGCGGTGACGAGGCCCGCGAGCTCCGCGAGCCGGGGGCCGAGCGGGCTCTCGCTCCGCAAATAGGTCTCGATGCGGCCGAGCGCGGCCGCCGTCTCCGGGCTGTAGAGTGCGATCGCGAGCGTGCCGCGCGGCCTCGCGCCGTTCGCCGCGGCGAGCGCGTCGTAGATCCGGGCGCTCGCTTCGTCCAAGTCCTCGCGCGCGAGGAGCGGAAGGCGGGAGCCCGAGTCGGGGTGGATCGCGGCCGGGCCCGCGAAGGACTCGGCGAGCCGCGGCGCGGTCTGAGCGAACACGGTGCTCAAACCGGCGGCCGAAACCGCGAGAAAGACGACGACGCGCATGCGGCCTCCGGAGCAACGGAACGGCTCGACCGACCTCGATTATCAGCAAGGATCGCCTCGCTCGCTATACTCGAACGGACGCCGCAAACGAAGAAATCGCGAGATGTCCTTGCGCATGGAGAGCGACGCGTTCGAGGACGGCGGCATCGTGCCGCCGAAGCACGGCTGCTTCGGCGAGAACGTCCAACCCGGCTTCCGGTTCTCCGATCCACCGCCCGGCACCGCCTGCTACGCGCTGATCTTCCACGACATCGACGTCGCGCTCGACCACGGCCCGGAGGACGGCCTGCACTGGGTCGTGTGGAACATCCCGGTCGAGGCCGGCGGCCTGCCCGAAGGCCGCGTGCCGGAGGGCACGGTCGTCGGCCGGAACGTCGAGGGCAAGAATGCGTACCTCGGCCCGGGCGCACCGGCGGGGCCGCGCTACAACCACTACGTTTTCGAGCTCTACGCGCTCGGCGAGCGTCTCGATCTGCCGCCGAGCGCGAGCCGGCCGGAGCTGCTCGAAGCGATGGCCGGCAAGGTCGTCGGCAAGGCCGCGTACGTCGGGCGGTTCAGGCGCGAGCGGTAGCGAGCGCGCGCGGCAGCTGCCGGTGGATGTCGGTCGCGGCGATCGCCGCGTGACCGGCTGCGACCGCGATCTGGTTCAAGTCGCAGGCGACGTCGCCCGCGGCCCAGAGCCCCGCGACCGACGTGCGCCGATGCTCGTCGACGCGGAGCGCGCCTTCGGCGTCGTGCTCGGCGCCGAGCGACAACGCGAGCTCGGAGCGCACGTGCGTGCCGAGCGCGGAGTACAGCGTGTCGAACCGGTGCTCGCGCCCGCTCGCGATCCTGACCGCGCCGATCCTTTCGTCCGCGAGCACGACCTCGGCGATCGGTTCCTCGACGACGGCCACGCCGGCCTCGGCGAGCGCGCGGCGCTCGTCGGCCTCGAGCTGCATCGGCTCGCCGAGCGTCAGCAGCGTCACGTGCGGCGAGTACGCTCGCAGGAACAGCGCTTCGCCGACCGCGCTCGAGCCGAAGCCGATCACGGCGATGTTCTCGCCGACGACCTCGTAGCCGTCGCAGATCGGGCAATGGCGCACGAGCCCGCGGCGAATCGCACGCTCGACGTTCGGGAGCTCGGGTTCGATGTCGGCGACGCCGGTCGCGAGCAGCACGGTGGCCGCGCCGATGGCTCGCGGCAGCGAGCCGTCCGCGTCGTCGCCGAGCACCGCTTCGAAGCCGCCGCCCGCGGAGCGCTCGAGCGCGGTCACGGTCGCATGCCGCACCGGCGCGCCGTAGCGGCTCGCGTGTGCGGCGAGCCGCGCGAGCAGCTCCGGTCCGGCGATGCCGTCCGGAAAGCCGATGCAGTTGTGCGACGTCGGGATCAGCGCAGCGCGGCTCTCGCCCGCGTCGACGACGAGCACGCGGCGGCGGAAGCGTGCGAGGTAGACGGCCGCGACGAGCCCGGCTGGTCCGCCGCCGATCACGAGGCAGTCGAGATCTTGGTCCGCATTCTCGGCCATCGCTTGTCGCTCCTTGGTCGTGACGCCGCGCTGCCGGGCCGCGAGAAGCGGCGCACGGCGTGAGACAATGCGAGTGTTCGAGGACCGACGAATTCAACTTCCGTGCCACGAGCGCCGGGAGCGGAACGGAGGCCGCGCGATGAAGTACTTGTTCGAGGTACACGTGAAGCCGGGTCATACGGCCGAGCAGTACGCCGACGCGTGGGTGCGCGTGAGCCGCATCCTGCAGCGCTCGCCGGGCGCGCGCGGCACGCGGCTGCATCGGAGGATCGGCGACCCGAGCGTCTTGCTCGCGATCGCGAGCTGGGATTCGAAGACCTCGCGCGACGCGATGGAGCGCCGCCGCGACCCGCGCGTCGACGAGCTGCTCGAGGAGGCGGCCGAGCACTGCACGATCCGCGTGATCGGCGAGTTCGAGGAGCCGGAGTGGGTCGTCGAGCCCGATCCGCCGAGGGTCGGCTGAAGGCGAGAGAAGCGAGCGGAGGTTCTTGCGATGCGAGTGCTGGTAATCGGCGGCACGCGATTCATCGGCCGGGAGATCGTTCGGCGCCTCGTCGCCCGCGGGCACGACGTCGCCGTGCTGCACCGCACCGATCGCCACGACCTCGGGCCCGAGGTTCGGAACGTGCAAGCCGACCGCGGCGACCACGCCGCGCTGGCTGCTGCGATCAGGCGGGAGCGGCCCGAGGCCGTGCTCGACGTCGCCTACGACTGGGCGAAGGGCACGACGGCCGCGGACGTCGAGGCGGCTGCACGCGCGTGCGGCGACGAGCTCCGCCGCTACGTCTTCATCTCGAGCATCGCGGCTTACGGCGCGGGGCTCGATCGCCGCGAGGACGATCCGCTCGTCGGCGACGACGATCCGCGACCGTACGCCGCGCACAAGGCTTCGTCCGAGCGCGCGCTGTTTCGGCTGCATGCGTCGTCCGGCTTCCCGGTCGTCACGTTTCGACCCCCCTACGTGCACGGCCCGTGGCAGACGCTCTACCGCGAGCAGTTCTTCTGGGACCGCTTGCGGGACGGCCGGCCGATCGTGCTGCCGGACGGCGGCAGCAGGGCGATCCAGTGGGTGTTCGTCGGCGATCTCGCGGAGGCGTGCGTCCGCGCGCTCGAGGTGCCGGAGGCCGTAGGCCAAGCGTTCAACGTCGCCCACGAGCCGACGACGCAGCGGGGTTACGTCGAGCTGCTCGCGCAGGTTGCGGGATGCGAGCCCGAGCTCGTCGCGGTGCCGCGCGCGCGGATCGAGGCCGAAGGCGGGCAACTTTCCGGCGAGCGGATGTACTTCGGCGAGGCGCTCGACCGCCCGCCGATCACGGAGATCGTCGAGAAGGCCCCGCGCATTCTCGGCGTGACGCCGACGCCGTTCGCCAACGCGCTCCGCGAGACCTACGCGTGGTACCTCGCGCAGCCGCGCCGCCCGATCGACTACGCGTTCGAAGACCGGTTGCTGCGCGGGGCCTGAGCGGGACGGCCTCGCGCGGTGGCACGGCCGCTGCATGCTTGCCTCGGCACTTCCTGGAGGCCGCGTGGCCGAGCGAGTCGAGCTCGAGGATCACTACGTCGAGATCGCCGGACGCCGCTGGTACGCCCGCGTCGCACGCGGCCGCGGCCGACCCGGCGTGCTGCCCGTCGTGCTCGTCCACGGCTTCGGCATCTCGAGCTCGTACTTCGTGCCGACGGCCGAGCGGCTCGGCGCGCTGTTCGACGTCTACGCGCCGGACCTTCCCGGGCACGGCAAGAGCGACGCGCCGCCGGTCGCGCTCGACGTGCCCGGCTTGGCCGAAGCGCTCGCGCGCTGGTGCCGGGCAGTCGGGATCGATCGCGCGTCGTTCGTCGCGAACTCGATGGGGTGTCAGACGGCGGCCGAGCTTGCGCTTCGTCACCCGGCGCTCGTCGACCGGCTCGTGCTGATCGGCCCGACGATCGATGCGAGCGCCCGGCGGCTCTGGAAGCTCGTGCCGCGCTTTCTGCGCGGCGGCTTGCACGAGCGCCTGACCATGACGCCGCTACTGCTCCGCGATTACGCGCGCATGGGGCCGCGGCTTCTCGAGGAGCTTCGCTTCATGCTCGAGGACCGGATCGAGGAGAAGCTGCCGCGGATCGAGGTGCCCGTGATCCTCGTCCGCGGGGAGCACGACCGCGTCGCAGCGCAGCCGTGGCTCGAGCACCTCGCCGGCCGCACGCGGAACGCGCGGCTCGTCGTGATCGAAGGCGGCGCACACGCCGCGCAGTACGGGAAGGCAGACGAGCTGATCGAGGCGATCGCGCCGTTCCTGCGCGAGGCGCGCTCCGTGCGCGCTGACGGGTAGGAGCGGCTGTCTAGCCGCGATCTTCCCCCTGCGGCTGCGCACACGTAGGAGCGGCCGTCCAGCCGCGATCTTTCTCGGCGACCTCAAGATCGCGGCTGGACAGCCGCTCCTACACAGTCGTCAGGTCTTCGAGGCTTGGTAGATGCTCTCGATCGACCGGTCGAGCGCGGCGTTGAACTCCTCGTCCGACATCTGCGCGGTCAAGCCCTCGACCAGCGCACGCGAGAAGCTCGCGATCATGCCGTTGTTCCGGGCGAGCTTCGCGTTCGCCTCCTCGCGCGTGTAGCCGCCCGAGAGCGCGACCACCTTCAGCACCTGCGGGTGGGCGATCAGGTCCGCGTACAGGTTGTCCTTCGTCGGAATGGTGAGCTTCAGCATCACCTTCTGGTCGGGCTTCAGCGCGTTCAGCTCCTTCAGGATCTCGGCCTTCAGAAGCTCCTCGGCTTCGGCTTTGTCCGGCGCCTTGATGTCGACCTCGGGCTCGATGATCGGCACGAGGCCGGTCGCGAGAATCCGGCGGCCGATCTCGAACTGCTGCTTCACGTTCGCGGCGATGCCCTTCTCGTTCGCGCGCTTGATCACCGAGCGCATCTTCGTGCCGAATATGCCCTTCGCCTTGCCGCGGGCAAGGAGGGAGTCGAGATCCGGGATCGGCTTCATCAGCTGCACGCCGTCCTGCTCCGGGGCGAGGCCCTTGTCGACCTTCAGGAACGGCACGACGTTCTTGACCTCCCAGAGGTAGGTCGGCGTCGGCTTGCCCTCGACGTCGCGATCCATCGTGTTCTCGAACAGGATCGCGCCGAGGATGCGCCTGCCGTCGAACGCGGGGCTCGTCATGATGCGCGTCCGCATCTCGTGCACGATGCGGAACATCTCGTCGTCGTTCTTCCAGGCGCCCTCCGGGATACCGTAGAGCTTCAGCGCCTTCGGAGTGCTGCCGCCGCTTTGATCGAGCGCTGCGATGAACGCGCCGCTCTTCTCCTTGACCTTCGCTAGTTGCTGTTCGAAGTTGCTCACGATCGTCCTCGGCGTGGCTGGGTGTTGGTCGGGGTGGTCCGGCTATTCTAGCGGATGCCTGCCGAGGGCGCGGACTTCGGGTTCCCGCGGGGGTAGGAGCGGCTGTCCAGCCGCGACCCCGGCTTCGCTCGACGCGCAGGTGTCGCGGCTGACAGCCGCTCCTACGTGCCGTGGCCCAGGCGAACCAGCCCGATCGTGTTCGTGCTGCTCTGGTGGATCACGAGGTTGCCGTCCGGCGTGCGGTTCATGTGCCGGATGATCCCGACGCCGGACGGGATCGCCCAGCTCTGGAAGCGCTCCGTCTTCGGATCGAACCGCACGAGCGCGTCGGGCCGCTGCCCGGACTCGTTGTACCAGATCACGTCGTCGACGATCTCGATCGCGTAGGGATGCGACTGCGGCCCGCTAGGCGACGGCCACGAGCGCACCTCTCCCGTGCGCGGATCGAGCCGGCCCAGTTGGCCCCGAGCCGAGTCGACGAACCAGACGATGCCGTCGCTCGCGATCGCGAGCCGGCGGATCCGCGTCTCGGGCGTCGGGATCACGTGCTCGCGGATCGCGCGCGTCGCCGGATCCACCTCGGCGATCTTGTTGCTGCCCATGTAGGAGATCCAGAGCTTGCCGCTCGAGTCCTCCTTGAGGCCGTACGGACGCGCCCGCTCGGTCGGCATCCGGTGCAGCTCGATCGCGCCGGTTTGCGGATCGAGCCGGCCGAGCATGTTGCTCTGCTGCAGCGTGAACCAGAGGATCCCGTCGCGCGCGACGATCGGCGTATGCGGATCGCGGGCCGCGGGATCGGGCATCGGATAGACGTCGATCGCGCCGGTCGCCGGATCGAGCCGCCCGACCGTGCCGTTGCCGTTGCCCGTGTACCAGATGCCGCCGTCCGCGTCGGCGGCGATGCCGTGCGGACGCGCGTCCGGCGCGAGACGATACTCGCGCATCTCGCCGGTCTGCGGATCGAGGCGGCCGAGCAGGCTCGCGTACATCCCGGCCCACCAGATCGTGCCGTCGGCGAGCTGCAGCGGATCGCGCGGACGCTGGCCGAGCGTCGGCGGCGTCCACTCCTCGAACTCCACGGTCACCGGGCCCGCGACGAGCGTCGGCCGGCGCTCGGTGGTCTCCGGGAAGTGCTCGGCGAGATAGCGCGCGACGGTGCCGAGCGTCGGCTCCGGCAGCGCGATCATCTGCCCGACGAGCCGCCGCCAGCCGGCTTCGGTGTAGCCGGTGGAGCCCGTGATCAGGTTCAGCTGGTGGCAGGCGACGCAGACCCCTTCGACGAGCGCCTTGCCTTCGCCCGGTGGAAGGTGCACCTGCGGGGCGGGCGGCTGTGCCGCTGCGGGAAGCCCGGAAAGACCGACGGTCGCGGCGGCCGCCGCGAGCCACAACGTGCTGATGTGCTTCATGTTTCCCCTCCTGACCCGCGCGCGCGGGGGATCGCGGCTGGACAGCCGCTCCTACCGCTTCGCCAAGCGCGGTAGGAGCGGCTGTCGAGCCGCGACCGGTGCGGCGATCGAGCCTAGTGTACGCCGCGCGGCGCGGCAATCGGTTCGGTCAGCCGGCGAGCAGCATCACGCAGACCAAGCCGGTCCCGGTCATCGTGACGAGGTACGGGAATGCCATCACGACCATCCGCATGTACGAGAGCCGGATCAGCGGCGCGAGCGCGGACGTCAGCAGGAACAGGAACGCCGCCTGGCCGTTCGGCGTCGCGACGCTCGGGATGTTCGTGCCGGTGTTGATCGCTACCGTCAGCAGGTCGAACTGGTCGCGGGAAATCGTGCCGGCGTCGAGCGCTGCCTTGACCTCGTTGATGTAGACGGTCGCGACGAACACGTTGTCGCTGATCGCGGAGAGCACGCCGTTCGCCAGAAAGAACACGGCGGGCTGCACGCTCGCTTCGAGCGCAAGCACGTAGTCGACGACCGGCTGGAAGAGGTGCTGCTCGTGGATCACCGCGACGATCGCGAAGAACACGACGAGCAGCGCCGTGAACGGCAGGGCTTCCTCGAACGCGTGGCCGAGCCGGCTCTCCTCGACGATGCCGTTCAGCGAGGTCGCGAGCACGATCACCGTCAGGCCGATGATGCCGACCGCGGCGAGATGCAGCGCGAGCCCGACGATCAGGAACACCGCGACGCCGGCCTGGATCGCGAGCATCGCTGTATCGCGCGAGTCGCGCTTGCGGCTCTCCTCGGCGTCGAACCTCTCGAGAACGGTCCTGACCGCGTCCGGCAACGTCGCACCGTAGCCGAACAGCTTGAAGCGCTCGAGCGCGACGACCGTCAGCAGACCGACGACCAGCACCGGCAGCGACACCGGCGCCATGCGCACGAAGAACTCGATGAACTGCCACTCCGCGACCGTGCCGATCAGGAGGTTCTGCGGCTCGCCGACCAGCGTCGTCACGCCGCCGAGCGCGGTGCCGACCGCGGCGTGCATCACGAGGCTGCGGAGGAATGCGCGGAAGCGGTCGAGGTCCTCGCGGTACAGCCCTTGCACCTGGGTGTCGATCGAGTGATCGTGGTCCGCGCTCGCGAAGGTCTTGCCGGAAGCGACGCGGTGATACACGCGGTAGAAGCCCATCGCGACCGCGATGATCACTGCGGTGACCGTCAGCGCGTCGAGGAACGCGGACAGGAACGCGGCGGTGCCGCTGAACATCAGCGAAAGGACGGTCTTCGACCGGATCGAGATCAGGAGCTTCGTGAACGTGAAGAGGAGCAGATCCTTCAGGAAGAAGACCCCCGCGACCATGAAGATCAGGAGCAGGATCACCTCGACGTTGCCGAGTGCCTCGGCGTACACGGCCTCGGGCGAAGCCATTCCGATCGCGACCGCCTCGATCGCGAGCAGGCCGCCCGGCTGCAGCGGATAGCAGCGCAGCGCCATCGCGAGCGTGAAGATGAACTCGAGCACGAG
>CAYWGQ010000135.1:0-1500 GCA_964457725.1 uncultured Gammaproteobacteria bacterium
TGCTCGACCACTGGGCGATCGGCCAGCCGTTCCCGATCGTGCCGATCGACCGGCTCGAGGAGCAGCCGGACCGCCGCGCCGTGCTGGTCGACCTGACCTGCGACTCCGACGGCAAGGTCACCCATTATGTTACGAGCGCGCCGGACAACCGGTTCCTGACGCTGCACGCGCCCCGTTCCGGGGAGCCGTACTACCTCGGCATCTTCCTGATGGGCGCGTACGAGGACATCGTCGGCGATTCGCACAATCTGTTCGGCCGCGTGTCCGAGGCGCACATCTACGCGGACGCGGAGGAGCCCGGCAAGTTCTGGATCGAGAAGATCATCCCGGGCACCGCGATCCAGGACATGCTCGCGCAGGTGCAATACTTCCCGAACGACCTGCACCGGCGGATGAGCGAGCTCGTGCGCTCGAAGATCCAAAGCGGCATCGTGCGGCCGAAGCAGGGCATGGAGATCCTCGATCAGTACATGGCCTGCTTCCCGCAAAACACCTACTGCGACCCGCAGGACATGGAGCGGGAGACGCTGCGGTGACGGCCGAGCGGCCGCTCAAGATCGGGCTCGTGCAGATGGCGATGAGCGAGGCGCCGGAGGCGAACCTCGGCCGCGCAATCGACGGCGTCCGCAAGGCGGCCGCCGACGGCGCGCAGCTCGTGGTCCTGCCGGAGCTCTTCCGCTCGCGCTACTTCTGCCAGTCCGAGGACGCGCAGCTCTTCGCGCTGGCCGAGCCCGTGCCGGGGCCGAGCACCGAGCGGCTCGAGAATCTCGCCGCGGAGCTCGGTGTCACGATCGTCGCGAGCTTGTTCGAGCGCCGGGCGCCCGGCCTCTTTCACAACACCGCCGCGGTGCTCGACGCGGAGCGGGGCTACGTCGGCAAATACCGCAAGATGCACATCCCCGACGACCCGCGCTACTACGAGAAGTTCTACTTCACGCCCGGCGATCTCGGTTTCAAGTCGTTCGCGACGCGGGCCGGGGCAGTCGGCGTGCTCGTCTGCTGGGACCAGTGGTATCCGGAGGCGGCGCGCCTGACCGCGCTGCAGGGCGCCGAGGTGCTGTGCTATCCGACCGCGATCGGCTGGCATCCGGAGGAGAAGGCCGAGCTCGGGCAGCGCCAGCACGCGGCGTGGCGGACGGTGCAGGTGTCGCACGCGATTGCGAACGGCTGCTTCGTCGTCGCGGTGAACCGCGTCGGCTTCGAGCCCGACCCCCGCGGCGAGGGCGGCATCGAGTTCTGGGGGCAGAGCTTCGTCGCGGCGCCGGACGGGCGGCTCGTCGTCGAGGCGCCGGCGGACCGTGAGGCGGTGCTCGTCGTCGAGGTCGATCTCGCCGAGGTCGACACCGCGCGCGTCGGCTGGCCGTTCTTCCGCGACCGGCGCATCGACGCGTACGCGGAGCTGACCCGCCGCTTCATCGAACCGGAGTAGGAGCGGCTGTCAGCCGCGACCGGGCAACCCGCTCCCTTCCTCGTAGGAGCGGCTGTCCAGCCGCGACCGGG
>CAYWGQ010000135.1:1600-9749 GCA_964457725.1 uncultured Gammaproteobacteria bacterium
GGGCAACCCGTTCCCTTCCTCGTAGGAGCGGCTGTCCAGCCGCGACCGGGCAACCCGTTCCCTTCCTCGTAGGAGCGGCTGTCCAGCCGCGACCGGGCAACCGAAAGGCGAAACGGAGAAGAGTCGCGGCTTGACAGCCGCTCCTACCGGGGCGGGGCGCGGCGCGCCGGTCAGGTCGGCGCGATCGACACCCAGCCCTGCGTCAGCGCCACGCCGAACAGGATCGCGAGCGCGATCCGATACCAGCCGAACAGCGCGAGCCCGTGCCGCGTGAGGTACGCGACGAGCCACTTCACCGCGAGCGCGGCCGACACGGTCGCGGCGACGAGGCCGATCGCGACCGGCAACCACCCGCCGAGGAGCGCGAGCGGATCGCCGTCGCCGGCCCAGAGCTGCACGGCGCGATAGACGCACGCGCCGCCGAGCGTCGGCAACCCGAGCAGGAAGCTGTACTCCGCCGCATGCCGCGGCCGCATGCCGACCATCATTCCGGCGACGATCGTCATCATCGACCGCGACAGCCCCGGCCACATCGCGAAGCACTGCAGCACGCCGATCAGGAGCGCGCGCCGCCACGTCAGGTGCTCGATGTCGACGAAGCTCGTCGCGTCGAAACGCTCGGAGTCCGCGTCATGGAAGACCTTGCGCTGCCAGCGGCCGACCACGAGCATCGCGGCGCCGCCCGCTGCGAGCGCGGCGACGACGGGCGCCGGATAGAAGAGATGACGCTCGATCAGCTCGTCGAGCAGCACGCCGATGACCGCCGCCGGCAGGAACGAGATCAGCAGGTTGACCGCGAGCTTCAGCCCCGGTCCCTGCCGCGTCGCGACGCCCCGAGCCATCTCGGCTACGCGCCGGCGGTAGAGGCCGAGCACGGCGAGGATCGCGCCGCCCTGGATGATGATCAGGAACGCGTTCACCGCGTCGCGCGTCTCGGCCGGCTCGTCGAGCCCGAGCAGCGACGCCGCGAGGATCAGGTGCCCCGTCGAGCTGATCGGCAGGTACTCGGTGATGCCCTCGATCAGCCCGAGCAGGAGCGCGTCGAGCCACGTCACCCGGCGCCGCCTCCTTGCTCGTTGCTCCGCCGGCCGTGGAGGAGCCAGTTCACGCCCCAGAGCACGATGCCGAGCGCGAGCAGCACGCCGGCGATCTTGAACTGCTCGGGATCGCGCCCGGACAGCGGCGACGCGAGGTACACGCACGAGACGACGCCGAAGAGCGGCAGCACGACCGGCGCGCGGTAGTGCGGCCGATCGGACGGCTGGCGGCGCAGCACGAGCACGGCGACGTTGACGAGCGCGAACACGCACAGGAGCAGCAGCGCCGTCGTTCCGCCGAGCGCCCGCACGCCGCCCCACGCCGCGAGCCCGAGCACGAGCGCGGTCGTGAACGCGATCGCGGCCCACGGCGTCCGCCGGCGGGCGTGCACCGCCGCGAACCCGCCGGGCACGATCTCCTCGCGGCTCATGCCGTAGAGCAGCCGCGACGCCATCATCATGTTGATCAGCGCGGAGTTCGAGACCGCGAACATCGCGATCAGCGAGAACAGGCCGAACGGGAACTGCGGCGCGCCGATGCGGATCACCTCGAGCAGATCCTGATCGCTCTCACCGAGGATCTCGATCGGCACGAGCGCGGTCGCGACGAACGCGACGATCATGTAGATCACGCCGGTGATCGCGAGCCCGGCGAAGAGCGCGCGGGGAAACGTCCGCGGGGGATCCTTCGTCTCCTCGGCCATGTTCACCGAGTCCTCGAAGCCGACGAGCGCGAAGAACGCGAGCGCCGCGCCGCTGACGACGAGCCCGAACGGATCGCCGTCCGCGTTGAACTCGAGCGCGCGCCCCGGATCGCCCATGCCTTGGGCGAGGGCCGCGAGCCCGACGACGATCACGATCGCGAGACCGGCGAGCTCGACGCAGGTGAGCACGAGGTTCACCTTCACGCTCTCCGCGACGCCGCGGAAGTTGATCGCGGCGACCGCGATCAGGAACGCGAGCGCGACCGGCACCTCCGGCAGCGTCACGAGCTCCTGCAGGTAGCCCGCGAAGCTCCTGCTCGCGGCGCCGGCCGACGTGAGCCCGGAGCACATGACCGCGAAGGCGACGAGGAACGTGAGGAACGGCAACGCGAACGCGCGCTGCACGTAGAGCGCGGCGCCCGCCGCGCGCGGGAATTTACCGACGAGCTCGGCGTAGGACGCCGCCGTGCAGAGCGCGACGAGGAACGCGAGGCCGAACGCGAGCCACGCAGCCCCGCCGACCTCGGCGGCGACGTCGCCCGTGAGCGCATAGATCCCCGTGCCGAGGATGTCGCCGATCACGAGGAACAGGAGCAGCTTCGGGCCGATGGCGCGGTGTAGTGTCGGTTGCGCGTCAGCCACTCGGAGCCCGTTCCCTCGCACAGCAGATGAAGGCTCCGCGCGATCCGCCGTCGGAGGAGGCGGCACCGGGCCGAGCGACGCGGAGAATACCGCATCCGTCGCGGCACTGTCGCGGCGCGATTGCTCGCCGCGGTCTCTTGGTCAGCGCAGCGGCGGCAGCGGCGCGGCCCGCTGCGCGCGCCAGCGCGCGAGCCGTGCGCCGCGCGCGTCCTCGATCTGCACGATGCCTTGCATCTTGTTGCCGTCGACTCGGCCCGCGAACGCGTAGCGGACGGCGCCGGCACGCGCGCCGAACGCGATGCGGTCGCCGTGCAGCTCCGCCTCGCCGATCTCGAGCTCGCCGGGTCCGACCCGGCGGAGCTTTGCCGCTTGGAAGATCTGCGTGGCGCCGAGCGAGAAGCTCATGCCGTCGTCGAGCTCGACGTCCCAGTCGCCCTCGACTCGCGCCGGCACGACCCAGAGCAGGATGCCGCCGCTCGACCGCGCGCTCATGTCGTGCACGTCCGGCTTCCATTCGCCGAGATCGAAGCTGTTCGAGACGACGCGCGTGCCGGGCGCGAGCTCGGCGAGCAGCTTCGGCCTGAGCTCGAGCATCGCCTCCGGGAAGAGATAGGTCGTCACGACTGTCGCCGCGCGGATGTCGGCCTCGAACACGTCGCCCTGGACGAACGCGACGCGCTCCGCGACGCCGGCGTCGCGCGCGTTCGCCGCCGCGAGCTCGACGAGCTCCGGCTCGAGCTCGACCCCGTGGCCGACCGCGCCGCGCTTCGCCGCTTCGATTACGATGCGGCCGTCGCCGGAGCCGAGATCGATGACGTAGTCGCCGGGCCCGACGTTCGCGACGTCGAGCATCAGCGCGACGTCCTCCTCGACCGTCGGGACGAATGGCGCGACGGACTGGTCGCCCGTCGCCGCCGCCGCAAGAAACGCAAACGCACACGCACCCGCGGCACGCTGCCGCAGGCCACACCGCCTCCGTGTCATCCGACTCCTATTCGATCGACACTGCGTGGGATCGGCGAAGAATATCGAAGCCGCGCCGCTCCCCGCCACCCCGCGGCTGCGCCGCAAGGTAGGAGCGGCTGTCCAGCCGCGATCTTCAAGGGACGTGCGGCTGTCCGGCCGCGAGAAGAGTCGCGGCCGGACAGCCGCTCCTACGTGCGGCCGTGCGGCCGCGACGGCTGCGCCGTCACCGCGTCCGCCGGACGAACCCGTACACCAGGCCCCCGATACCCCCGGCGAGGAACCCGAGCGGCCCCGTGATCAGCAGCCCGAGCAGCGGGCCCTGGTTCGCCTCCGGCGCGAAGATCATCGGCCCGAAGAAGCCGCCCACGAAGCCGATTCCGCCGACGATCAGGCCACCCTTGAGCATCCACTCGAGCAGGCCGAGATTCGCCGTCTCGGTGCGCCGGTAGACGTAGCGCCCCGCCGCGATCCCACAGCCGAGCGCGAGCAAGGTCGCGAGCCAGAAGAGCTCGAGCGGGACGATCAGCGCGAGCGCCATCCAGTGGACGAAATAGTGCGTCGCGATGCCGACGAGGATGGCGAGCGTGAGACGGGCGCCCCGGTTCATGGGCGGATTGAACCACCGCGCGGCCCTGCCGCACGCGAGCGGGCGTCACAAAAACGCACCGGCGCGGCCCATCGGGCGCGATCTTTTTCTCGTTCTTCCGTAGGAGCGGCTGTCCAGCCGCGACTTTTGGCCCCAAGCGTCGAAGAGTCGCGGCTGGACAGCCGCTCCTACGAAGAAGAGGTGCTCCCGCCGCAGAGCGGCGGGAGCACCCCGTGCGCGATCAATCGAAGAACAGCTGCAGCGACGCGCCGACCTCGCGCGGCCGGCCCACCGTTGCGGCGTCGATCGAGAACGCGCCCGACACCATGCCGGAGTTCAGGTACTTCTGGTTGGACAGGTTCGTACCGAACAGCGACACGCGCCAATCCTGCGACGGCGGCTCGTAGACGAGCCGCGCGCTCGTCAGGCCGAACGCCTCTTGGATCGACTGGAAGCGGATCTCGCGCGAGCGCTGGTAGTCGTCCATCCAGCCGTAGTCGACGCGGGCGATCAGGTTACCGCCGTTGCCGAGCGTTGCCGCGTATTGCGCACCGACGCTGTAGCTCTTCTCCGGCGCGTACGCGAAGCGCGTATCGAGCTGGATCTGGGTCGCGTCGCCCGGGTTCGTGTAGTTCGTGTCGAGCCACGCGGCGGCCGCGTCGACGCGCCAGTGATCGCCGATGTTCCACGTCGTCTCGATCTCGAGACCCGTCGCGTCCGCCTGGGCGGCGTTCACGATGATCGGGAACGGAATCGAGAGCCCCGGGTTGTTCGGGTCGGGCGGCGCCTGCGAGAGCTGGATGCCTTCCCACTCGGAGTCGAACGCGGTCACGTTCAGCCGCAGCCGGCCGTCCCACCAATCCGAGCGCAGGCCGATCTCGTAGTTCGACAGCTCCTCCGGGCCGTACGGCACGATCCCGAGCACCGGGTTCACGTTGATGCCGCCGGCGCCGAAGCCTTCCGCGTAGCTCGCGTAGACCATCACGTTGTCGCGCCAGTCATAGGCGAGCGAGACGCGCGGGGTGGTCGAGTCGAAGTCGGCCTTGCCGGCCAGCTCCTTGATGCCCGCGAACACGTTGCCGACGGGGTCGGTGTTCGGCAACGCCGGCAGCTGCACCTCGGTGCCGGTGAACTCGAAGTTCTCCGTCTCCTCGTCGTTGAAGCGGATGCCGACGGTCAGCTCGAGGCGGTCCGTCAGCGCGATGTTCGCCTCGCCGAAGATCGCCCGGCCGCTCGTCTCGGCGCCGGTGTAGACGTCGGTGTTGCCCGGCGTGAACGTAAACCCGGGCTCGACCGCCTGCACCGCGGCCATCGACAACTCGCCAGTCCGGAACTCTGTGAACGTCCAACGGAACTGGCGCTCCGCGCTCTCCTCGTTCCACCAATACAGGCCCGCGACGAAGTTCACGCGGTCGCCGACCGTGCCCTGCAGCTGGAACTCCTGCGTCAGCTGGTCGTTGCGGCGCCAGCGGTCGTCCTCGATCAGCGTGATCTCGGCCGCATCCCAGTCGATGTAGACGCGGTCCTCGAGGTCACGCCAGCCGGTGATCGACTTCAGCGTCAGGTTGTCGGTCAGGTCCCACTCGACGTCCATCGTGAAGCGCTTCAGGTCCGACACGTAGCCGTCGACCGTGACGTCCGACTTCGTCTCCCACTTGCCGACCTCGCCGCCGGGGAAACCCGAGACGTGGCTCAAGTTGTCGAACTGATAGCCGGCGGTGTTGTAGGCGCGCGGCCGCGCGTTCGTCAGCCGGATCTCCTCGAGCGTCCGGGCGGAGCCGTTGCGGTTCAGATCGGTGGTCTCCGCGATGAAGCGGAACCGCGTCCTGTCGCTCGGATCCCAGAGGAAGTCCGCGCGCATCAGCCGGTCGTTCATGTCGCCGAACTTCCGGCCCGTCGTCAGGCTGGTGATGAAGCCGTCGCGGTAGAGCTGGGCGCCGGTGAACTTCGCGAAGAAGTTGTCGGAGAGCGGCACGTCCACGGCGGCGACGACGTCGCGCCGGTCGTAGCTGCCCGCCGTCAGATCGACGCGTGCGCCGAATTCCTCGCCCGGAAGCCGCGTGACGTACTGGATCGCGCCGCCCGTGCTGTTCTTGCCGAACAGCGTGCCCTGCGGGCCGCGCAGCACCTCGATGCGCTCGACCTCGACGACGTTCATCGTCATCAGGCCGGCATCGGTCGACTGCCAGACGCCGTCGACGTACGTTGCGATGCCCGGGATGCCGCGGATGTGGAAGTTGCCGCTCGTCTCACCGGTCGCACCACCGCCCATCAGGACGATGTTCGGCACGTGCAGGCCCAGATCCTCGAGGCGCTGCACGCCGCGCATCTCGAGCGCTTCGGAGCCGAGCGCGACGATCGAGATCGGCACGTCCTGGAGGCTCTCCTCACGGCGCCGGGCGGAGACGACGACCTCCTCGAGGAACTGTTGCGATCCCGGCTCTGATTGCTGAGCGCTGCCCGCGCCGGGTGCCAGCACCGCGGCACAGGCCGCCGCGAGCAGCGGCAGGCGCAGTTGTGACTTCCTGTAGCTCATCGTGTCCCCTTGCATGCTTGAGTGAGAAAGACGGCGGCGGATCCACCGCGTTGCGACTGCGCAACACAAAAATTGGAACGCAATCAATACTGAGAAGATCGCGTTGCGGATACGCCGCACGACCTGAAGGCTGCCACTCTAACCCTCGCTTCGGACTATGTCCAGGTCGATGCACCAAAGTGTGGCGTAGATCCAAAAACGGGAATCCGGGCGGACGGGATACGGCCGAGATCTTGACCCGCGGTGGGGCGTCCGTCGCTGATCGGGGACGCTGAGGGCCGTGGGCCCCGATCTGCTATCTTCCGCGCACTCCCGCTGACGGGGGCGCGTCCCGGCGCCCGTCGCCTTCGGGTCCGAGGCGCACGTGAAAGCTCCGTTCTTCTCGATACCGGCGACCGCCAGCCCGGGCCCCGGCGCCCCGCCGTCGGGCCTCCTCGCGTTCTACTGGCACTTCATCCGGCAGACGAAGGGCTGGTACGCGGCGATGTTCGCCGCGAGCCTCGCGGTCGCGCTGCTCGACACCGTGATTCCGCTCTTCATCGGGCGGCTCGTCGCGCTGATGGAGGCGGCGGATCGCAAGGCCGCGCTCGCGGGCGATTGGCCGGTGCTCGCCGCGATGCTCGCGCTCGTGCTCGTCGCGCGGCCGCTCGCGATCCTCGCGGACATCTCGATCCGTCACAAGGCGCTGATCCCGGGCGCAACGAGCCTGATCCGCTGGCAGAGCCATTGGCACGTCGTGCGGCAGAGCCTGCCGTTCTTCCAGAACGACTTCGCCGGCCGGATCGCGAACCGCGTGATGCAGACGGCGAGCTCGCTGCGCGAGAGCACGATGTCGAGCATTCGCGCGGTCTGGTACATCTCCGCGTATGGCGTCACCGCGTTCACGCTGCTGACGGTCGCCGACTGGCGGCTCGGGCTGCCGATCATCGCGTGGCTCGCGGGCTACGTGCTGTTCCTGCGGCACTTCGTGCCGCGGCTTCGGGATTTATCGCGAGCGAGCTCGGAGCGGCGCTCGCTCGTGATGGGCCGCGTCGTCGACAGCTACACCAATATATTGACGGTGAAGCTCTTCTCGCGGATGAAGGACGAGGACGCGTACGTCCGCGAGGTGATCGACGAGCACCACGGCGCGATGCGTGCGCACATGGGGACGCTGACGCGGTTCCAGTTCTGCCTGACGCTGTTGAACGCGTCGCTGCTCGCGGGGACCGCCGCGATCGGCATCGCGCTCTGGGCGGACGGGCAGATCGGCGCGGCCGTCGTCGCGACCGCGCTGCCCCTCGCGTGGCAGATCTCGAACGCTGCCGGCTGGGTCAGCTGGGAGATCACCGCGATCTTCGAGAACATCGGTGTCGTGCAGGAAGGCATGCAGTCGATCGCGGTGCCGCACACCGGCGTCGACCGCGACGATGCGGTGCCGCTCGTCGTGCAGCGCGGCGAGATCCGCTTCGAGCGCGTGAGCTTCGGCTACGGCCGCCGGGACGCTGCGCCCGTCGTCCGCGACCTCGACTTGACGATCCGCCCCGGCGAGCGCGTCGGCATCGTCGGCCGCTCGGGTGCGGGCAAGTCGACGCTCGTGAATCTGCTTTTGCGTTTCCATGCGCCCGAAGCCGGTCGGATCACGATCGACGGCCAGGACATCGCGTGCGTCACGCAGGAGAGCCTGCGCGTGGCGATC
>CAYWGQ010000135.1:9759-10556 GCA_964457725.1 uncultured Gammaproteobacteria bacterium
CTGCACCGCTCGATCGAGGCGAACATCCGCTACGGCCGCCCGTCCGCGAGCGACGCCGAGGTGATCGCCGCTGCGATGAAGGCGCAGGCGCACGAGTTCATCTTGGGCCTTCGCGACTGGCGCGGGCGCACCGGCTACGCGGCGCACGTCGGCGAGCGCGGCGTGAAGCTCTCCGGCGGACAGCGGCAGCGGATCGCGCTCGCGCGCGTGATCCTGAAGGACGCGCCGATCCTCGTGCTCGATGAAGCGACCTCCGCGCTCGACAGCGAGGTCGAGCTCGCGATCCAGGAGCAGCTCCTGCGCCTGATGGAAGGCAAGACCGTGATCGCGATCGCGCACCGGCTCTCGACGATCGCGCGGATGGACCGGCTCGTCGTGCTCGACGCCGGCCGCATCGTCGAGGAGGGCACGCACGACGAGCTGCTCGCGCTCGGCGGGCACTACGCGACGCTCTGGCGGTACCAGTCCGGAGGGTTCCTCGGCGACGTGGAGGCGGGAGCGGAGCGCGAGCGCGCCGTGTCGTCGTCGCGGTGACGTCTACGACAGGCTGTGCTACCCGCGCCGGAAATCCTCGGCGTGAGGCGGCCTGCCAGGCAAGATGCAGCTTGCCGAGATCACGCGGCCCGTCGCCGCGCTAATCCGTCGCACTCTTTGGCCGGGAAAGGGTGCGGCTCTGCGCCTCCTTTGCCGTTCCTCTTTTGGTAATATCCTGGATATACGCACTCAGTTCCGCGGAGATTGCCGGCGCAGGCGTCGAAACGGGATATCGCCCCAGATATGCGCTGTTGGCTTTCGAC
>CAYWGQ010000136.1:0-10484 GCA_964457725.1 uncultured Gammaproteobacteria bacterium
TCGTGCAGGGCGAGTCGGGCACCGGCAAGGAGCTCGTCGCGCACGTGATCCACGCGCGCAGCCCGAGGAGCCAGGGTCCGCTCGTCAAGGTCAACTGCGCGTCGATTCCGCGGGAGCTTTTCGAGAGCGAGTTCTTCGGGCACGTGAAGGGCGCGTTCACGGGTGCCCACCGCGATCGCGTCGGCCGCTTCAAGCTCGCCGACGGCGGCACGATCTTCCTCGACGAGGTCGGGGAAATCCCGCTCGAGCTGCAGGGCAAGCTTCTCCGCGTGCTCCAGGAAAGCGAGTACGAGCGGGTCGGCGACGACCAGACGCACTCGGTCGACGTCCGCGTGATCGCGGCGACGAACCGCGACCTCGAGCAGGCCGTCGCGGACGGCAAGTTCCGCGAGGACCTCTACTATCGCTTGAGCGTCTTCCCGATCGAGGTGCCGCCGTTGCGCGAGCGGGGCGACGACGTGATCCAGCTCGCGAGCCACTTCCTCGAGCGCACCTGCCAGGAGTTCGGCCACCCGCCGCTGACGCTCTCGAAGCAGCAGGCCGCGCTGTTGAAGCGCTACGACTGGCCGGGCAACGTGCGGGAGCTCAAGAACGTGATCGAGCGGGCCGTGATCCTCTCGCGGGGGAAGGTCCTGAGGCTCGATCTCGCGATGAGCGACATCCTGCGGGCGCCGGACGGGCCGCAGCGCGGCGACGAGCCGCGCGAGCGCCGGGTGCTGACGGAGCGGGAGCTGCGCGATCTCGAGCGGGAGAACATGCTCGCGGCCCTGCGGCTCGCGAACTGGCGAGTGTCGGGGCCGAACGGCGCCGCGAGCCTGCTCGGCGTGAAGAGCACGACGTTCGCCGACCGGATGCGGAAGTACCGCATCGTACGCCCGCGCTCCGCACGCGCCTGACGGCGCGCTTGCGTGGCTCCCTGCTTGCCCCCCGCGGCCGCGTTCTGCTATACGTCCGTGCCGACGCTTACCAGAACTAAGGTTCCGCCGCGCGTCCCGCGGACGGCACTACTCGTTGGGCAACCAAGGCAGCCAATGTCGCAACTGAGCGAGCGCTTCGCGGCCGCCGTGCGCACTCTGGTCGGGGAAGGGCCGATCAAGGAGCGTCTCGGCCGGGCCTACCTCGAGCACCTCGAGCACATCGAGGAGGAAGACCTGCCGCCGGCCCAACGCCCGCTGTTCGGCGAGCTCCGCGAGGCGATGACACGAGTCGCCCCGTTCGGCAAGGAGGGCCCGATCCGCGCGAGCGTGCAGAAGATGTCGGGCGCGGATGCCGCCCGGCACGCTCGAACGATCGCCCAGCTCTACGGCGAGCTCGCGGCCGCCGAGCGAGCGGAGCCGCTGAAGGTCGTCGCGACGAATTCCGCGGCCACGCCGCGCTACCTCCTCGGCCGCTCCTGAGCGGCGGCCGGGGCCGAAGGCGCCCCGCAAGCTGCGACCTCCGTCAAGGATTCGCCGTCGTCCACGGCGCATCATCCCCGTTTCCCGTTGCCGGACGACGAGGCCGACGTTGCAGTCCTCTTTGCTCGCCGCTTCCCCCGATCCGCCTTCGGCGGCGCCCGACTATGCCCCGTTCGGGCAGCTCGCGCGGATGCTCGTCCCGAGCGCCGGAAGCTTTGCGATCTACGATGCCGCCGGCGAGCTCGCGTGGTGCTCGGACGGCTTCGAGCGCCCGGATCTGCGCGCGCTCGTCGATGCGCGTGCGGGCGAGGCCACGCGGCAGCCGCCGACGATCGAGCCGACCGCAGCGGGCGTCCCGGCGTTCGTCGCGCCGCTCGATGCACCCTCGGGGGAGCGGCTCGGCTGCGTCGTGCTCGAGCTCGGCTCCGGTCACGGGCCGCGCCAGACGAGCTCGATGGTCGCGAGCCTGCTCCGGCCGGTTCTCGATTGTCTGGTCGACCGCCTGTCTCTCGAGCGTGCCGTTGCGGCCGGCGGCGCCCCGCGCGAGTCCGTGCTCGCCGTCGAGGATGTCGAGCGGCGCAGCGCCGGCGCGCTCGACCGGCTGCTCCGGGCGTGTGTCGAGCAGCTGAAGTCCGATCAGGGGGCCCTGCTCGTGCCGGAGCGGGGGATCCGCAGCGTCTGTGCGGCCGGCAGCGCCAGCGAGTCGGCCCGGCGGATTCTCGATGCGACCGAGAAGCACATCCTTGCGTGGGTGCGGCTGAATGATCGGCCGCTCGTCGTGAACCGCGCGGCCCGCGACGCCGAGAACCAGCCGCGCAAGATCCTCGCGTGCCCGGTGCGCGATGCCGGCGGTCGAGTGGCCGGGCTCGTCGCCCTGTTCCGCGGGGCGGATGCCCCGGACTTCGCGCCCGCCGACGTCCGCCAGCTCGAGCTCGCGGCGAGCAAGGCGGTCGCGCTGCTCGACAGCGAGTACGACCGGTTGACCGGCTTGGTCGACCGGCCGACGTTCGAGCGGCAGGTCGAGCGCTCGCTCGCCGCCGCTCCGGCCGCGCCGCATGCGCTTCTCTACTTCGACGTCGATCGGCTGCAGCTCGTGAACGATGCGCTCGGCTTCCAGGCGGGTGACGAGGCGATCCGGCGCGTCGCCGCGGCGATCCGCGCCGAGGCCGCCCCCGAGGACGTCGTGAGCCGTGTCGGCGGCGATCGCTTAGCGATGCTCGTGCCGGGCGTCGACGCGGCCCGCGCGGCGGAGCGCGGCCGGCGGATTCTCGCGGCGCTCGCGGCGGACGGCTACGTCGATCGGGCAAGAACGGTGCCGCTCTCCGCGTGCTGCGGAGCGGTCGACACCGCCGACGGCACGCGCCGAGCGAGTCACTTGCTCGCCGCGGCCGAGCTCGCGTGTAAGCGGGCGAAGCGTTTCGGCCGAGGCCGCGTCCACGTCGCCCACGGCGCCGATCCGCTCGCCGCCGCCGAACGGAACCGGGCGCTCGCGGTCGCGGATCTGCACGAGGCGCTTGCGCGCGGCGGGTTCCGGCTCCTCGCGCAGCCGATCGTCCCGCTGCGCGAGCCGCGAGCGCCACACGCGTTGGAGTTGCTGCTGCGGCTCGCGAACCGCGATGGCGAGCTCGTGGAGCCCGAGAAGTTCTTCGATGCGGCGGAGCGGCATCAGCTGCTCGGCGCGCTCGACCGTTGGGTGCTTCGTACGCTCGGGGAGCGGGCCGCCGCGGACGCGCCGGCGCTTGCCGAGGCCGGTGTGCGGCTGATGCTGAACGTCTCCGCGCACTCGCTCGCGGACCCGGAGTTCCCCGCGTTCGTGCTCGAGACGCTCGCCCGGGCCGGTGTGCCGCCCGCGCTGCTGTGCTTCGAGATTCGCGAGCCGCTCGCGCAGCACCGCAGAGGAGAGACGGAGGCGTTCGCATCCGCGCTCGGCGCCGCGGGCAGCTCGATCGCGCTCGACGGCTGCGGCAGCGGCCAGGGCGTGCTCGGCGATCTCGAGCGCCTGCACGTCTCCGCGCTGAAGCTCGACGGCGCGCTCGTCCGCCGGATCGAGAGCGATCCGGTCGCCGAGTCGATCGTCACGAGCATCGCGGCCGCCGGCCGCGATCTCGGCGTGCCGACGATCGCGCAGCACGTCGAGACGGCGGCGGTCGCCGAGCGTCTCGCCGCGCTCGGCATCGAGTTCGGTCAGGGCTATCACCTCGGCCGCCCGGAGCCGCTCGACGAGCGTCTCGCCGCGCTGGTGAGCCCGTCGCAATGAGGGTCGCCGCGCTCGCCGTGCTCGCCCTCGCAGCCGCCGCCGGCACGGTGCAGGCGGAGACGGCGTACGTCACGGACATGCTGCGGCTCGGCCTGCACCGCGCGGCGGACACCTCCGATGCGCCGTTCGACAACCTCGTCAGCGGCACGCGGCTCGAGGTGCTCGAGCGCACTGCGTTCTACGCGCGCGTCCGGACGCCGGACGGCGCCGAGGGTTGGGTGAAGTCCGCTTTCCTCGTCACCGAGGAGCCCGCTCGTGCGCGGCTGCTCGCGTTCGAGGCGCGCATCGCCGAGCTCGAGGCGTCGACCCGCGACGCGAAAGCGGCGGCGGCGGCCGCGATCGAGAAGGCCGAGCGCACGACGAAGGAGGCGGAGGCCGCGCTCGCCGCGAGCGCTGCCCAGCGCGACAAGCTCGAGCGGCTCGAGCGCGAGAACGCCGAATACGAGCAGCGCCTCGGCGGGGGGCAGGTGCGAGTGCCGCTCGTCTGGGCGGCGGCCGCGTTCGCGGTCGCGCTCGCGGGGGGCGTCGCGCTCGGCATCTGGTGGCTCGACGCGCTGATCCGCCGCCGCCACGGCGGCTACCGAGTCTACTGACGGAGCCTGCCGGCCCGATCTACCGGCGGTCCGACGCCGGTTGCAGCCGATCGGTCGGCGTCGGGCGCGTGACGGCCGCGCGCCGCCGCTGCCACGCCCAGTGCACGCGTAAGCCGAGCAGCACCGCGAGGATCGCGGCGTAGATCGTCGGCTCCGACGTGTCGGCCTTCACCTGCCAGAAGAAGTGCACGACGCCGAGGATCGCAATCGGATAGACGAGCCGGTGGAGCTTCACCCAGCGGCGGCCGAGCCGGCGCTGCATCGCGTTCGTCGAGGTGACCGCGAGCGGCACCATCAGCACGAGCGCGAGCATTCCGACCGTGATGTACGGGCGCTGCGTGACGTCGACGACGAGCGACGCCCAGGCGAAACGCTGGTCGAGCGCGACGTACGTCAAGAGGTGCAGCGACGCGTACGCGAACGCGAACAGCCCGAGCATCCGCCGAAACACGACCAGCCGGTTGATTTTCGTCAGCCTCCTGAGCGGTGTGACGGCGAGGGTGATCAGCAGCAGGTTCAGCGAAGTCTTGCCGACCGTGTGCAGCAACTCCTCGACCGGGTTCGGGCCGAGCGTCGCGCCGCCGATGCCGAGGATCCGCCACGCGAGCCAGACGGCGGGCGCGAGGCAGGCCGCGAAGACCGCGAGCTTCAGCAGACGGATCTGGCGCTGGCGGCTGCGATCGGGTGCCGGCCTGGACATCGCTCGTCGCGTCAGCCGAATCGCGGCGCAGGCGCCCGCGATGCGGCTAGTAGTGCTTCGCGAGATCGAGCCCCGCGTACAGGTGCGCGACTTGCTCCGCGTAGCCGTTGAACATCAGCGTCGGCACGCGGGGCGCGAAGAGGCCTGCGCCGAGACGCCGCTCGGTAGCCTGGCTCCAACGCGGGTGATCGACGTTCGGATTCACGTTCGAGTAGAAGCCGTATTCGTGCGGCGCGGCCATGTTCCAGCTCGTCTGCGGCTGCCGCTCGGTGAACTCGATGCGCACGATCGACTTGATGCTCTTGAAGCCGTACTTCCACGGCACGATCAGCCGGAGCGGCGCGCCGTTCTGATTCGGCAGCACCTTGCCGTACACGCCGACGGTGAGCAGCGTGAGCGGGTGCATCGCCTCCTCGATCGTGAGCCCCTCGCGGTACGGCCAGTCGAGCACGCGCGAGCGCGCCCCCGGCATCTGCCGCGGATCGTGCAGCGTAAAGAATTGCACGTACTTCGCGCGCGACGTCGGCTCGAACCGCTTCAAGAGATCGCCGAGCGGAAAGCCGACCCACGGCACGACCATCGACCAGGCCTCGACACAGCGGAAGCGGTAGATTCGCTCCTCGAGCGCATGCGGCGCGAGGATGTCCTCGAGTGTGTAGGTTCCGGTGCGCTCCGCCTCGCCGGCGACCTCGACCGACCAGGGATCGGTGACGAGCATGTGCGCGTTGCGGGCGGGGTCGCCCTTGCCGGTGCCGAACTCGTAGTAATTGTTATAGGTGCTGATGTCCTCGAACGAGTTCGGCGTCTCGTCGAGCGAGCCGGGCCAGCGCGCGAGCTGCCCGAACTCGCCGCTCGCCGGCAGGTTCGCGGCATTCGCGAGCGGTGCGAACGCGGTCGGAATCAGGCCGGCCGCGACGGCGGCCTTCAGGAGCTCGCGGCGACCGTGGAAGACGTGCTCGGGAGTGATCTCCGACGGCTTGATCCCAGGCTGCTTGCTCATGTCACCACCTCCGTCCGGTTCGACGGCGCCGCGCCGAGATCGTTCGCGACTCGTCCCGGCCGCAGCGGCTCGCGTGCACCGTTATTGTGCACCTCGGGCGCTCGACGGCGCCACCGCCAGTCCGTCTAGAATAAGCGATTTCCTGCCGCGCTCGGCAGGAATCCGTGTCATTCCTTCGTTCGGGGGACGTTCATGAAACTGATTACCGCAGTGATCAAACCTTTTCGCCTGGACGACGTGCGCAATGCGCTCGCCGAGGTCGGCGTGCAGGGAATGACCGTGACCGAGGTCAAGGGCTTCGGGCGCCAGCGCGGGCACACGGAGCTCTACCGCGGGGCCGAGTACGTCGTCGATTTTCTGCCGAAGGTGAAGATCGAGGTGGCCGTGGTCGACGACATGGTCGAGCGGGCGATCGAGGCGATCATCGACTCGGCGAAGACCGGCAAGGTCGGGGACGGGAAGATCTTCGTGACCGATCTCGGCCAGGTCTACCGCATTCGTACCGGAGAGACCGGCGACGAGGCGATCTGATCGCTCGCCGCGTTCCGCGGCGTGCTCAAAGGGGGGGACGATTCGTGACGAAGAACAAGAACGCGCTCGTATTCTGCGCGGCGGTTGCCGCGGGCATCGCCCCGGGCGTCGTGCACGCGCAGGCGCTCGAGGACGGGTCGACGGCATGGCTGCTCACGTCGACCGCGCTCGTGCTGTTCATGACGTTGCCCGGGCTCGCGCTGTTCTACGGCGGGCTCGTAAGGAGCCGCAACGTGCTCTCCGTGCTGATGCAGTGCTTCGCCATCTGCTGCGTCGTCTCGGTGCTCTGGTTCGCCTTCGGCTACTCCCTCGCGTTCACCGATGGCGGCAATGCGGGGATGCTCGGCGGCCTCTCGAAAGCGTGGCTCGCGGGCGTCGAGCTCGACAGCGTCAGCGGCGCGATCCCGGAGACCGTGTTCGTGATGTTCCAGATGACGTTCGCGATCATCACGCCGGCGCTGATCGTCGGCGGGTTCGCGGAGCGGATGCGCTTCGCGGCCATGCTCGCGTTCTCGGTACTCTGGCTCCTCGTCGTGTACCTGCCGGTGACCCATTGGGTGTGGGGCGGCGGCTGGCTCGCCTCGATCGGCTTCCGCGACTTCGCCGGCGGCGCCGTCGTGCACGTGAACGCCGGCGTCGCGGCGCTCGTCGCCGCGCTCGTGCTCGGTAACCGGACGGGCTTCCCCGCCACGCCGATGCCGCCGCACAGCCTGCCGATGACCGTGATGGGCGCGTCGATGCTTTGGGTCGGCTGGTTCGGCTTCAACGCGGGCAGCGCGCTGACCGCCGGCGGTGCGGCCGGCATGGCGATGCTCGTCACGCATCTGGCCGCGGCGTCCGGCTCGCTCGCGTGGACGACGATGGAGTGGCTCAAGTTCGGCAAGCCGAGCGTGCTCGGCATCGTGACCGGCATGGTCGCGGGGCTCGGCACGATCACGCCGGCCGCGGGCTTCGTCGGCCCGTTCGGCGGCTTCGTGATCGGCCTCGTCGCCGGCGTCGTTTGCTTCTGGGCGACGCAGCTGATCAAGCGGCGGCTGCAGATCGACGATTCGCTCGACGTGTTTCCGGTGCACGGCGTCGGCGGCTTCACCGGGCTGTTGCTGACGGCCGTGTTCTCGTCGACCGCGCTCGACGGGCTCGGGCTCGGCGAGGCGACGATGCTCGGGCAGCTCGGCGTGCAGCTGATCGGCGCCGTCGCGACGCTCGTCTGGTGCGGGGTCGCGAGCTACGTGATCCTGAAGCTCGTGAACGTCGCGCTGCCGCTGCGGGTCACGCGGGAGCAGGAGAACGAGGGGCTCGACCTCGTCCTCCACGGCGAGCGCGGCTACAGCACGTAGCTCAGGCGGCGAGCGGCAGGCGGAACGTGATCGAGAGGCCGCCCTCGGGGCGGTTCGCCGCGGTGATGCTGCCGCCGTGCAGCTCGATCACCCGCGTCGCGATCGCGAGCCCGATACCCTGGCCGCTCGTGCGGTGGTCGCGGCTCTTGTCGATCCGGTAGAACGGCTCGAAGATCCGCGCGAGATCCTCGTCGGGGACGCCGGGGCCGCCGTCCTGCACGCGGAGCAGGACGGCGTCGCGGGTTGCGTCGAGGTCGATCTTGACCGGCTGATCGGACGCGCCGTGGATCAGCGCGTTGCGGACGACGTTCTCGATCGCACTCTTCAGGTCGTTCGGGTCGCCGAGCAGCTCCGGCACCGGCTTCGCGGTGTACTCGATCCGCGCCTCCGGGTGCTCGAAGCGGGCGTCGTCGACGATCTCGCTGACGAGCTCGGTGAAGTTCACCGGCACGCGTTGCGGCGCAGTGGACGTGCGCAGCCGCGTCAAAGTCATCACCTGGCCGACGAGCCGGTCGAGCCGCTCCGCTTCACGCTCGATCCGCTCGAGGTCCGGCTGCGCCGCCTCGTTCGCGCGGCGCTGCGCGAGGGCGAGCGCCACGCGGATCCGCGCGAGCGGCGAGCGCAGCTCGTGCGAGACGTCGCGCAGCAGCGCCTCCTTGCTCGTCACGAGCGCCTGTATCCGTTCCGCCATCGTGTCGAAGTCGCTCGCGAGCCGGCCGACCTCGTCCTTGCGCCGGTTGAACGGCGCGCCGACGCGGGCTTCGAGCGCACCGGCCGCGAGCGCCCGGCTCACCCGTTGCAGCCGGACGATCGGCGAGGAAAGGTAGCGGGCGAGGAGCAGCGACGTCAGCGTGGCCGTCAACAGCGCGATCGACAGCACCGCGACCTGCGTTCCGGGCCACATCAGCATGCCCATGAACGTGATCGGCGCTTGCGCGAAGACGAGGCGATATTCCTTGCCGGTCGTCGGATCGACGATGTGCGGGGCGAGCTGCGCCGGGCGCACGTTCGCCGGCGCGCCGGTCCGGCGAAACGGCAGCTCGACCAGCCGCCGCGCCTGCGGCGGCATCGGCCGCCCGAGGAGCTCCTTCCCGCGCTCGTCCATCGCGAGCAGCATCGTCCCGGGCGCCGGGCGCGGATTCTCGAACAGCCACTTGCGCAGCGCCCGCTCGCCGCCGTCGTCCAGCGCCGCAGCGACTTCCTGAATGATCCGGTCGCGGCCGACGACGTTCATCTGATCGAACGCCTGCTCGGCGAGCCGGAAGCTCACGAACACCGTGCCGGCGATCGTCACGGCCATCGCCATGCCGAAGACGACGAAGATCTTCCAGAACAAGCCCATCTCAGGCCTCCGGCGGCACGAGCACGTAGCCGGTGCCGCGCACGCTGCGTATCAGCAGCTCCTCGCTGTCGCCCGCCGCCTCGCCTAGCTTGCGCCGCAAATTGCTGATGTGCGTATCGAGGCTCCTGTCCTCGGGCAGGAGCTGCCGGCCGAGCGCGGCGCGCGTCAACGACTCGCGTGAGACGACCTCGCCTGGCGCGCGCATCAGCGCGACCAAGATCACGAACTCCGCGTTCGTGAGCTTCAGCGGCTTGCCGTCGAGCGTCGCCTCGCGCCTGCGCAGCTGCGCCTTCAGCGGCCCGACCTCGAGCTCGCTCGGCTCGTTCTCGTCCGGCTCCGCCGTGCGCCGCAAGATCGCCTTGATCCGCGCGAGCAGCTCCCGCGGGTTGAACGGCTTCGGCAGGTAGTCGTCCGCACCGAGCTCGAGGCCGACGATCCGATCGACGTCGTCGCCCCGGGCCGTCAGCATCAGCACCGGAGTGCGCGATCCGGCCTCACGCAGCTGCCGCAGCACCTCGAAGCCGGACATCCCCGGCAGCATCACGTCGAGGACGATCAAATCGTAGTCCTCGCGCTGCGCGTCACGCAGCCCTTGAGTGCCCGAGGCGACCGCCGTCAGCGACATGCCTTCCGGCGCCAGGTACTCGGCGAGCATCTCGGACAGCCGGAGATCGTCGTCGATGATCAGCAGCCGGTTCGATGCCATCTGCGCGCCCCGCCGATGCACGTTGCCACAAGCCCCCGGAATCCCATAGGTCCGCCGCGGCGCCTCGATAAAAATTCAGGCGTGGATGCGGCCGCCAGACACTGTAACGAAAAGGCCGGAACCCGCCCAGGCGGCGTCGAGCTGTATTGATGCGCAGGCTGTACTTTTGTACAGTTCGATAGATGCCGCACGGGCCGCACGAGCTGCCGCGCAAGGGCCGGGGAGCGACGCTGAACCCGGAAGGCCGCTTCGCGCGCCACGCGCATACGCGCGACGACGACGGCTGGGGCATCCTCGACGAGCCGCTGCCGCCGCTCGAGACGATCGTCCGTCCCGAAGCCGCGCGGACGATCGTGAGCCGGAACGACTCCCCGGATCTGCCGTTCGCGCAGTCCATCAACCCGTATCGCGGCTGCGAGCACGGCTGCATCTACTGCTATGCGCGCCCGAGCCACGCATACGCCGATCTTTCCCCCGGCCTCGACTTCGAGACGCGGCTCTTCTACAAGCGCGATGCTGCGGCGCGGCTCGCCGACGAGCTTCGCAAGCCGCGCTACGTCTGCTCCCCGATCACGATCGGCGCGAACACCGATCCGTACCAGCCGATCGAGCGCGAGTACC
>CAYWGQ010000137.1:0-10457 GCA_964457725.1 uncultured Gammaproteobacteria bacterium
TGCGGCGTCTCGTTGTTCGCGATCGGCCGCGTCTCGCCGTAGCCGACCGCGCTGATCCGGAACGCCGCGACGCCGAGCTCGTTCGTCAGGTACGTGCTGACCGCCTCCGCGCGCCGGCGTGACAGCGCGAGGTTCGCCTCGTCGCTGCCGTACGAGTCGGTGTGGCCTTCGATCACGATCTGCGATTGCGGAAACACGTCGACCGCCTGCCGCACCTTCTCGAGCAGCGTCCGGTACTCCGGCGCGATGTCCGCCTGACCGCTCGGGAACGTCAGCCCGACGAGGCGCAGCACGATCGCGTTGCCCTCGCGGGCGCTGCGGGCCTCCTCGCGCGTGAAGAGATTCTCGATCGTGTCGAACTGCTCGCGGATCCGTGCCTCGGCCTCGAGCCGCTGCACGAGCGCGGCGCGTTCCTGCGAGACGCCGCCGAGCTGTGCGTCGAGGTCGCGAATCTCCTCCTCGAGCTCGCCGATCCGCCGGCGGCTGTCCGCGAGGTCGGACGCGGCTTGCGACGACTCCTCGCGCAGCTTCTCGACGTAGTCGACGATCTCCTTTGCGAACGCCTCCACGCCTTCGTCGAGCTTCGGCGTCATGTCGACGGCAGCGCCGATCTGCACGAGCGGCTCCTCGTATGAAAGGATGATGTCCTCGTCGGTCGCATTGCTCTCGCGAAGCGAGCGGATGCGCTCGGCGAGATAGATCGCGTGGCGGGCCTCGTAGTTCGCCTGCTGCGCGAGGCTGCGCGGCAGGTCCGTGTCGTAGCGGTTGTTGTTCAGCTCCTCTTCCGCTTGCGCGAGCAGCGCTTGCGCGCGAGCGAGCGTCTTCGGCGCGTAGCGCGGCACGCGCGCCTGCTCGGCCTGCGCGAGGAGCGCGCGCGTCTGGCTCAAGTACTGCGCCTTGATCGCGGTCAGCTCCGCGTCGCGGTACAGCGTCTCGCCCTCCGCGGCACGGCTTCTCGCGCCGCGAATGTCGCCCGACTCGAGCCTGCGCATCGCGCCGTCGAAGAGCCGCTCGGCTTCCGTCCATTGCGCGACCGCGAAGGTATCCGCGCGCGCGTTCTGCGCGTCGTCGCGCGTCTTGATCAGCGACGCGAGCGTGATCGTTGCGATCTCGGCCGCTTCGCGCGCCTGCACGAACGCCTGCGACGCCTGCTCGAGCCGCGCGCGGATCCGGTCCATGTTGCGGCCGCGCGCGAAGTCCGCTTCCGCGCTCGCGTACGCTTCCGCGCCGCGCGAGAACGCTTGCGGCGCGAGCATCTCCGCGTTCGCCTCCCGCGCCGCGGCTTCCGCGGCTTCGGCTTGTGCGAACAGTGTCGCGCGCAGATCGTCCTGCGCGACCGCGAGCTCGGCGGCGGCCGCGAGCAAGAGGGAGCAGAGGGCAGATCTGAAGCTGATCACGTCGGCGATCCGTCCTGTCAAACGGCCTCTTATGATCGCACCGTTCACTATGTCAAGAACAGGCCGTCCGCCTCGTTTTCGTCAGGATCCGGGTACTCGCAAATGTGGAACGAATCACAGACGAGGAGGGCAGCGCTCCCTACACTGCGCTCCCATGGGCGTGAAGTACTACACCCAGTTCGTCTTGACGAACGAGGGTGGCGAGGGACGCGATCAGGAATTCAGCGGCGTGGTCGAGGTGAACCAGGCGACCGAACGCTATCAGACGAAGGACATCGAGGCGCTGTTGGCGCGCAATTTCGATCTCGGCGCCAACGAGGTGCGGCTCATCAACTGGGCAAGGTTGCACTGAGCGGCACGCGCGAAGTTCGATAAGGTTCCCCCTGTGATACTCGCCCGGCTCAACGCCGGGCTTTTTTTTCGGGTGTCTATCCCTCTTGTCCCTCCTGGCCGTAGCGCACGCCCGCGACGTGAAACCGTTGCGACCCCTCCGGCGCGCGGACGTGCAGCTCGTCGCCGACGCGCTTGCCGAGCACGGCCTTGCCGAGCGGCGAATCCATGCTGATGTAGTCGGGATGATCGCCCACCTCGTCGGGGCCGACGAGCCGATAGCGCCGGCGCCCGCCGGCCTCGGCATCGAGCTCGAACCACGCGCCGAAAAAGACGCGCGAGGTGTCGCCGGGCAGCTTGTCGACGACGACGATGCCGTCGAGGCGCTTGCGCAGGTGGCGAATTCGCCGATCGATCTCGGCGAGCTGGCGTTTGCCGTAGATGTATTCGGCGTTCTCCGAGCGGTCGCCCTGCGCGGCCGCCTCGGCGACCGCCGCGGTCACGGCCGGACGCTTCGTCCGCCAGAGGTAATCGAGCTCGGCGCGCAGTCGCGCCGCGCCCTCGGGAGTGATGTACTTCGAGCCCGCCGGCCGGGGCGCTCGGTACCGGCCCATCCTAAGCCCGAAACAAACGTGAGATACTCGCTCGCACGACGGAAATCTTAGCAGGCGACATGGACGAGTTTCGCGGCATACCGGTGGTCACCGAGCCCGCGGAGGCCGCGCGGACGGCCCCGGTCGGCACCGGCACGAAGTACCGCACCGCCCACGGCTTCACGGCGATCAAGAACGGCGTGAAGGAGCGGGCCGAGCGGCGCGCGGCGCGCCCGGCGCCGAAGCCGCCGTGGCTCAAGGCGCGGATTCCGGCCGGGCCGCGTTACGAGGCGCTGCGCGCCACCGTGCGCGCGCACCGGCTCGCGACCGTCTGCGAGGAGTCGATGTGCCCGAACATCGGCGAGTGCTGGGCGAACGGCACCGCGACGATCATGCTGATGGGCGCCGTCTGCACGCGCTCGTGTCAGTTCTGCGCCGTCGATACCGGCAACCCGCGCGGCTGGCTCGATCCGGACGAGGTCGAGAACTCCGCGCGCACGGTCGAGCTGATGGGCCTCGACTACGTCGTGCTGACGTCCGTCGATCGCGACGACCTGCCCGACGGCGGCGCGCGGCACTACGCCGATTGCATCCGGGCGATCAAACGCGTCTGCCCGGGCACGGCCGTCGAAGCGCTGACGCCCGACTTCTCGGGACGCCTCGCCGACGTCGAGACGGTCGTCGGCTCGGGGCTCGACGTGTTCGCGCAGAACCTCGAGACCGTTCGCCGGCTCACGCACCGCGTCCGCGACCCGCGGGCGGGCTACGACCAGACGCTCGCCGTGCTCGCGCACGCGAAACGCTTCAAGCCCGAGGTACTGACGAAGACGAGCTTGATGCTCGGCCTCGGCGAGACCGAGCAAGAGATCGTCGAGACGCTCGACGACCTTCGCGAGATCCGCGTCGACATCGTCACGTTCGGGCAGTACCTGCGGCCGACGCCGAATCACCTGCCGGTCGAGCGCTACGTCACGCCGGAGGAGTTCGAGCGCTACCGAGCGCTCGGTCTCGAGCGCGGCTTCCTCGAGGTCGTCTCCGGCCCGCTCGTGCGCTCGAGCTACCGCGCCGACCGCGTGTTCGCGCGCAACAACGTCGGCTTAGCGGGCGGGTGAGCGAGTTCCTTTCCGACTACGGGCTCTTTCTCGCGGAGCTTGCGACGATCATCGCCGTGCTGCTCGTCATCGTTGCCGCGATCGCCGCGGCGGCGCGGCGCGGCGGCGATCGCGAAGGGCTCGAGGTGCAGCACCTCAATCGCCGCTTCGAGGAGTCGGCGAACGTGCTGAAGCGCGTGATGCACGGCAAGCAGCGGTTCCGCAAGGAGGCAAAGGAGCGGCGTAAGGAGAAGAAGCGCGAGGAGCGGGCCCGCGCGAAGGGCGAGCCGATGCGGCCGCGGCTCTTCGTGCTCGATTTCAAGGGCGACATCCGCGCGACCGCGACCGCGTCGCTGCGCGAGGAAGTGTCGGCGGTGCTCGCGGCGGCGGCGGACGGCGACGAGGTGCTCGTGCGGCTCGAGAATTCGGGCGGCACGGTTCACGAGCACGGGCTCGCGGCGTCGCAGCTCCTCAGGATCAAGCAGCGCGGGCTGAAGCTCACCGTCGCCGTCGACAAGGTCGCGGCGAGCGGCGGGTACCTGATGGCGGCGGTCGCGGACCGGATCGTCGCCGCACCGTTCGCGATCATCGGCTCGATCGGTGTGCTCGCGCAGCTGCCGAACTTCCACCGCTGGCTCGACGAGAAGGGCATCGATTACGAGCTGCTGACGGCGGGCGACTACAAGCGCACGCTGACGCTCTTCGGCAAGAACACCGACGAAGGCCGCCGGAAGCTCCAAGAGGAGATCGAGGACGTCCACGCGCTCTTCAAGCAGCAGATCGTCCAGCACCGACCGCAGGTGGACATCGAGCGCGTCTCGACCGGCGAGCACTGGTACGGCGTGCGCGCGCTCGAGCTCGATCTCGTCGACGAGATCCGGACGAGCGACGATCTGCTGCGCGACGCGGCGCGCGAGCGCGATCTGTATCTCGTGCGCTATCGCCGGCGCAAAGCGTTCGCCGAGCGCTTGCTCGGCGGCGTGGAGACGCGGCTTCTCGGCTGAGCGGCGGCAGCAGGCTATACTCCGCCCGGTGTGGGCAGGGATTCGAAGCAATAACATGGATACGATCGTCCGCGTTCCCGCGCTGCTCGGGTCGGCGCTCGCTGCGCTCGCTCTCGCCGGCTGTGTCTTCGCGCCGCCCGCCGCAGACGAGCAGGTCCCCGAACAGGTGACGGCCGCGCCCGCCGGGCCGGATCCGTCGGCCCCGCGGCTGCCGCCGCTCGATACGCGGTTCGTGGCGATCGATCCCGCCGACGACGTGATCGGCGAGCCGCAGGTGCTGTTCACGCGCTACGAGAACACGTTCACGGCCATCGCGCAGGTCTACAAGCTCGGCTACGAGGAGATGCGCCGCGCGAACCCCGGCGTCGATCACTGGTTGCCCGGCGAAGGCACGCCGGTCTACCTGCCGACGCAGAAGATCCTGCCCGATGCGCCGCGCGACGGTATCGTCGTGAACGTCGCGAGCATGCGGCTGATGTACTTCGCGCCGCAGCCGGCGAAGGACGGCGAGCCGGAGCGGCTCGAGGTCGCGAGCCATGCGATCGGCATCGGACGCGAGGGCTGGTCGACGCCGCTCGGCGAGGCGAAGGTCACGGGCAAGGTGCGCGATCCCGCGTGGTATCCGCCGGCGTCGATTCGCGCGGAGCACGCGGCGGCCGGCGACCCGTTGCCGGCCATCGTGCCGCCGGGGCCGGACAATCCGCTCGGGCCGCTCGCGATGACGTTGTCGCTGCCGAGCTATCTGATCCACGGAACGAACAAGCCTGCCGGCGTCGGCATGCGCTCGAGCCACGGCTGCATCCGGATGTACAACGAGGACATCGAGGTGCTCTTCGGCCGCGCCGAGCGCGGCACGCCGGTGTACATCGTCAATCAGCCGGTGCTCGCGGGCTGGCGCGGCGACGAGCTCTACCTCGAGGTGAACCGCCCGCTCGAGGAAGACGACATCGACCTCGCGGCCGAGGCGGAGCGCGTGCTCGAGAAGGCGCTCAGCAAGCCCGGGGCACCCGCAGTCACGCTCGATCGCGAGGCGATCGCGAAGATCGTTGCCGAGCAGCGCGGTATCGCGTTGCCGGTTTCGCGCCCGGGTCTCGATCCGGATCACTATCTCGCGCAAGCGCGGATCATCGAGAACACGGTGCCGGTCGACGAGCGCGAGCAAACCGCCGACGCGCAATGACGACCCGCGCGAGCCCGGCCTGCCGGGTTCGCGCGAGCGAGCACCGATGGCCGCAACCGAAGACAGCAAGCGAGACAAGCCGCTCACCGAGTGGATGAAGATCATGCTCGACGAGATCGAGCGCAAGGAGAGCGAGCAGCAAGAGGCGCAAGAGGAGCTGCGCCGCCGCGGACGCTCCGGGGACAACGCCGCGGGCAAGGACGACGCGTCGACCGACGCGCATGACTGATCTCTCGCCGCAAGGCTATCATTCGCCTTTCTCGACCGGCGGCAGCATGGCGTCAGAACCTCTCGACCCCGCAGTGCACGCCCGGGCCGTGCCGAGGCTCGACGCGAATCAGCCGATTCCGCTCGTCGCTCCAACCCGCGTAGCGTTTCTCGGCCGCACCGAGCGCGGTCCGTTGAACGAGCCGGTCGCGCTCGCGAGCTACGACGACTACCGGCGCGTGTTCGGCAACCACTGCGCGTTCAGCTTCGTGCCGCTCGCCGTGCAGCATTTCTTCCAGCACGGCGGACAGACGGCGATCGTCGTTCGCGTCGCGAATCGTGCGCTGCGGAGCGGGCTCGAGATCCCGGCGGGCGACGAGATCCTGCGGCTGCAGGCGCGTCAGCCCGGCGCTCGAGAGTACCTCCGCGTGTCGATCGACTACGATCGCGTCGAGGACGACGAGCGGCGCTTCAATCTCGTCGTGCAGCGCGTGACTCGCCCGGGGTCGCAGCTGATCGAGGATCAGGAGTTCTTCCAGCGCCTGTCGATCGAGCCGGCCGACGAGCGGTACGTCGCGGCCGTGCTCGAAGGCTCCGAGCTCGTCCGGCTCGCGGGCCCGGTCCCGAGCTGCAGGCCGGACGCGACGCGTGCGCAACGGCCGGGCGATCCGATTCCGTACCTCGACATGACGAGCGCGGGCACCGACGGCGACGAGCTGACGGACTACGACATCGTCGGCTCGAACAAGGAAGGCACGGGGCTCTTCGCGCTCGACCGCGAGCAGTTCGACCTGCTCTGCATCCCGCCGCCGCCCGGACGCGACCTCGGCAGCACGAGCTTTCTCGCGGCGGAGCGGTACTGCGAGCGGCGCCGCGCGATCCTGATCTGGGATCCGCCGTGGTCCTGGAGCTCCGTGGATTCCGCGCTGCTCGGCATCCGCCAGTCGACGCTCGCCGGCCGGAACGCGGTCACGTATTTCCCGCGCGTCCGCCCGCGCGGCGACTTCGCACGCTATCCGAGCGGAATGCCGGCCTGCGGCGCGGTCGCCGGCATTCTCGCGCGCGGCGACAGGAGCGGCGCGTGGCGCGCAGCGGCCGGCGCGGATAGCCTGCTCCGCGCGAATCTCGCGCCGCTGATCGACGTCGCGCCGAAGCAGGCCGCGATGCTGCGCACGCTCGGCGTGAACACGTTCGTGCGCGCCGAGGCAGGGAACTTCGCTCTGACCGGTAATGCCTGCCTCGGCGGCGATCGCCCGTCCCAGGCGCTCGACCGGCGCCGCCTCGTGCTGTTCGTGCTGAACGCGATCGAGCGGCACACGCGCTGGGCGCTGGCGGTGCCGGCCGCAACCGCGGCGGCCGAGCTCGAGCGGCAGATCTGGATTTTCTTCACGCGGCTGCATCAGCAGGGCGCGCTCGGCGAGCGGCCGCCGAACCGGGCGTTCTTCGTCCACGTCGCGGACGTGGACGGCGTGCTCGCGGTGCGACTCGGCTTCGCGCCGCCCGGGGCCGACGAGCTCCTCGCCTACGAGCTCCGTTACAGTGGAGACGAGATCGCAGTGCGGCCGTGCGCGGCGGAAACCTCGCACGCGCCGCGCTTTCAGTCCGGCGCTCCGTAGCCGCCGCCGCCCGGCGTCTCGATCAGCAGGCGATCGCCTGGACCGACCTCGGCCTCGGCTGTCGACGGCAGCTCGAGCCGCTCGCCCGAGGAGCGGATCAGGACGTTGCGGCCGGGCCGGCCGTCCCCGCCGCCCGCGAGCCCCTTCGGCGGCACGCGCCGTCGGTTCGACAGAATCGCGACCCGCATCGGCTCCAGGAACTCGATCTCGCGGATCGCACCGTCGCCCCCGCGCCACCGGCCTGCGCCGCCCGAGCCCGGCCGGATGCCGAATCGCCGGACGCGCACCGGATACCGGGCTTCGAGCACCTCGGGGTCCGTCAGCCGGGAGTTCGTCATGTGCGTGTGCACTGCGCTCGCTCCGGCGAACCCGGGGCCGGCGCCCGCCCCGCCGCAGAGCGTCTCGTAGTACTGGTGACTGGCGTTGCCGAACGTCAGGTTGTTCATCGTGCCCTGCGAGCCCGCGCACGCGCCGAGCGCCGCCAGCAGCGCGTCGGTGATGCACTGCGACGTCTCGACGTTGCCCGCGACGACCGCGGCCGGGTAGCGGGGCGAGACGAGCGAGCCCGACGGCAGCAGAATCGCGAGCGGCCTCAGGCACCCCGCGTTCAACGGGATGTTCTCCCGAACGAGCGTGCGGAAGACGTAGAGCACGGCCGCCCGCGCGATCGACTCGGGCGCATTGAAGTTGCCCGGCGACGCGGGCGACGTGCCGGCGAAGTCGATCGTCGCGCGGCGGCGCTCGCGGTCGATCGCGATCGCGACGCGAATCTCCTCGCCGCCGTCGAGCTCGACGCGCGCGGCGCCGTCCGCGAGCCGCTCGAGCGCGTGCTCGACGCACGCCTGCGCGTTGTCCTGCACGTGCGTCATGTAAGCGTGCACCGCGTCCCGGCCGAAGCGCTCGATCAGTCTGCCGATCTCCTCGACGCCGCGGGCGTTCGCCGCGAGCTGCGCCTTCAGGTCGGCGATGTTCTGGTCCGGGTTGCGCGCGGGATGAGGCCCGGACGCGAGGCGCGCACGGATGTCGGCTTCGAGGAAGCGGCCGCCGCGGACGAGCGGCACCGCGTCGAGCACGACGCCTTCATCCTCGATCGTCGTCGACCGCGCGGGCATCGAGCCGGGCGTGATGCCGCCGATGTCCGCATGGTGCGCGCGGCTCGCGACGACGAACGCGAGCGCGAGCTCGCCGCCGCGCCGCTCGAACACGGGCGTCACGACGGTCACGTCCGGCAGATGCGTGCCGCCGCTGTACGGGGCGTTCGAGACGAACGCGTCGCCCGGCGCGATCGCGCCCCGGTGCGCGTCGAGCACGGCGCGCACGGTGTCGCCCATCGAGCCGAGATGCACGGGGATGTGCGGCGCGTTCGCGATCAGCTCGCCGGCGGAGTCGAACAGCGCGCAGGAGAAATCGAGCCTTTCCTTGATGTTGACCAAGTGCGCCGGCTGCTCGAGCACGGCGCCCATCTGCTCGGCGACGTGCATGAAGAGCGCGTTGAAGACCTCGAGCATGATCGGGTCGACGTCGCGGCCGAGCGCTTCCCGGCTTGCGCGGGGCGTCGCACGGGTGAGGAGGAGGGTGCCGTCGCCGCCGACCTCCGCCCGCCAGCCGGGCTCTACGACCGTCGTCGCGTTCGCCTCGACGATCACCGCCGGTCCGGCGATCTCCGCGCCAGCCGCTAGCGCCGCCCGATCGTAGAGCGGGGTGTCGGTCCAAGCGCCGTCGAACCAGACGGGCCGGCGCGCGAGCGGCGTCGGCTGCGTGCCGTCGCCGCCGCTCGCCGTCCTCGCGGGCGGCACGGTCGGGCTCGCGGCGCTCGGCGAGATCGCCTCGAGCTCGAGCGACTCGATCACGATCGTCGCCTGCTCCGCGCGAAACCCGAACAGCCGGTCGTGCGCCGCATGGAGCTCGGCCGCGACCGGGCGCGGATCGTCGTCGCCGCTCCAGCGGATCGGCAGCGCGGTGTCGGAGCCCGCGATCCGAACGAGCAGCGTGAGCTCGACGCGAATGCTCTCCGCCGCGCCGCCTTGCGCCTCGAGCTCCGCGCGTGCGGCTTCGCCGAGCGCGGCCGCGATCGGACGCAGCGCCGCGAGCGCCGCCGAGTCGAGCGGTGCCTCGACTGCGTGCACCCGCACCGCGCGCAGGTCCGCGAGCCCCATTCCGAACGCACTGAGCACGCCCGCGAGCGGGTGGATCAGAACCGTGCCGATGCCGAGCGCGTCCGCGACCCGGCACGCGTGCTGGCCGCCGGCGCCGCCGAACGACGCGAGCGCGAAACGCCGCGCGTCGACGCCGCGCTCGATCGTGATCCGCTTGATTGCGCCGGCCATCCGCTCGACCGCGATCCTGAGACACCCTTCGGCGAGCTCGGTCGGCTCGAGCCGCCCGCCGCCCGCCGCTTCGATCTCGCCCGCGAGTGCGGCGAACAGTTGCCGCGGCGCTTCCGGATCGAGGGGCTCCGTGCCGCTCGCGCCGAACACGTGCGGAAAGTGCTCGGGCGTGATCCTGCCGAGCACGACGTTCGCATCCGTGATCGTCAGCGGCCCGCCCATCCGGTAGCACGCGGGGCCGGGCGACGCGCCTGCCGACTCCGGGCCGACCTGGAGCCGCCCGCCGGCAAATTTCACGATCGAGCCGCCGCCGGCCGCGACCGTGTGGATGGCCATCATCGGCGCGGCGAACCGGACGCCGGCGACGATCGCGCTGCGCGTGCGCTCGAAGCGCCCGTCGTACAGGGAGACGTCCGTCGACGTGCCGCCCATGTCGAAGCCGATCACGCTGGCGAAACCCGCGGCCCGCGCGGTCGCCGCCATGCCGACGACGCCGCCCGCCGGGCCCGACAGCACGCTGTCGCGGCCGCGGAAGTGCGCGGCGGCCGCGAGCCCGCCGTGGCTCTGCATGAACAGAAGCGGCGCGCCGCGGAGCTCGCGCTCGAGTCCGGCCTCGACCGCCGCGACGTAGCGGCGTAACACCCGCGAGAGATACGCGTCCGCGAGCGTCGTGTCGCCGCGCGGCACGAGCTTCTGCAGCGGGCGCACCGCG
>CAYWGQ010000138.1:0-431 GCA_964457725.1 uncultured Gammaproteobacteria bacterium
CAGCTATCTCGGCCCGGGCGGAGTCGTCTCATTCAAGGAGATGATCCGCCGGTTCCACGAGGCCGGCCTCGAGGTGATCCTCGACGTCGTCTACAACCACACCGCCGAGGGTAACGAGCTCGGGCCGACGCTCGCGTTCAAGGGCATCGACAACTACTCGTACTACCGGACGATGCCCGACCAGCCGCGCTACTACATCAACGACACCGGCACCGGGAATACGCTGAACACGAGCCATCCGCGCGTGCTGCAGATGGTCATGGATTCCCTGCGCTACTGGGTGCTCGAGATGCACGTCGACGGCTTCCGCTTCGATCTCGGCACGATCCTCGGGCGGGAGCCGCACGGCTTCGACCCGCGCGGCGGCTTCTTCGACGCAGTCGTGCAGGACCCCGTGCTCGCGCACGTCAAGCTCGTCGGCGAGCCGTGGG
>CAYWGQ010000138.1:441-10388 GCA_964457725.1 uncultured Gammaproteobacteria bacterium
GCTATCAGGTCGGCGCATTCCCGCCGGGCTGGGCCGAGTGGAACGGCAAGTATCGCGATACCGTGCGCCGGTTCTGGAAAGGCGACGGCGGAATGCTCCGAGACTTCGCCGCCCGCGTGACGGGCTCGGGCGACATGTACGACCGCGCCGGGCGCCGACCGTGGTCGAGCGTGAACTTCGTCACCGCGCACGACGGCTTCACGCTGCACGACCTGGTGTCCTACAACGAGAAGCACAACCAGGCGAACGGCGAAGACAACCGTGACGGTGCGGACGACAACTACAGCTGGAACTGCGGCGCGGAAGGACCGACCGACGACGAGGAAGTGAACGCGCTCCGTGCCCGTCAGAAGCGCAACTTCCTCGCGACGTTGCTGCTGTCGCACGGCACGCCGATGCTGCTCGCCGGCGACGAGCTCGGCAACACGCAGCACGGCAACAACAACGTGTATTGCCAGGACAACGAGACGAGCTGGATTAACTGGGACAAGGTGACCGCGGCCGACGAAGCGCTGATCGAGTTCGTGAGGGGCACGATTGAGCTCCGCCGAAGCGAGCCGCTCCTCCATCGGTACAGCTTCCGCGACGGCATGGTGATTCGCTGGCTCGCCCCGACGGGCACCGACCTCGACCCCGCGCACTGGGAGGACGACAACACGCGCTGTGCAGGGCTACTGCTCGAGCGCGGCGCGGAGACGGTCTACGGCGACGCGCCGAGCCTCGGGCAGCTGTTGCTGCTCTTCAACGCCGGTCACGAGGACGTCGAATTCACGGTACCCGCGCCGCAGAGCGCGCCCGGGTGGCGGCGGTTGCTCGATACGGCGGTGGAGGAGCCGTCGGCCGAGGTGCTCCAGGCGGCGGACCGACTGCTGCTCCGGGCACGTTCCTTCCAGCTGCTCGGCCTCCCGACGGCGGACGACGACGAAAGCTAAAGCGCCCGCGGACGCGGGCGCTCGACGATCGCCGAGTCCCGGCCGCATCGGCACCCGGATCTCGAGTGCTCGATGCGCCGAGACGCAGGGCTCAACGCTGCGCGGCGTTCTCGTACTCCTGGCGGCTAATGTTGCCGTCCTGGTTCGTATCGACCTCGGAGAAGTCCATCCCCTCCACCCTCGCGAGCTCGATTCGGCTGAGCTCGCCATCCGAGTTCCGGTCGACCTCCTCGAACGACGGACGCTCACCGGCCTGACCCGGCTGACCCGCCTGACGTTGTCCGGCCTGGCCCTGGCCCGCCTGGCTCTGACCCGCCTGACGCTGCCCGGCTTGGCTTTGGCCCGCCTGGCTCTGACCGGCCTGGCTCTGCGAGCCCGCTTGCCGCTGCCCGGCCGCGCTCTGCTGGCCGCTCTGCCCCGGCTGCTGTGCGCTCGCGACGCTCGCCTCGCCCGTCGGCTCGAGCACCTCGTCGACGATGTGCACGATCAGACCGCCGGATCGAATGTCCGACTCCTCGACCTCGGTGCCGTTCACCATCAGCTCGCCATTCTGCTCCTCGAGCGTCAACGTGCGTCCGCTGACCGTCAGCGCCTGACCGAGCTCGCCCGCGCGCGCGGCATCGACCTCGTCCGCGATCAAGTGGTCGCGCAACAGCTCGACCAGCCGCTCGCGGTTCTCGGGTCGCATCAGCTCTTCCATGTCGCCGTGCTGCTCGAAAGCCTCGTCCGTCGGTGCAAAAGCGGTATAGCGCTGACCGCCGCTCGTGATCGTGTCGGCGAGACCGGTCTCCTCCATCAGCCGCACGAACGTGCTGAGATTCTCGTGCTGCTGCGAGAGCTGCTGCAGCCCTTGACCGGAAGCTTGCTGCCCCTGCTGCTGGCTGCTGCGCTGCTGTGCCTGCTGTTGCTGCGACGACTGCCCCGGCTGCTGGCTTTGACTTTGCCGCTGTTGCGCCGAGGACGACTGTCCCGGCTGCTCGCTCTGACGCTGCTGCGCCGAGGATTGGCCTTGCTCGCGTTGCTGCGATTGGCTCTGCGATGATTGCGATTGCGCGGATGGACCGCGCTCCTGGCCGGGCTGCTGGCTTTGTTGCGCGAGGACGCCGTGCGCGAGCGCGCCCGACACTCCAAGAACGAGTAATTTCTTCGCTAGTTTCATCTCGCACCTCACGTTTCCGTCCAATGGATAAATGCCGCGTGCTGGGCCGTCGGTGCCCGCAGGCGAAGCCTCGAGGGTGCAAGGCGCGTGCCACGCGCAACGTAACGGCGAGGACGTTAACCGCGCTCGCGCGCGAGAAGCGCCACCGGAACGCGTGCGAAGAGTTCTGCGGCGGCAACGCTCCCGCCGTCGAGCAGGTCGCCCGTCAGCACGTTGCGCCACTTGCCCGCCGGCAACGCGAGCGCGGTGTCGCTCCAGTCCTCGCCGAGCGCGAGCGCGAAACGCGGCACCGCGGTCACGATCTCGCCGCCGCGCTCGAACGCGATCACGTGCGCGGCGCGCGCGCCGACGGCAGCGAGCGGCCGGTAAGTGCCGTCGCGTCCGAACGCGGCCGGCCGCTCGCGGCGCAGGCGCAACCCGTGGCGAATCAGCCAGAGCTTCGGCACGCCTTCGTCGCTACGGCGCAGCGCTTCCTCCGGCGAGAGTCGCTCGAGCTCGCCGAGCAGGCGGTGCCTCTCTCCGTAATCGACGGGACGCCGGTTGTCGGGATCGACGAGGCTCGAGTCCCATAGCTCGGTGCCGCGATAGAAGTCCGGGACGCCGGGCGCGGTGAGCTTCAGCAGCACGAGCGCGAGCGACGCCGCACGTCCCGCCTCGACGAGCGGACCGACGAAGCCCTCGAGGTCCGCGACGAACGCCTCGTCCGCGAGGACGGCGGCGACGAACCGCTCGACGGCCTTCTCGTAGTCGTCGTTCGGCCGCGTCCAGGACGTATGGACCTTCGCCTCGCGAACGGCCTTCTGCGCGTAGCGCTGCACCCGCTCGACGTCGATCGGCCACGCGCCGACGAGCGTCTGATAGAGCAGGTACTCGAAATTGCGGTCGGGCCGGTCGGCCTCTCGGTGGCGCTCGTTCATCGCGAGCCACCGCCGCACGGCCGCGGCCCAGTCGTCCGGCATCTGCGCGAGCAGCGCGATCCGGCTTCGCACGTCCTCCGAGCGCTTCGTGTCGTGCGTCGAGGTCGCGAGCAGCATCTCCGGCCAGTGGCGCTGCACGTCGCCGGCCCACGCGTGGAACTGCTCCGGCAAGACTCCGAAACGGTCCGGAGCGGAGCCGACCTCGTTCAGCGCGATCAACCGGTGATAACGATAGAACGCCGTGTCCTCCACGCCTTTCGCCATCGCAGGCCCGGTGAGCTGCTGGAAGCGGAGCGCGAGCTCCGTCTCGAGCGCCCCTTCCTTGCGAAGCAGCAGGACGTCGCGAAGCAGGTCGAGCAGCTCCGGATCGATCTCGGGCGCCGTCTCCTTCGCCCGTGCGATCGCCTGCTCCACGTGTTCGACGTCGACCGCTGACGGCGGCTCGCCGCGGCGGACGTAACTGCGGTACACCGGAAAGCACGCGATGATCTCCTCGAGCGCAGCGCGCAGCTCGCCGCGGGTGTAGTCGCGGTAGCGGCGTTCGCCCGCGCAGATCTCCTCGAGCAGCACGATCAGACGGTTGACGTCGCTGCCGAGCAGGTCGCGCAGGGCCGCGCGCTTGCTCGCGCGGACGAGCTCGAGGTAGTCGACCGGCGCGCCGATCACCTCCTCGTAAAGCGCGGTCAGCGGCGCCTCGCCGGCCGGATCGACGAAGAGCCCGCCGGCCCAGTAGATGAACTCGTAGCCGGTCGTGCCCGCGACCGGCCAGCCGTCGGGCAGCCGCTCGTTCGCCTCGAGGATCTTCTCGACGAGGATCCACGCGCGCGGGGTAGCGTCGTGCAGCCGCTGCAGATACTGCAGCGGATCGTAGAGACCGTCGATGTGGTCGACGCGAACCCCGTCGAGCACGCCCGCTTCGAGCCACTCGAGCACGAGCGCGTGCGCGTCGCGAAACACTTCCGCGCGTTCCGCTCGCAGCGCGATCAGCGAATCGATGTCGAAGAAGCGCCGATAGCCGAGCTCGCGGCTCGCCATTCTCCAGAACGCGAGCCGATAATGCTGGCGATCGAGCAGCGCGTCGAGCGCGTCCGGGTCCGCATTGACGCGCTCGATCGCCGCGTCGAGCGCGTCCGCCGAGAGCGCGTCGATCCCGGCCTCCTCGAGCAATGCGTCCATCGACCCCGGCGCGACCGGGAAGAGCTGCTCGTAGTAGCGCACGCGGAGCGTGTCTCCGTCCCGCTCGACGCGAATCTTGCCCGCCTCGAGCTCGCGGCCGTAGTGATCGGCAAGCACGGGCAGCAGCACGACGTTCTGCCGTTGGTTGTCCTCGGCCGCCCAGTCGACGTCGAAGTAGCGCGCGTAACGGCTGCCGGGGCCGTGCGCGAGCACGTCCCACCACCACGGGTTCTGCGGCACGATCGCCATGTGGTTCGGCACGATGTCGAGGAGCTGCTGCATCCCGTGCGACTCGAGCGCCGCGCAGAGCCGCCCGTGCGCTTCCTTGCCGCCGAGCTCCTCGTTCACGCGGGTCGGGTCCGCGACGTCGTAGCCGTGCACGCTGCCGGGGGCGGCCTGCAGATACGGCGAGCAATACAGGTGGCTCACGCCGAGCGCGGCCAAATACGGCACGAGAGCCGCCGCCGCGTCGAGGTCGTGATCGGCGTTCAGCTGGATGCGATATGTGGCGACACGCTGCATCGGCTCGGGCACGGCGCTGCCCGCTGCAACTCGCGTGCCAGCCGTCAGCCTCCCTGCCCCTCGTCCCGCGCGTCGAGCGATCGGGCGAGCCGCTCGAGCGACGCGATGTCGGCCGGCTTCACGAGGTGATGGTCGAAGCCGGCTTCCCGGGCGCGACGCCGATCGTGCTCCTGCCCCCAGCCGGTGAGCGCAACGAGGACCGCCCGGCGCGTCGGAAACTCGACACGCAGACGCCGCGCGAGCTCGTAGCCGTCCATGCCCGGCATGCCGATGTCGAGGAGCGCGATCTCGGGGTCGTGCGCGGCGAACGCTTCGAGCGCCTGCGCGCCGCCGTACGCGACCCGCACGTGCGCGCCCGCGGCGCCGAGCAGCATCGCGAGCGTGTCGGCCGCATCGTGGTTGTCGTCGACGACGAGCACTCGCCGGCCGCGGATGCTTCCGCGGGGCTCCGCTTCCGGGGCGTCCGCCGCCGCCTCCTCCCCCGGCGCGACGGGCAGCCGCAGCGTGAACACGCTGCCCTTGCCGAGGCCTTCGCTCTGGGCCTCGAGCGTGCCGCCGTGCATCTCCGCGAGCCTGCGCGCCAGCGCGAGCCCGATGCCGAGCCCCGGCGGGCCGCCGGTGCCCTCGACGCGGTTGAACAGCGTGAACAGCTGCTGCATGGCCTCCGGTGCGATGCCGACGCCGGTGTCCGCGATCGATATCGCGACCCGATCGCCCTCGCGGCGCGCCGCGAGCGACACGCGCCCCCCGGCCGGCGTGTACTTCGCGGCGTTGCTCAGCACGTTCGACAGGATCTGCGCGAGGCGGACGGGATCGCCGTCGAGCCAGATCGGCTCGTCCGGCAGCTGCACCTCGAGCGCGTGTCCGGCCTCGCGTATCAGCTGCTCGCTCGTCTCGAGGGCGTTGCGGACGACGCTCGCGAGCGCCACGCGCTCGCGGCGCAGCTCGAACGCGCCGCGAGTGATCCGGGACGTCTCGAGCAGATCGTCGACGAGGCGCACGAGGTGCTCGACTTGCCGCGCGACGATGTCGACCACCGCGGCCGGCGCCGGGCGATGACCGGCCGCCCGCAGCAGCTCGACCGCGTTTCGCAGCGGCGCGAGCGGATTGCGCAGCTCGTGCGCAAGCGTCGCGAGGAACTCGTCCTTGCGCCGGTCCGCCTCCCGCAGCGCTTCCTCCATGCGCTTGCGCTCGGTGATGTCGGCCAGCGTGATCAGCACGCGCTTCAAGTCCGGGTCGCGCTTCGACAGAGTCATCGTCATCATCACGTCGCGGCGCTCGCCCGCGAGCGTGTGCAGCGTGCAGTCGGCCTCGAACAGCGGCCTGCGCTTCGCGACCGCCTCGAGCTTGCTTGCGAATACCGCGAGCGTCTCGGCCGGCAGGATCGACGGCAACGCCTGCTCGAGCGCCTCCTTGTCGCGGGCGCCGAGCATCTTGAGCGTGGACGGATTGACGCTCACGATTTTCACGAGCGAGAGCGCGCGGCGCAGTAGACCGGGATGGCGGAGCAGATACCCGCGCAAATCCTCCACGCCGCTCGCCGCGAGCTCGTCGATGAGCTCCTGCACCCTCGAGTAATCCTCTTCCCAGATGGAGACGTCGACCGTCTCGAAGATGCTGCGGTAGCGAGCCTCGCTCGCGAGCAGCGCGGCGCGCGCGGCCACCTGCTCGGTCACCTCGTTCGCGATCACGATCAAGCCGTCGATGTTGCCGCTCGACGCACGAAGCGGCGCGGCGACGAAGCTGAACCAGGTATCGCGGATCTCGCCATTCCGCCATAGACGGACGTGCACCTCGTTCCCGGTTTCCACCCGGCCGGTCGCTAGCACCTCGCGAAGCCCTTGGTCGAACTGTTGCTCGCGGAGCTCCGGCAGCGCCTCGAACAGCGGCTGCCCGATCAGCGTGCGGCCATCGGAGGACAACCGGGCGAGCTTGTTCGCGTGCGTGACGGTGAACTGCGGACCGCGCGTGACGACGATCTGCACCGGCGACTGCTCGATGATGTCGGTCAGCTCCGCGCAACGCTGCGCGAGCAGCACCCGCGTCCGTTCGAGCTCCGCCGCGCGGCGCTCGATGGAGTCCCGTGCGTGCGCACTCGCGACCGACGCGCCGATGCGCTCGGCGACCGTCTCCAGGAACTCCCGATACGCGCCGTCGAACGGCTGGCGCGGGTTCAAGCCCGCGACGAGCAGGCCCCGTATGCCGCTGCCGCTGACGGCGATCGGCAGCACGACGCCGCCGGCGCCTTGCAAGACGCTCTGCTCCCGCACCGCTCGCCCGAGCGGCCAGACCGACTCGTCCGCGCCGAGCGGCACCCGCTCCGGAGCGAGCGGGCCGCCGGGCTGGATGCCGACCGCGTGCGCGAGGCGTGCATCGCCGCTGTCGTCTTCTATCCGGTAGATGAGCGCGAACGGCAGATCGGCCGGATCGTGCTCGAGGCAGGCGAGCGCGCGCTGCCAAGCGTCCTCTTCGCTCGTCGCCCGCGCGGCGATCTCCCCGAGCCGCGCGATCGTGCGGCGGCGGCGCGACGCGAGCACCCGCCCCGTCGTCTCGGTCGCGAAGCAGAGCACGCCGGCGACGCCGCGCTCCTCGATGACCGGCGCGTACGCGAACGAGAAATAGCGCTCCTCGGCACGACCATGCCGCTCGAGGATGAGGAGCTGATGGTCGCTGCGGACCGGCTCCGCGGTCGCGGCGACCCGCTCGATCGCACCGCCGAGCAGGCTCCATAGCCCGGGTGCGGCGTGCCGCATCGGCGCGCCGAGGGCGGCCGGGTGCCGGCCGCCGAGCAGGAGGCAGGCGGCATCGTTATAGAAGGTCGCGAACTCGGAACCCCACCACAGGAGACGAGGTTCCGCCGCCTCGAGACAGGTCCGCATCGCGATCCGCAGCGCCTTCGGCCAGCGCTGCGGAGGGCCGACGGGGCTCGAGCGCCAATCGATCCCGCGGAGCAGCCCGACCACTACGCCCGCGCCCGGTGCGTCGCCGAGAAAATCGGGCAAGGTAGCGGTGGAGGTCCCGCCACTCCGGGGATCACCGGCCATCGACGAATCTCCAACCGTGCCGCGGACGGGCGCCCACTGCCTCGCGCTCCGAGAACCCGGCGCGCGGGTCGGAGCGGGGTTTAATTTAATGTTAGCAGACTCGCCTAACTATCGTCCGTAACGGTCTGGCTCCGTCGCCCGAGGCTCGCCGTGACCCCGGCCCCCTGAACGCGCTCGGTGTCGCTACTCGTCTACGAGCCCTGGCCACGCCTCGATCGGTACCCGGCCGATCACGGTCGGCGTTCCGCCGCTCGGGTCGACCACGAGGGCTTCGCCGTCCGCGAGGTCGGCCGCGGCGTCGCCGAACGCGCCGACGAGATTCGGCAGATGCGTGACGAGCAGCACGTTCGCACCGGCCTGCGGCCGCGCGGCACGCTCGCGGAGCCAGTCCGAGCGGCGCCCTTCGTCGTCCGCGCGCATGTCATGGCCGCCGTCGCCGAGCTCGTCGACCGCCCGGGCGCTCGGGAAACCCAGCTGCTCGACGGTCTCGACCGCGCGCAGCGCCGGGCTCGTCAGCACCGGACCGATCGGGACGCGAAGCGTGCGGAGCGCCTCGCCCATCGCCGCCGCGCTCGCCCGGCCGGCGGCGTCGAGCCGGCGTTCCACCCCGGCCGAGGCCGCACGCGGCGCCCTCGCATGCCGCATCGCGAGCACGTAGCCGCCGTCCCGGAGCCGCTCGAGCAGCTCGTGCACCGAGGCCGAGCGCTCTTGCCCGTGCACGCGTGCGAATGCTGCGGCCGCGGTCGCGGCCATGCACCCGAAAACGAGAGTTCGCCGTCGCATGTCATGCCCTCCTTCCCGCTACACGTCCTCCGCCGCTCGGCAGTCCGCGGCGCGGATCACCGCGAGGAATCGCTCGCCGTAGCGCGCGAGCTTCGCCTGGCCGACGCCCGTCAAGCCGAGCAGCGCCGCGGCGTCGCGCGGACGATCACGCGCCATCTCGGCGAGCGTGACGTCGTGAAAGATTACGTACGGCGGCACGCCCTGCTCGGCGGCAAGCTGCCGCCGGCATTCGCGCAGTGCCTCCCAAAGCGCACGATCCGCGTCGCTGACGGTGCGGTCCTTCGTGCCGGTCTTCTTCGCCGCAACCGGCTTCGCGACGTCGTGCCGAAGCTTCAGCTCGACTTCGCCCCGTAGCAAGGCGCGGCTCCGTTCCGTCAGCTTCAGTGCGCCGTACGCCGCGTGATCGACGCGCAGATACCCCCGAACGATCAGCTGCCGGATGACCGACCGCCACGCGCCGGCCTCGAGGTCGGCGCCGATGTCGAACACCGACAGGCGATCGTGGCCGTTACGGACGATCTTCTCGGTCGCGTTGCCGCGCAGCACGTCGACGACGTGCGCCGCGCCGAACCGCTGTCCGGTGCGATAGACGGCCGACAACAGTTTTTGCGCCGCCTCGGTGCCGTCCCAGGTCGGCGGCGGCTCGAGGCAGTTGTCGCAGTTGCCGCAGTCTCGCGCGAGCCGCTCGCCGAAGTACTCGAGCAGCGGCCGGCGGCGGCACTCCGTCAGCTCGCACCAGCCGAGCAGCGCATCGAGCCGATGGCGCTCGAGCCGCTTGTGCTCCTCGTCCGCCTCGGACTGCTCGACGAGCTGGCGCAGCTGCACGACGTCCGCGAGCCCGTAGATCATCCACGCATCGGCCGGGGCGCCGTCGCGGCCCGCCCGGCCGGTCTCCTGGTAATACGACTCGACGCTCTTCGGGAGATCGAGGTGCGCGACGAATCGCACGTCCGGCTTGTCGATGCCCATGCCGAACGCGATGGTCGCAACCATCACGACTCCGTCCTCGACGAGGAACCGCCGCTGATGCGCGGCCCGGACGTCCGCCGGCAGGCCGGCGTGGTACGGCAGCGCAACGTACCCCTGCTGCGCGAGCCACTCGGCCGTGCGCTCGACCTTCGCGCGCGAAAGACAGTAGACGATTCCGGACTCCCCGCGGCGGCTCGCGAGGAACTGCGCGAGCTGCCGCCGTGCGTCCGCCTTCGCCTGGACGGCGTAACGGATGTTCGGCCGGTCGAAGCTCGAGACGAAGATCGCGGGCTCGGCGAGCTCGAGCCGCGCAACGATCTCGTCCCGCACGAGCGGCGTCGCGGTCGCGGTCAGCGCCATCCGCGGGACGCCGGGGAAGGTGCGGCCGAGCTCGCCGAGCGCGAGGTAGTCCTGCCGGAAGTCGTGGCCCCATTGCGAGATGCAG
>CAYWGQ010000139.1:0-10367 GCA_964457725.1 uncultured Gammaproteobacteria bacterium
GACGACGCGTGCAGGAAGCACTTGCCGTTCTGCCAGTACGCCATCGCGGAGCGCGGCTCCATCGAGTGGTGGGACAGGCCCGCGGTCACGAACGTCTCGTCGAGCACCAGCGCGGCGCTCGCGAAGCCGGCGTCGACGTCGCCGTACGACCATTCGCCGACCGGCTCGCCCTCCGGCAGCTGGTCCTCGCCGGCCGCGGCGAAGTCCTGTGCCGTCCACTTCACCGTCCGCAGATCGACGCCGGGGTTCGCGACGTTGCCGTCCGTGCGTGCGTTCGGCCCGCCCGGGAAGAGGCTCTGCAGCGGATCCACCGTGAACGGCAGCTCCTCGTAGTCGACGCGGATCTTCTCGAGCGCGTCCGCGGCGATCTCCTCGGTCTCCGCGGCGACCGCGAGGATCGGGTCGCCGACGAACAGCGGCTCGTTCGTCAGGATCACGTCGGCCGGCGCGGGGAAGCTCGGGACCTCGTCCGCGGTCAGGATGCCGAGCACGCCCGGCATCGCGAGGGCCTCGCGCGCGTCGATGTTCCGGACCCGCGCGTGCGGCATCGGGCTCGTCAGGAGCTTCACGAAGACCATCCCGTCCGCGCGAAAGTCCTCGGAGTACTTGGCTTTGCCGGTGACCTTCGGGTGAACGTCGGGCGGCGTGAAATCTTTGCCGAGCAGGTCGTATGCCATCTCTGGTCCCCTCCAGGCATCGCGGCGGGAGACCGAAATGATACCGGAGATCCCCCGCCGAACGGAGGCTGCTCCGCCTCCCCGGTAGGAGCGGCTGTCAGCCGCGACCCCTCGGTAGGAGCGGCTGTCCAGCCGCGATCTTCGGCCTCCCCCTCCCGCTCGAGAGCAAGGCGCAGATCGCGGCTGGACAGCCGCTCCTACGAAAGGGGGGCGAGGCGGGCTCAGACGGGGAGCGGAGGCTCGTCGAGCGCCGCGAGCTGCTCCTTCAACGTCAGGACGTGCTCCTCCCAGTACTTGTTCTCGGCGATCCACGGAAACGCCCGCGGAAACGCCGGATCCGCCCACCGCTGCGTGATCCACGCGCTGTAGTGGATCAGCCTCGCGGTCCGCAGCACCTCGACCAGGCGAAGCTCCCGCGCGTCGAACGACGCGAACTCCTCGTAGCCCTCGAGCAGATCCGCGAGTTGACCGGTCATCTCCTCGCGCGAGCCCGACAGGAACAGCCACAGGTCCTGCACCGCCGGACCGTTCACGCAGTCGTCGAGATCGACGAAATGCGGGCCCGCGTCCGTCCACAGCACGTTGCCGCGGTGGCAGTCGCCGTGGATCCGCAGCACGCGATAGCGGCCCGTCTCCTCGAGGCGCTGCTCGAGCCGCGCGACGAGCTGCGCGGTGATCGTCCGGTAGCTGTCGACGAGATGCTCCGGCAGCCAGCCGCCCTCGAGCACCGTCTTGGCCGCGGACCGCGCGATCTCGGCCGGCGCGAGCGTCGGCCGGGCGCGGAACGGCCGCACCGCGCCGACCGCGTGGATCCGCCCGAGGAACCGGCCCATCTGGATCCACTCGGAAGAATCGGCGAGCTCCGGCCATCGTCCGCCCCGCCGCTCGTAGAGCGCGAAGCGGTAGCCCGCGTGCTCGTGCAGCGTCTTGCCGTCGATCACGAGCGGCGGCACGACCGGGATCTCGTGGCTCGCAAGCTCGAGCGCGAACTCGTGCTCCTCGGCGAGCGCCTCGTTCGACCAGCGCCCCGGGCGGTAGAACTTCACGACCACGAACCCGTCCTCGGTGCCGATCTGATAGACGCGATTCTCGTAGCTGTTCAACGCGAGCATCCGGCCGTTCGGCACGAAGCCGACGCTCTCGACGGCCGCGAGCATCACGTCGGGCGTGAGCCCCTCGTACGGGATCTCGTTCACTTCGCGCCGTCGCCCTCGAGCGCGGCGACGAACACGGCGAGCGCCTCGTCCAGCGAGCGGTGCTTCGGCAACGTCGCGCGCGTCTCGGCCGCGAGCGGGGTCGACGCGAGCCGCTCGTAGAGCCAGGCGGCGCCTTCGTGAAAAGCGGGTGTGACGCCCGCGGCCGCGAACGTCGCCGCGATCTCGTGCATCTCGCCGACGAAGCGCGCGGCCGTCGCGCCGAGATACGGCACCCGGGCGCGCATCCGCGCGAGCGCCTCGGCCTGGCTCGCCTCGAGCTCGGGCATCAGCTCCGCGCGGACGCCGAGCCGCTCGGCGGCGAGCAGGATGGCGGCGTGCAGCGCGTCCGTGCCCTTGTTCAGCGCCGCGTACGTCATCTTCAACGCCGACGCGCGCCCGACCGCAGGCCCTAGGTCGTGGCGGGCGAGCTCCGGCACCGCGAGCCCGAGCAGCGCCGCGCGCGCGGCGCCCGAGGCGTAGAGCCGCGTGGTCCCGACGTCGCCCGCACGCGGCGCCCGGCCGACGATGCCGGCATCGACGAACGCATCGGCCGGGAATGCCGCCGCGATCGCGCGCACGGTCGCGGGCGATACGGCGTTGCAGTCGGCGAAGACGGGGCGGGTGCCCGCGGCGGCGATCGCTTCCGCGGCCGCCTCCGCCGCGGCCGGTGCTGCGGCAGGCGGCACGATCGACAGGATGATCGAAGCCTCGGCGGCAACGCCCTCGAGCGAGCCCGCATTCTCGATGCCCGCGCGCTCGGCGAGCGCGCGGGAGTGCGCGCTCCGCGGCCCGAGATCGCTGACGACCCGGTATCCGGCGCGCACGAGCGCGGCGCCGACCGCGCTGCCCATATCGCCCGTTCCGATCAATCCGACCGTCGCCGCCATCCGCAGATGGTACCGATTGTTCACGCCCGGTTGCGCGAGCGTCGCGGGGGCGGACCGGGCCGTTCGCGGCGATTCGCTATGATGAGTCGATGAGGCATCCCACCGACCGGGCCCGGCGGCCCGCGGGGACGATGCGGCGGACGGCGGCGGCAGCCGCGTGCGTCGCGCTCGGCCTCGCGGCGGCCGCGGGCATTGCGCAGGACACAGTGAACGGAATCTTCCCCTATCCGCACCATACGGCGACGCTCGACAACGGTCTGACGGTGATCACGATCCCGATGCCGAGCAACGGGCTCGTCGCGTACTGGTCGATCGTGCGCACGGGCTCGCGCGACGAGTACGAGCCGGGGCGCACCGGCTTCGCGCACTTCTTCGAGCACATGATGTTTCGCGGCACCGAGCGGCATCCGGCCGAGGTGTATCAGCGGATCCTGACCGAGATCGGCGCCGACGCGAACGCGTACACGACCGACGACCTGACCGCCTACCACATCTCGATGACGGCGGAAGATCTCGAGCAGGTCATGCTCCTCGAGAGCGATCGCTTTCAGAACCTCCGGTACGCCGAGCCCGACTTCCAGACCGAAGCGGGCGCCGTCTACGGGGAGTACCGCAAGAGCCGCACGGAGCCCTTCTTCGTGCTGTACGAGGCCTTGCTCGAGACCGCGTTCGAGAAGCACACGTACGGCCACACGACGATGGGCTACGAGCGCGACATCGCCGCGATGCCGCAGATGTTCGACTACTCGCGCGAGTTCTTCGCGCGCTATTACCGGCCGGAGAACACCGTGCTGCTCGCGGTCGGCGCCGTCGAGCCGGAGCGCGTGCTCGCGCTCGCGCGCGAGCATTACGCGGACTGGCGGCCCGGCTACGTCGCGCCGGACGTGCCCGAGGAGCCCGAGCAGACGGAGGAGCGCCGCATCGACGTGAGCTATGACGGCCAGACGTTGCCGCTGCTCTGGGTCGCCTACAAGATCGCGCGCTTCGATCCCGCGGACCGGACGCGAGTCGCGGCCGACCTGCTCGCGGACCTCGCGTTCGGCGAGACGAGCGAGGCGTACCGGCGGCTCGTGCTCGACGAGCAGGTCGTCGAGTTCCTCGAGGCGGATGCGAGCTGGAACCGCGATCCGGGGCTGCTCGACATCATCGCGCGCGTGAAGGACCCGGCGAAGGTGGATTACGTGCTCGGCGTGATCGACGCGACGATCGACGCGTACCGGCGCACGCCGCCCGATCCCGCGCGAGTCGCGGCGCTCCAGTCGCGCTTGAAATACGGTTTCCTGATGAGTCTCGACACGCCGGACGCGGTCGCGTCGAGCCTCGCGCGGCCGATCGCGCTGACCGGGCGGCTCGAGGCGCTCGAGGCGCAGTACGCTGCTTACGCTGCCCTGACGAGCGCGGACGTGCAGGCCGCGGCCGTCGCTTATCTCGTGCCCGAGCGGCGCACGGTCGGCGTGCTGCGCCCGCGCGAATGATGCGCGGGGCCGCGCTGATCGTCGTCGCAATCGCGCTCTCTGGCTGTGCGCAGCCGAAGCTAGCGGAGGAAGTTCCAGTGGTGCAGTTGCCCGTTGCGGCCGACCCGACCGTCTCGTTCTCCCTGTCGTTCCGCGTCGGCTCGCAGAACGACCCGCCTGGAAAGGAAGGGCTCGCCTTCCTGACCGGGCAGATGATCGCGGATGCGGCCACCGAGCGGAACTCGCTCGAGGCGATCCTCGAGAAGCTCTACCCGCTCGCGGCGGACTACGACGTGCGCGTCGATCGGGAGCTGACGACGCTGACTGGGCGCACGCACGTCGACAACGTCGCCGCGTACCTCGAGCTTTTCACCGACGCGTTCGCACGCCCCGCGTTCCTCGCGAGCGACTTCGAGCGCGTGCGGACCGACGCGATCAACTACATCGAGAACGAGCTGCGCTACGCGTCGGACGAGGAGCTCGGCAAGGCCGCGCTCTACCACGCGTCGTTCGCCGGGACGCCGTACGCGCATCCGACGGAGGGCACGGCCGCGGGCCTGCGCGCGATCACGCTCGACGACGTGCGGCGCTTCTATCGCGAGCACTACACGGCCGCGAACGCCGTGGTCGGCATCGGCGGCGGCTACGATCGGGCGACCGCGGACGCGTTTCGCGCGGCCGTCGCGGCGCTGCCGGAGGGCACGCCGACGCCGCCGCCCGAGATCGACCCGCCGCCGCTCGAGGGCCGCGAGGTGCTGCTCGTCGCGAAGCCGGGCGCGGACGCGTCGCTGTCGCTCGGCTTTCCGCTCGGCGTGCGCCGCGGCGAGCGCGACTTCTACGCGCTTTGGATCGCGAACTCGTGGTTCGGGGAGCATCGCAATCAGGCGAGCCACCTGTTCCAGGTGATCCGCGAGCTGCGTGGGCTGAACTACGGCGACTACTCCTACATCGAGGCGTTTCCGGACGGCGGCGACTACCAGATGCCCCCGACGAACGTGCCGCGGCGCCACCAGCTCTTCGAGATCTGGCTGCGGACGCTGCCGAACGAGCAGGCGCCGTTCGCGCTGCGGGCGGCGCTCCGCGAGCTCGAGCGGCTCGTCGAGACGGGAATGTCGCGCGAGGACTTCGAGCTGACGCGGTCGTTCTTGAAGAAATACGCCGTGCACTTCGCCGAGACGACCGAGGAACGGCTCGGCTACGCGGTCGACGACGTGATCTACGGGATCCCGCCGCCCGGACACCTCGAGCGGTTCCGGCAGATGATGGACGAGCTCACGCTCGAGGACGTGAACGCGGCGATCCGCCGGCACCTGCAGCACGAGAATCTGCGGATCGCAATCGTGACGGGCGACGCGGACGGGCTCGCGGCGACGCTCGCGAGCGGCGAGCCGACGCCGATCTCGTACGCGACGCCGAAGCCGGATCACGTGCTCGCGGAGGACCGCGAGATCGAGCGCTGGCCGCTCCGCATCGACCGCTCGCGCATCACCATCCTCCCGGTCGCTCGCGCCTTCGCGGAGTAGCGCGCTCTTCCGGTAGGAGCGGCTGTCCAGCCGCGACTGCCGCTTCGTTCAACGTCGCGGTGGTCGCGGCTGGATAGCCGCTCCTACGGGTGTAGCGCGCGGTAGAGGAACGGGAGGCTGACGGCCATGCGGTGGTCGATGCCGGAGTGCGTGCCGTCGAACTCCTCGTAGCGGTGCGGCACCCCGTGCTCCGCGAGCCGCTTCGATAACAGCCGCGAGCCGTAGTGGATCCGGTACTGATCGCGCCAGCCGCAGTCGATGAAGATGCCGCGCAGCGTCTTCAAGTTCGCCGCGTAGCGCCCGACGAGGTTCACCGGATCGTGCTTGAGCCACCGCCGCCAGCGCGCCTCGATCCGCTCGCCCGTCTCGAGGTTGAACGGCACGCGGAACCCGTTCGGCGCGCTCGGATCCGGATCGTACGTCGCGGCCATCGCGAGGTTCATCAAGCAGTGCACCTCACCGCTCGACAGGTGCTGCTTCCGCCAGACGCTGTCGAGGAACCGGCGGACGCGGCCGTCGTCCCGCCCGTCCGCGACCGCGGCGGCCTCCTTCACGACATCGACGGGCCCTTCCTTCCGCGCGGGCCGGCGGTGCTTCGCGAGCTCGTCGAGCGTGCTCGGCCAGTCGCATCCGTAGACGAAGTCGAAGTACGCGTCGCCGGAGTGCACGGCGATCGCGCCCCACGTGCGCGGGTGCTTCATGCCGTGCAGCATCGCGCCGTAGCCGCCGGAGGACTTGCCGAAGCAGCCGCGGTGATCGCGCGACGCGAGGGTGCGCAGCTCCCGGTCGATGAACGGCACGAGCTCGCGCGTCAAGTAATCCGCGTAGCGGCCGACCGCGCTCGAGTTCACGTACTGATTGCCGCCGAGCGCGGTGAAGCAGTCCGGGAAGACGATGATGCAGGGCCCGAGCTTCTTCTCGTGCACGAGCCGCGCGGCGAGCTCCGGCACGTTCTCGTCGAACCCGCGCCAGTTCGTGTGCGACCTGCCGGATCCGGTGAAGCCGACGAGGTCGAACAGCACCGGATAGCGGCGGCCGCGGCCGCGGCCTTGCCCCTCGTCGTAGCCGGGCGGGAGCCAGACGTCGATCGTGCGCTCGTGCGGATCGCCGAGCGGATTGCCTTCGAGCACGCGCGAGCGGTGCTCGAGCGTGATCACGCGTCCCGCGTGCCAGGTCGCACGCTTCAGCGCCATCGCGGCCGTTCCTCAGCCGCCGAGCGCACCGAGGCGCTCGCGAAGCGCGCGGCGATTGATCTTGTTCGTGCCCGTCTTCGGCAGCGCGTCGACGAAGTGCACCTCGACCGGCCGCTTGTACTTCACCATGTTTTCCTTGCAGTAGGCGAAGAACTCTTCCTCGGTCAGCGTCTGGCCTGCATCGAGGACGACGAACGCGACGATCACCTCGCCGAGCCGCGCATCCGGCTTACCGACGGTGGCGGCCTCGCGGATCTTCGGATGGTTGAACAGCACCTCGTCGACCTCGCGCGGATACACGTTGAAGCCGCCGACGATGACCATGTCCTTCTTGCGGTCGACGAGCGAGAGGAACCCTTCGTCATCGACGACGCCGATGTCGCCCGTGTAGAGCCAGCCGTCGCGCAGGGCCCGGGCCGTCTCCTCGGGCTGCTTGCGATAGCGGCTCATCAGCTGCGGACCGCGGACGCGCACCTCGCCGGGCTCGCCGCGCGGCAGCACTCGCGTGCCCTCCTCGAGGTCGACGACTTGAACCTCGGTCTGCGGCACCGGCCGCCCGACCGAAAGCAGCTTCCGTGCGTCGAGATGGTTCAGGCAGAACGGCGCGCCCTCGGTCATGCCCCAGCCCTCGAGGATCGCGCAGCCCGTGCGCTCGCGCCATTCGCGGTGCAAGTCCTCGGGCACCGGCGCGCCGCCCGAGATGCAGTACTTGAGCGCGGAGAAATCGGTCTCGTCGAATACCGGGCTCGCGAGGAGCCCCATGTAGATCGGCGCCGGCCCGCCGGCGAAGATCGTGATCCGATGCCGGCCGAGAGCCTGCGCGACCTTGTCCGGATCGTAGCGCGGCACCATCACGAGCGTGCTCCGCATGTAGATCGGCACCCAAGTCGAGTACGCGAGGCCCCAGATGTGGAACATCGGCGCGACGTTCAAGAACCGCTCGCGGCCGAGCTCGCCCGGCCAGACGATCACGTGCTGCAGCACGCCCCACATCAGCCCGCGGTGCGTGTGATCGACGCCCTTCGGGACGCCGGTCGAGCCGCCGGTGAAGATCAAGAGCGCGAGGTCGTCTGCGCCCGGCAGCGACTCGAGCGGCGCATCGAGCCGCGCGTCCCGAACCCACTCGTCGAGCTCGACGCCGCCTTCGCCGAGCACCAGCACCTCGCCGGCGCCGAGCTCGGACGCGATGCCGCGCGCCTTCTCTTCCGTCAACTGCACCGCGATTACGAGCGACGGATCGACGTCGCGGAGCACGCGCTGCAGCTCCGCATGCGTCAGGAACGGGTTCGCCGGCGCGACCTGCGCGGAGACCGCCATCACGGCCATGATCGCGACGTCCATCTCGATCGAGTTCGGCATCAGCACGACGACCCGGCTGCCGCGGCCGATGCCGCGCTCGCGAAGCGCGGCCGCGAGCCCGGCCACCGCGCGGCCGAACTCCCGGTACGTCATCTGCCGTTCCTCGTAGATCACCGCGACGACGTCGGGCTCGGCCTCGACGGCCGCGTACAACATGTGCACGAGGGTGTCGTAGCGGGGAATGCTGTCGTCGACCGGCAGATGCGGACCGAGGTGCGATAGGTTCGTCATGTCAGCTCGTCTCGATGTTCGCGATGCCGATCCACGTGAAGAGCACGAGCACGCCGAGAAGCGCGGCAACGGTCAGCGGCCCGTTCACGAACCGCGCGCCGACCCAGCTTGCGCGCCCGTTGAAGATCAGCAATCCTAAGGCAAGGAGCGGAAAGAACAAGGCGCCGATGACCGTATAGATCTTCTGCACCTCGCGGAAGCTCACGAAGAGGCCGATCATCGGCACGAACGCGATTGCGATCAGGTAGCCGCGATACCAGCGGCTGCGCGTGTCGACCGGCTCGGCGACGCGGGGCGCTCCCGGCTCTCGGGCGAGCAGACGCATGCAGTCGGCGAACAGATACGGCACGGACTGCCACACGCCGAGCAGGCTCGAGAACACGGCGCCGAACGTTCCGGCGAGAAACAGCCACTCGCCGACCACGCCGAGCTCGCCGCGCAACGCGCCGGCGAGCTCGACGAGCAGCCCGGTGCCCTGCCCTTCGACCGCGATGTTCGTGCCGACGATGATCATCGCGACGCCGAACAGGGCCGTCATCAGATAGCCGACGCCGATGTCGATCCGGCACGCCGCGAGCTCCTCAGGCCCCGTCCGTCCCTCCTCGCGCAGCCAGTAGCCGTATGCGAGCACGGTCAGCGTGCCGCCGATCCCGCCGATCAGCGCGACGGTCCACGTGACGGCGCCGGGCACCTCGGTCGGGATGCGCGGGATCAGCAAGCCTTCGAGCACGACGCCGGTGCCGGGCCACAGCAGCGCGGCGGTCGCGACGACGGTCACGAACATCACGGCGATGCAGACGCGCATCACCTGGCCGAAGAGCGGGTAGCCGCCGCGCAGCACGAGCGCGAGCCCGACGACGCCGGAAGCCGCCCCGAACACGACGCGGGCGGTTTGCGAATCGTCGAAGACCGGCACGATCGCGTGCAGCGCGACGCCGCACGCGCTCATCATCGCGGAGCCGACGAAGAACGACCACAGCAGGAGATACGGCAGGAACAGCCAGACGACGATGCGGCCGAGGCGGTGCACGGCGCCCTCGAGCAGCGTCTCGCCGGTCGCGAGCTGCCAGCGCGCGAGCCCCTCGGTGACGACGAGCTTCAGGCCGGCGCCGATGACGGCGGCCCAGAGGACGGTCGTGCCGAGCAGGCTGCCGACGATGCTGCCGGTCGCGAGGTCGCCGCCGCCGACGCCGGTCGCCGCGAGCAGCAGGCCGGGGCCGAGCAGAAGCCACGCGCTCTGGCGGGGACGCGCGCTCGCTTCGATCATGGTCGACGAGACGCCGGCCGTCCGGATCGGTTTGCCCGGGCAGCCGAGCAGCCGGGCAAACCGAACCGAACGACCGGCACCTGCGCGGTCCGGGCGTTAGAGCTGGACCTTGCCGGTCCGCCAGCCCTCGGCGTAGCTCTCGCGCACGACCTTCGCGTACGGCACGGGGCTCACGATCGCGCGAATCTCGATCTGCCGGTGCCGCTCTACGGTCGTCTTCTGCGAGCCGCCGCCTTCCTCGCCCCAAACGAGCGTGACCTCGGTGCCGATCTCGATGTCCGGATCGCAGATGCCGAGCGACAGCATCGAGCGCTCGTTGTAGCTGTAGCCCGCGAACATCGACGCACCGACGATCTTGTCCTTGTAGACGATCTTGTCGAACGACGACGACGCGTAGTTCGACAGCGGCAAGTCGATGTACTTGTAGATGTCGCCGGAATCGAGCAGCGAGCGGAACACCTTCGCGACGTCGTCCGGGTTCCACGCGAACGTCACCTTGCGGCGATGCGGCTTGCCCGCCATCTTCTCGAGCGCCTCGCGGCCGATGAAGTCGTGATCGAACTTCACGAACGGGCCGTAG
>CAYWGQ010000140.1:0-6833 GCA_964457725.1 uncultured Gammaproteobacteria bacterium
GCCTTCTCCTGGATCACGCGCAGCAGCTTCACCTGCATGTGCAGCGGCAGGTCGGCCACCTCGTCGAGGAACAGCGTGCCGCCCTCGGCGGTCTGCACCAGGCCGATCTTGTCGCCGACCGCGCCCGTGAAGCTGCCCTTCTTGTGGCCGAAGAACTCGCTCTCCATCAGCTCGGTCGGGATCGCGCCGCAGTTGATCGGCACGAACGGACCGTCGCGCCGGGGGCTCGCCTCGTGGATCATCCGCGCGACGAGCTCCTTGCCGGTGCCGGATTCGCCGGAGATCTGCACGGGCGCCTGACTCCGTGCGACCTTCGCGATCATCGCCCGCACCTTCTCGATCGCGGGCGAGGCGCCGATCAGCCCGTCCGTTGCGGCGCCGCGCGGCGGCGCGATGCGCCGCAGCTTCAGCGCCGAGCTTACGAGCTTCCGCAGGTCCTGCAGATCGAGCGGCTTCGAGACGAAGTCGAATGCGCCGAGCTTCAACGCGCGCACGGCGGCTTCGACGCTGCCGTGCGCGGTGATCACGGCCACCGGCGTGCCCGGCACCTCGCTCTGGATCCACTCGACGAGCTCGAGGCCGTCGCCGTCCGGCAGCCGCATGTCCGTCAGGCAGAGGTCGAACGTCTCCTTCGCGAGCAACCGCTTCGCGCTCGCGAGGTCGGCGCACGTGCGCGCCGCGATGTCCATCCGCTCCAGCGTGATCGCGAGAAGCTCGCAGATGTCCGGTTCGTCGTCGACGACGAGCGCGATCGGCTTCATGTGCTCTCTTCTGTCGGTTGCCAGCGGTCGGGGTCCGCGAACACTACCCGAAAGATACTGCCGCCGCCGGGGCGCGGTTGATACCGGAGCGTTGCGCCGTTGCGCTCGCAAAGCTCGCGGGAAATATAGAGGCCGAGGCCGGTCCCGCCCGGCTGGCCGGTGTAGAACGGCTCGAAGATCTGCTCCGCCTGCTCGCGCGGGATGCCGGGCCCCCGGTCGGCGACCTCGACGTAGGGGCGCCCGGATGGCTCGAGCACGCCGAAGCCGAGATCGACCGAGATCGCGCCGGCCGCGACGCTCGCGTACTTCACCGCGTTCTCGCACAAGTTCCAGATCACCTGATGCAGATGGGTCGGGTCGACCCACGCCTCGAGCTCCGCGTCGCCCGGCTGCACCGCGATCGAGCCCTCGAACAGCTCGAGCGTCTGCGTGAACTCCGTCGCGAACGCCTCGAGCCACGGTCCGAGCCGGACGCGCTGCGGCCGCGTCTTGCCGCGGCGCGAGAGCGTCAGCACGCTGTCGACGATCTGGCTGACCCGCCGCGCGTTCACCCGGATGATGTCCGTCAGGCGCTGCTCGGCCGCGGTGATCGTCGTCGATTCCGCGAGCAGCTGCCCCGCATGGCTCATCGCGCCGATCGGGTTCCGGATCTCGTGGGCGATGCTCGCCGAGAGCCGGCCGAGCGCCGCGAGCTTCGCCTGCTGCACGCGCTCGGCGATCAGCGAGGTGTCCTCGAGAAAGATCAGCACGCCGCCGCGCCTGTCCGGCGCGAGCGGCGCGAAATGCGGCTGGATGTTCGTCGCGCCGTCGCTCGACGCGAAGACGCTCTTCGCCTTGTCGGCCGAGGCCTCGTCCGCACGCCAAGCGCGCAGCCGCTCGGCGAGCGGCTCCGCCACCTCGCCGAGCGATCTGCCCGACGCCGAGGAATCCGCGCCGAGGTGCTTCGCGGCCGATTCGTTGATCAGCCGAATCCGATCGTCGCCGTCGACGACGACGATGCTCTCGCGAAGGTGCTGGATGATGTACTCGTTCAGCTCGACGAGGTTGCGCAGGTCGACGCCGCGCTGCTCCGCGAGCGCGGTCGTCTCGAGAATCTGCCGCCGCAGAATCTGCACGACGCCGGTGATCACGAAGATGACCGCGCCGAGCACTCCGGCCGCCGCGAAGTCCGTGCTCGAGGTGAGCCCTTGCAAGTGCGCGAATACCTGCTCGCCGAGCAGCGCGAGCGTCGTGACCGCGGCGAGCAGGAATGCGCGGTCGGTGTGGACCAGGAGCGCGAGCCCGCCGACCGAGACGATCAGGAGCCCGCCGAGGCCGCTGCCGACGCCGCCGCTCGCGTGCAGGACGAGGGTGATCGCGGTGAGATCGGCGGCGAACTGGAGATACGGCTGGATCCCGACGCTCGGCAGTCGCCGCTGGAGCAGCACGAGCTCCACGCAGCCGAAGGCGAAGAGCCCGACCAGCGCCCGCCATGCGAGCTCGGGGTCCGCCTGGCCGACGATGCGCGGCTCGTCCGCGAGGTAGTAGACGACCAGCAGGATCGACGCCGTCGCGAGGCGAAAGAGATTCAGCAGGATCAGAACGCGCCAGGCGAAGGTGTCCGCGGCCGGGCGGGAGGCCGCCTGCCTGCCGGCCGGAAGGCGCGGCTCCTCGAGCACGTTCGTAGCCGACATGTCGGCGGGGATTCTAGCCGAAACGCCCGTGTTTTCCGGCACGCGGCACACGCCGCCGAGCCCGGCCGGCGCTGCACCGCGGCCGTTGCGCGCGCGGCTGTATAGGAGCGGCTGCGTAGGAGCGGCTGTCCAGCCGCGACTCTTCGCACCGCCCGGAGGTCGTCCCGTGTAGGAGCGGCTGTCCAGCCGCGACTCTTCGCACCGCCCGGAGGTCGTCCCGCGTAGGAGCGGCTGTCCAGCCGCGACTCTTCCACCGCGTCGCCAAAGAATCGCGGCTGGACAGCCGCTCCTACCGAGCCGCTCCTACGACAGCGGCTCCTACCGGAGGCGGCGGCGCGGCGAACTCCGCGGTCTCGCCTTTACGCCCATCGACGCTTTCAGGACAATACGGCGCCTCGCGCACACTTCGAGAACGCTTCCGAATGAATCTCCACGAATACCAGGCGAAGGCGCTCTTCGCCGAATACGCGATTCCCGTCCCGCAAGGGCGCGTCGCGACGACGGCCGCAGAGGCCGAGCAGGCCGCCGTCGCGCTCGGCGGCGATCTGTGGGTCGTCAAGGCACAGGTCCATGCCGGCGGCCGCGGCAAAGCCGGCGGCGTGAAGCTCGCGCGCTCGGCCGAGGAAGTCGGCAAGCTCGCGGCCGAGATGCTCGGCAAGCGGCTCGTCACCCATCAGAGCGGTCCCGAGGGGCTGCCGGTCGATTACGTCTACGTCGAGGCGGGCTCGAAGATCGCGCGCGAGCTCTACCTGAGCCTGCTCGTCGACCGCTCCGCCGAGCGGATCGCCGTGATGGCTTCGGCGGCGGGCGGCATGGACATCGAAGAGGTGGCTGCGAAGACGCCCGAGAAGATCCTGACGCTCACGCTCCATCCCGCCGCGGGCCTCGAGGACTACCAGGCGCGCAAGCTCGGCTTCGGGCTCGGCCTCGACGGCGAGCAGCAGAAGCAGCTTCGCGACCTCCTGCGCAAGCTCGTCAAGCTTTTCCGCGAATGCGACGCGAGCCTCGTCGAGATCAATCCGCTGATCGTGACCGAGGACGGCCGCGTCGTCGCGCTCGATGCGAAGGTGAACATCGAGGAGAACGCGCTGTTCCGGCAGCCGAAGCTCGCGGCGCTCCGCGACCCGGCCCAGGAGGACGAGAAGGAGCGCCGGGCGCGCGAGCACGACCTGAACTACGTGTCGCTGGACGGCTCGATCGCGTGCATGGTGAACGGCGCGGGGCTCGCGATGGCGACGATGGACCTGATCAAGCTGCACGGCGGCGAGCCCGCGAACTTCCTCGACGTCGGCGGCGGCGCGACCGCGGAGCGGGTCGCGGAGGCGTTCAAGATCATTCTGACGAATCCGAAGGTGAAGGCGATCCTCGTGAACATCTTCGGGGGGATCGTCCGCTGCGACGTGATCGCCGAGGGCGTGCTCGCAGCGGTCCGCCAGGTGCACGTCGGCGTGCCGGTGGTCGTCCGCCTCGAAGGCACGAACGTGGAGCGGGGACGGCAGCTCCTCGCGGAGAGCGGGCTCGACGTGGTTGCCGCGACCGGGCTCACGGACGCGGCGTCGAAGGTCGTCGCACTTGCCGGAGGTCGAGCGTGAGCATCCTCGTCGACGCGAATACCAAAGTCATCTGCCAAGGCCTGACCGGGAAGCAGGGCACGTTCCATACGCAGCAGTGCCTCGCGTACGGCACGAAGGTCGTCGCCGGCGTGACGCCGGGCCGCGGCGGCACCGAGCACATCGGTCTGCCGGTTTACAACACGGTCGCCGACGCGAAGGCCGCGACGGGCGCGACGGTCAGCATGATCTACGTGCCGGCGCCGTTCGCCGCGGACGCGATCCTCGAGGCGGCGGACGCCGGCATCGAGCTGATCGTTTGCATCACCGAGGGCGTGCCGGTGCTCGACATGGTCCGCGTGAAAGCCGTGCTGAAGGACAGCAATAGCCGGCTGATCGGGCCGAATTGCCCGGGCATCATCACGCCGGGCGGAGCGAAGATCGGCATCATGCCGGGGCAGATCCATCAGCCGGGCGTCGTCGGCATCGTGTCCCGCTCGGGCACGCTGACGTACGAGGCCGTCCACCAGACGACGACGCGCGGGCTCGGGCAGAGCACGTGCGTCGGCATCGGCGGCGACCCCGTCCGCGGCATGAACTTCATCGACTGCCTGGAGCTTTTCCAGGCGGATCCGGGCACGCGCGGGATCATCATGGTCGGCGAGATCGGCGGGTCGGACGAGGAAGCGGCGGCGGAGTACATCGCCGCGCACGTCACGAAGCCGGTCGTCGCGTACATCGCGGGCGTCACTGCGCCGCCGGGCAAGAGGATGGGCCATGCAGGCGCGATCATCTCGGGCGGCAAGGGCACGGCGGCGGAGAAGTACGCGGCGCTCGAGCGGGCGGGCGTGCGAACCGTGCGGTCGCTCGCGGATCTCGGCGAGACGATGGCGCAGGCGCTCGCGTCCTGACTCGGGCGCCCGGCGCCTGGCGCCGTGCCCGCTTCGTGATCGCCGAGGAGCGCGCAGGGTGTTGACGCGGGGGCGACGGGCGACGCGGCGCGGCACGGTGCGCCGGTGCGGTCTCCCGCCGGCCGCGCGATTCGGGACGCCGAAGTGAAGGTTGCGCTCGCACAGCTGAACACCCGCGTCGGCGGGATCGACGCGAACACCGACAAGGTCTTGCAGGCGGCCGCGCGCGCGCGCGACGAGCTCGGCTGCGACCTCGTGCTGTTCCCGGAGCTGACGCTGTCGGGCTATCCGCCCGAGGATCTGCTGCTGCACCGCGGGCTGCGCGTGCGCGTCGAGGCCGCGTTCGAGCACGTCCGGCAAAGCGTCTCCGGCATCGCGCTCTTTCTCGGCTACCCGGAGTACGACGGCGAGACGATCTACAACAGCGCGGCGCTGCTCCTCGACGGGCGCGTGCTCGCGAAGCACCGCAAGCGCGCGCTGCCGAACTACGCGGTGTTCGACGAGAAGCGCTACTTCGAGCCCGGCGCGGCCGCGACGGTCGCGGAGCTCGGCGGCCGGCGCTTCGGTCTGCTGATCTGCGAGGACGCGTGGCAGCCGGAACCGTGCCGGGAGACCGTCGCAGCCGGCGCCGAGGTGATCCTCGTGATCAACGGCTCGCCGTTCCACACGGAGCAGCACCGCGTCCGCGAGCGCGTGATCGCCGAGCGGGTCCGCGAGAACGGGCGCCCGATCGTGTACCTGAACATGGTCGGCGGACAGGACGAGCTCGTGTTCGACGGCGGCTCGTTCGCGCTCGACGCGGCCGGCCGCACCGTGTTCCGTGCGCCGCAGTTCGAGGAAGGGTTGTACGTCGTCGAGATCGGCGGCGCCGCGGGTGAGCCCGCGACGATCGCGGGCGACGTCGCGCCCGAGCTCGGGCTGGTCGAGCGTGCGTACCGCGCGCTCGTGCTCGGCACGCGGGACTACGTCGAGAAGAACGGCTTCCCGGGCGTCGTGCTCGGCCTCTCCGGCGGCGTCGATTCGGCGCTCACGCTCGCGCTCGCGGTCGATGCGCTCGGCCCCGACCGCGTGCACGCGGTGATGATGCCGTCCCGCTTCACCTCGTCGATGAGCGTCGAGGATGCGACCGCTCAGGCGCGCACGCTCGGCGTCCGGTTCGACGTGCTGTCGATCGAGCCGATCTTCGAGGCGACGCTCGGCGTGCTCGCGCCGGTGTTCGCGGGGCTGCCGCCCGACGCGACCGAGGAGAACATCCAGGCACGCTGCCGCGGCATTCTGCTGATGGCGCTGTCGAACAAGCTCGGCTCGATGCTGCTGTCGACCGGCAACAAGAGCGAGATGGCGGTCGGCTATGCCACGCTCTACGGCGACATGGCGGGCGGCTTCGCGCCGCTGAAGGACTGCACGAAGAGCCTGGTCTACCGCCTCGCGCGCTACAGGAACGAGCTGGGTGCTGCGATCCCCGAGCGCGTGATCACGCGCGCGCCGTCCGCGGAGCTGCGCGACAACCAGAAGGACTCCGATTCGCTCCCGCCGTACGAGGTGCTCGATCCGATCCTCGAGGCATTCATCGAGAAGGACTACTCGGTCGATCAGATCGCGGCGCTCGGCTTCGAGCGCGACGTCGTCGTGCGGGTGCTGCAGATGGTGAAGCGCGCGGAGTACAAGCGCCGCCAGGCGCCGCCCGGCGTGCGCGTCAGCAGCCGGGCATTCGGCCGCGACTGGCGCTACCCGATCACGTCCGGCTACTAACGCCCAGGCAGCCGTCTGTAGGAGCGGCTGCTTGTAGGAGCGGCTGTCCAGCCGCGACTCTTTTTTCTTTTCTTTTCTTCTCCGCCCGAACGAAGGAAGATCGCGGCGCTGCAGGGCGCTGCCATCGCAGAGAAGGAAGAATGAAGAGTCGCGGCTGGACAGCCGCTCCTACCAGCCGCTCCTACC
>CAYWGQ010000140.1:6933-10281 GCA_964457725.1 uncultured Gammaproteobacteria bacterium
CGCTCGTCGGTGCCTGCGAACGCGGCCTCGGGACCGAAGCTCATCTCGAGCACGCGCCGCGCATCGGCCGCGAGCTCGTTGTTGCCGAGCGCCTGATACGCGGTGACCATGATCCTGAGCGTGTCCTCGAGCTGCGGCGCGCCGGGATAGCGCTCGAGCGCGTACTTCGCGCGGTTCACCGCAGCGACGTACGCACCGCGCTCGATGTAGTAGCGCGCGACGTGGTTCTCGTACTCCGCGAGGCGATTGCGCAGGTACACCATCCGCTGTCGGGCGTCGTCGACGTACGGGCTGTTCGGGAAGCGGCGAATCAGCTCCTCGAACGCCTGGAACGACCGCAGCGTGTCCTTCGGCGGCCGGCGCGTGAGGTCCACCTTGAACATCCGCTCGAGGATGTTCGGCGCCTCGTCGAAGTAGATCCTGCCCTTCATGTACAGGCAGTAGTCGACGCGCGGGTGAGTCGGATTCTCGCGCTCGAACTCCTCCGCGGCGTCGATCGCGGCTTCGGGCTGCTGGCTCTTGTAATATAAGTAGATCAGATCGAGCTGCGCCTGCCGCGTCACGTTGCTGAACGGATAGCGAGCTTCGAGCTGCCGGAAGTAGAGGATCGCGCCGCGGTAGTTCGCCGCGTCCATCGCGGCACGGCCGCGCTCGTAGAGCGCTTCGGGGCCCGCGTCCTGCACGACGTTGTCGCGCCGGCCGCAGCCGACGACGGCCGTCGCGGCCAACACTACGATCAATGCGGTTTTCAGTGCTCGGAGCACGCGTGATTCACCATTCCGCTGTTGCATCCGTGCGACACCAGCAAACGGCGCCGCGACTGCGCGTTTCGACGCCGGAGTATAGCGGAAAGTTTCGGACGTACCGGGCGGAGGGCGAGTGGAGACGATCGAGCGGCGGGTGACGGTTCCGCCGGAGCTCGCCGGCGCCCGGCTCGATCAAGCGGCCGCGGCGCTCTTGCCGGAGTTCTCGCGCAGCCGGCTGAAGGCGTGGATCGACGCGGGCAGGCTCACGCTCGAGGGTGCGCCCGCGCCGCCGAAGACGCGGCTTCGCGGCGGCGAGGAGCTCGCGTTGACCGCGGAGCTCACGCCGGCGGTCGCGGTCGAGCCCGAGGCGATCCCGCTGCGCGTCGTCCACGCGGACGATTCGCTCCTCGTCGTCGACAAGCCGGCGGGCCTCGTCGTCCATCCGGGCGCGGGCAACCCGTCGGGGACGCTACAGAACGCACTGCTCGCGCTCGATCCGTCGCTCGCGACGCTGCCGCGTGCCGGTCTCGTGCACCGGCTCGACAAGGACACCTCCGGGCTGCTCCTGATCGCGCGCACGGCGGCGAGCCACAAGGCCCTGACCGCGCTCCTCGAGCAGCGGGGAATCCACCGCGGCTACCGCGCGGTCTGCCCGGGCGTGCTGACCGGCGGCGGCACCGTCGATGCGCCGATCGGCCGGCACCGGCGCGACCGGATCAAGATGGCGGTGACCGAGCAGGGGCGCCCCGCGCGAACGCGCTATCGCGTGCTCGAGCGTTTCCGCGCGCACACCTATGTCGACGTCGAGCTCGAGACCGGCCGTACGCACCAGATCCGCGTGCACATGGCCCATCTCCGCTACCCGCTGGTCGGCGATCCGGTCTACGGCGGCCGCCCGCGCTTTCCGCCGCAGCCGACCGAGCGGCTGCGCGCGCTCCTCGAGCGCTTCCCGCGTCAGGCGCTGCATGCCGCGCGGCTCGAGCTCGAGCACCCTGCGACCGGCGAGCCGCTCGCGTTCGACAGCCCGCTCCCGGCCGACTTCGAGGAGCTTCTGGAGGCGCTGCGCGATGACGCGCGGGCCGCGCGCTAGCGTCGGCTTCCGGCCCGACTGGCCGGCCCCGCCGAACGTGCGGGCCTGGGTCAGCGAGCGGGCGGGCGGCGTCAGCGAAGGGCCGTACGCGTCGCTGAACTTGGGCGCACACGTCGGCGACGCGCCGGCCGCGGTCGAGGAGAACCGCCGCCGGCTCGGGGCCTACGCCGGGCTGCCTGCGGCGCCGGTCTGGCTCGAGCAGGTGCACGGCGCCCGCGTGGTCGATCTCGACGCGGAGCCGGTCGAGCCGGCGGACGGTGCGGTGACCGGCCGGCCGGGCGTCGTCTGCGCGGTGCTGACGGCCGACTGCCTGCCGGTGCTGCTCTGCGATCGGGACGGGCGCCGGGTCGGTGCGGCCCACGCCGGGTGGCGCGGGCTCTCCGCCGGCGTGCTCGCGAACGCCGTCCGGCGGATGGCCGTCGCGCCGGAGTCGCTCGTCGCGTGGCTCGGCCCGGCGATCGCGCAGGGCGCGTTCGAGGTCGGGGAGGAGGTGCGCGCCGCGTTCGTCGAGCGGGACGCGGCCGCGGCCGAGCATTTCGTCCCGAATGCGCGCGGCCGCTGGCAGGCGGATCTCTACGGGCTCGCGCGGCGCAGCCTCGCCGCGGCCGGGGTGCGCGCGATCCACGGCGGCGGCCTCTGCACGTTCTCCGCCGCGGAGCGCTTCTTCTCGCACCGCCGCGAGGCCCCGTGCGGGCGCTTCGCGAGCCTGATCTGGCTCGAAAGCCCGGGAAAGCCACCCAGGTAGGAGCGGCTGTCCAGCCGCGACCGCCGCGGCGCAACAGACCACCCCACGAAGGAAAAAGCGAAGATCGCGGCTGGACAGCCGCTCCTACGGAGGGGGCCGGACGGGGCGCCGCGGGCCGCGGCTGCGGTTGATATGCTGGCGCTAGGCCCCATGTCTGGGCCGTAACGCCTTTCGGAGTCGCCGCAATGCGGATGGACAAGCTCACCAATCAGTTTCAGCTCGCGCTGCAGGACGCGCAGTCCCTCGCGGTGCGGCGCGATCATCAGTTCATCGAGCCCGTGCACCTGATGGCGGCGATGCTCGATCAGGACGGCGGCGGCGTGCGCGGGCTGCTCACGAAGGCGGGCGTCGATCTGAACCAGCTCCGCTCCGCGCTCGGTCAGGCGCTCGACCGCATCCCGACCGTGCAGGGCACGCCGGGCGAGGTGCACGTCTCGAACGAGCTCGGCCGGCTGCTGAACGTGACCGACAAGCTCGCGCAGGAGCGCGGCGACGCCTACATCGCGAGCGAGCTGTTCGTGCTCGCGGCGCTGCAAACCCAGACCGAGCTCGGCCGGATCCTGCAGCGGGCGGGTGCGGTGCGCGGCGCGGTCGAGAAAGCGATCGACGAGATCCGCGGCGGCGCGAAGGTCGACAGCCAGACCGCGGAGGAGACCCGCCAGGCGCTCGAGAAGTACACGATCGACCTGACCGCGCGCGCGGAGCAGGGCAAGCTCGATCCCGTGATCGGCCGCGACGACGAGATCCGGCGCACGATCCAGGTGCTG
>CAYWGQ010000141.1:0-10056 GCA_964457725.1 uncultured Gammaproteobacteria bacterium
ATCAGGATCGCGACGCTCGTCTCGAGCTCGGGCGGCTCGATCGCGACCGGCAGACCCCACCCGAAGCGGGATTTCAGCCGCTCCTCGAGCCCCGCGACCTCCTTCGGGTAGCGGTCGCACGTCAGGATGATCTGCCGTTGTCCCTCCAGTAACGCATTGAAAGTATGGAAGAATTCTTCCTGCGATCGCTCCTTGCCGGCGAAGAACTGGATGTCGTCGATCAGCAGCGCGTCGAGCGAGCGATACGCCCGCTTGAAGTCCGCGATCGTGTTGTGCTGCAAGCCGCGCACCATGTCGCTGACGAATCGCTCGGAGTGCACGTACGCGACTTTTGCCTGCGGGTCGTGCTCGACGATCGCGTTTCCGACGGCCTGCATCAGATGGGTCTTGCCCAGGCCGACGCCGCCGTAGATGAACAGCGGGGTGCACGCGCTCCCAGGATGCTTCGCGACCTGCAGCGCCGCCGCGCGCGCGAGCTGATTGCTCTTGCCCTCGACGAAGTTCTCGAACGTGAACGTCGGATTCAGCCGGCTGCCGACGATCGTCGCCGCCGGCCGCGGCTCCGTCTCCGTTGCAATCGGCGCGCGCCGCGGCTCCGCGCGCGTTCCGACCTCGAGGACGACCTCGGCCGCCTCCCGGCCCTGCCGCTCCCACCACTGCCGGATATCCCGCAGGCAGTGCGTCTGCACCCAGTCGACCACGAACCGGTTCGGGGCGAGCAGCTTCAGCTTGCCGCCGTCCTCGACCGGCTGCAGCGGTCGGATCCACGTGTTGAACTGCTGCTCGGAGAGCTGCGCCTCGAGGGCGCGGGCGCACTGCGCCCAAAGCGAAGGGTAGCCTGGCGAATGCTCTGCCACGGTCGTCTCGAAGAAATCTCTGTCGGCTTTGGAGCCCCCCGCCCCGGAGCCGATGGCGCCGCGGGCATCGGAGCGGCGGCGGCAGCCGGCCGACGGCGCAACGGGCGAAGCGGGGGCTCCGCACGCTGCTAGCGCGGCTGGCTCGGCAGTCGACCGGCTTCGATGCCCACCATGGCGATGGGCCCCTGGGGAACCCGGGAGTCTAATACGATCGCGCGGCAGTTATCCACAGCCGGCGCACTATTGACAGCCTCCGCCCCGCCGCGTAGAGTTCCCCGCTTTCCTTCGCCGCCATCTCATTGTTTTCTCGGCAGTTTTAGAACCGGGGTGCTCCGCCATGAAGCGAACGTATCAACCCAGCAACTTGCGCCGCAAACGCACCCACGGCTTTCGCTCGCGCATGGCGACCCGCGCCGGCCGCAAGGTGCTGAAGAACCGCCGGGCGAAAGGGCGCGCTCGATTGACGCCCTAACGGCGGGTGCGCGGTTTCTAGGCTCGCGGCGCTCGCCGCGGCCGGCACGGGCTCCCGCTCACCGCGCGCCGCCGGTCATCGGTGTCGCTTCGTTGCCGCCCAGTTTCTCGTTCCCGCGGTCGAAGCGCCTCGGCTCGCCCGCGCAGTTCGGCCGCGTATTCGCCGAGCCGCTCCGCTCCGCAGACCGCTTTTTTACCGTGCTCGCACGACCGAACAACGCCGACACCGCTCGGTTAGGATTGACGATCTCCCGCCGCGCCGCGAAACGAGCAGTGGATCGAAACCGACTCAAGCGCCTCGCCCGCGAGTCCTTCCGTCAGCAGCTCGATCTGCCGGCGTGCGACTTCGTCGTGCTCGCGCGGCCGCCCGCGGCCGGCGCGGAACGGGCGGAGCTGCGGGCGAGCTTGGACCGCCACTTCGCGACGCTCGCCCGCAAGGCCCGGGCGGCCGGAGCGCGTGATGGGTAATCCGCGTCTCTTTCTCTGGCTGACGTTTCTCGCGATGGCGTGGCTCACCTACGCCACGTGGCTCAGCGACTACGCGGAATCGCCCCCGCCGGCCGACCAGACCGGCGCGGAGCTCCCGGCCGACGACCTCTTGCCCGAGCTCGAGGCGCCGGCGAGCGGCGCGGCGGCCGAGGGCGAGCTGCCGACCCCGGCCTCCGGAGGCCGGGGGGCGCCGGAGCAGGCCGTGCGCGTTCGCACGGACGTGCTCGATGCGCTGATCGACCTGCAGGGCGGCGACCTCGTCCGCGTCGATCTGCCGGAGCACCCGGTCGACAAGCACCGGCCCGACATTCCCGTGCGCCTGCTCGACTACGAGCCCGGCACCCGCTGGGTCTTCCAAACCGGCATCCGCAGCGCCCGCGAGGGCCCCGAGCCGAACCACCTCGCACGGTTCACCGCGGACGCGACGGAGTACCGGCTCGAGCCCGGTCAGGACGAGCTTCGCGTGACGTTGCAGTGGGCCGGCGGCGACGGCGTCGCGGCGCGCAAGATCTACACCTTTCGCCGCGGCCAGTACCGGATCGACCTCGACCTGGTCATCGAGAACCGCAGCGGCGAGCCGTGGCAGGGCGCCGGCTACGCGCAGATGACGCGGTTCCACAACCCGCCGGACCGCTCGCTCACGTCCGTCGACGCGTACTCGTTCACCGGCCCGGTGCTGTTCGACGGCAATCAGTATCACAAGCTCGACTTCGACGATCTGCTGCGCGAGCCGCGCACCGAGTCGCTCGCCGGCGGCTGGATCGCCGGGATCCAGCATCATTTCCTCGCGGCGATCGTGCCGCCGCCCGAGCCAGTCGTGCGGTTGCAGGCGACCGCGCGCGGGCAGGACTACGTGCTGAACGCGGTGACGCCGGTCGAGACGGTGGTGACCGGCGCGGGCGCGACGTTCCCGTTCCGGCTCTTCGTCGGGCCGAAGCTGCAGGAGCAGCTCGCGGAGACGGCCGAAGGCCTCGAGCTCACGGTCGACTACGGCGTGCTGACGATTCTCGCGCAGCCGCTCTTCTGGATGCTGTCGCAGATCGAGCGCGTCGTCGGCAACTGGGGCTGGGCGATCGTGATCGCGACCTTCATCATCAAGCTCGCGTTCTACAAGCTGACCGCGATGAGCGGCCGCTCGATGGCGAAGATGCGCCGTCTGACGCCGCGGATGAAGGCGCTCCAGGAGCGCTACAAGGACGATCGCCAGGCGCTCGGCCAGGCGATGATGGATCTCTACAAGCGCGAGAAGGTGAACCCGGCCGCCGGCTGTCTGCCGATCCTCGTGCAGATGCCGTTCTTCTTCGCGTTCTATTGGGTGCTGGTCGAGAGCGTCGAGATGCGCCAGGCGCCGTTCCTGCTCTGGATCGACGATCTGTCCTCGCGCGACCCGTATTTCGTGCTGCCGCTTCTGATGGGCGCGGCGATGTTCTTCCAGACGAAGCTGAACCCGGCGCCGCCCGATCCGGTGCAGGCGCGGGTCATGCAGATCATGCCGATCGTCTTCACCGTGTTCTTCGCGTTCTTCCCGTCGGGCCTCGTGCTGTACTGGCTCACGAACACGGTGCTGTCGATCCTGCAGCAGTGGCGGATCAACACGGTCGTCGAGCGCGAAGCGAGCGCCGCCCGCACCTGACGCGCGATACCGCGGGCCCGCCCCGCGAGGAGCCGCACTTGGAGCACCGCCGCGGCACGACGATCGCCGCCCTCGCGACGCCGCCCGGAGCCGGCGCGGTCGCGATCGTGCGCATCTCCGGTCCGGCGACCCTTCAGATCGCCGAAGCGCTCGGCGGCCGCCGCCCGCGGCCGCGGGAAGCTGTGCTCTGCGCGTTCCGCGACGCGGCCGGGCGGGTGATCGATCGCGGGCTGCTGCTCGCGTTCCCGGCGCCGCGCTCGTACACCGGCGAGGACGTCGTCGAGCTGCACGTCCACGGCGGCACCGCGATCAGCGACGCGGTGCTCGCGCGCGTGCTCGAGCTCGGCGCCGTGCAGGCCGAGCCGGGCGAGTTCACGTTGCGCGCCTTCCTGAACGACAAGCTCGACCTCCTCCAAGCCGAGGCGGTCGCGGACCTGATCGGCGCCGGCACGCTGCGCGCGGCGCAGGCGGCTCGCCGCTCGCTCGACGGCGCCTTCTCGCGCGTGGTCGGCGAGCTCCAGGCCGCGTTGACCGACATCCGCGTGCACGTCGAGGCGTGGCTCGACTTCCCGGACGAGGAGCTGCCGCCGGCCGATCTCGAGCGCCTCGGCACGAAGCTCCAGGCGGCGGAGCGGCGCATCGCCGAGCTGCTCCGCGACGCGGCGAGCGGCGCACGCCTCCGCGACGGGCTGACCGTCGTGATCGCCGGTGCCCCGAACGCCGGCAAGTCGAGCCTGCTGAACCGGCTCGCGGGTTACGACGCCGCGATCGTGACCGACGTGCCCGGCACGACCCGCGACGCGCTCCGCGAGCACCTGTCCCTCGGCGGGTTGCCGGTCAGCGTGATCGATACGGCGGGGCTTCGAGCGGCGGCGGACCCGATCGAGCACGAGGGCGTGCGCCGGGCTCGCGCCGCGATCGAGCGGGCGGACCGGGTGCTCTGGGTCGCGGACATCCGCGACGGCGAGGGCGCCGCGCTCGCCGCGGCGCGCGCCGCCGCGAACGGCGACGCGCCGCTGACGCTGGTGCTGAACAAGGTCGACCTCGTCCCGACGCTGCCGCCGCCGCGCGAGGTCGACGGCGTGCCGGTGCTCGCGATCTCCGCGTTGACCGGCGCGGGCATCGACGCGCTCGTCCGGCACCTGCAGCAGGCGAGCGGCTTCGCCCCGGAAGCCGGCGGCACGTTCAGCGCACGGCGCCGGCACGTGGAAGCGCTCGAGCGCGCGGCCGCGCACTTCGCGGCGGCGCGCGCCGAGCTGCCGGGCGCGCTCGAGCTCGCGGCCGAGGAGCTGCGGGCCGCGCAGCGCTACCTGAGCGAGCTCACCGGCGAGCAGACGAGCGACGACCTGCTCGGCGCGATCTTCGCGTCGTTCTGTATCGGCAAGTGAAAGGGGCGATCAGCGCTTCAACGGCCGCACGGGCGCACGCGACCGCGAGCTCTCCGGCGCCTGCGAAATCTCGACGCGGTCGCGGCCGAACTGCTTCGCGACGTGCAGCGCGCGCTCGGTCCGCGCGAGAAGCTCGTCGACGGATTCGCCGATCCGGTGCTGCGCGACGCCGATCGAGACCGTCACGGCCGTCCCGGCCAGAGGCTTCCGCGCGACCGCCAGCCTGAGCGCCTCCGCGAGCTCCGTCATCCGCGCCGCGTCCGCGTGCTCGGCGAGGAGAATCAGCGCGTCGCCGTCGTAGCGCGCGAGCGTGCACTCGAGGCCTTCCCAGCGCGCCTGCGCGAGCTCGGCGAGCACGCGCCGCGCGATCCCCGCGAGCACGCGGTCGCCCGCCTCGAAGCCGTGGCGGTCGTTCAAGCTCGTCAGCTGATCGACGTCGAGCACGCAGATCGCGAGCGGCGGCCCGCCGGCCGCCGCGCGTTGCGCGGAGTCCTGCAGCAGCCCGAGGAACGCGGGCCGCGTCAGTGTGTTCGTGAGGGCATCGCGTTCGGCGGCGCCGTGTTCGACCGGGGGCATGAAAGCTCGGCAGCGCTCGTTCTAGTCGTTCGTGCCGGTCAGCTTGCCAGAGAGTCGCATCGACACTTCGTGACCTCGCTCGCAGAACGGCGAGCGGCGGAGATTGACATAAGCTCAGCCCAGCAACGCTTCGCGGCGATAGAGGCGAACCGCGATCCACGCGAGCAGCGCGCCGAACGCGAGCGTCGTCGCCGCGGACAGCAGGGCGAGCCCCGGCGCGAGCGGCTCCTGCCGGATCAGCGCCATGATCTGCAGGTGCTGGCTCAAGCTCGGTATCCACATCAGCGACGCGCGCGGCTCGACGTTCAGCATCGTCGCGAAGATCAGCGGCAGCGTCGGGACGAGCAGCACGAACGTCAGATACGTCTGCGCTTCCCTGTAAGTCTTCGTGAACGAGGCGACGACCGTCATCAGCGCCGCGCCGAGCGGCGCGAACGGCACGAGCACCGCGAACACCGCGAGCGCGGTGAGCGGACCGAAGCTCGTGCTCATCCCCATCCGCTCGAGCGGCAGGAAGGCGAACGCGACGGCGAACGCGGCGAGCGTCAGCGCGAGCGCGAGCAGCATGTAGGCGACGGTCGCGGCCATCTTGCCGAGCAAGAGCTCCGCACGCTCGACCGGCAGCGTCAGCAGCGGCTCGAGCGAGCGGCGCTCGCGCTCGCCGGCAGTCGAGTCGATCGCGAGATGGAGCCCGCCGCTCAGGGTCGCGAACATCAGGAAATACGTCAGCATCCCGAGCAGCAGACCGGAGCGCCCGGCGGGGGTCGACACGTCGAGGTCCTCGACCGACAGCGGACGGAGCAGCGTCGGCTCGAGGCCGAGCGCGACGAGCCGGAGCACGCCGACCTGCTGGCCGTACGCGTTGATCGCCGCCCGCACGCGCGCGACGCGGCTCCCGGTCCGCGACTTCGAGCCGTCGAACACGAGCGTCACGCGCGCCGCGTCCGCCGTGCCGAAGGTCTTCGCGAAGCGCTCGTCGATCGCGAGCACGACGTCGTGCCGCCCGGCTCGCACCGCCTCGGCCGCGTCGTCCAGGGTCGCGATTTCGTGCTCGGCGAGCGGCAGGAGCCCGCGCGCGCGCAAGAACGCCTCGAGGTTCGGCGCCTGCTCGATGCCCGGCATCGGCAGCGACAGCGGCTCCTCGATCGACGACAGCGTCTGCGTGACGAGCACGTTGATCATCACCGCAAAGAGCGCCGGACCGAGCAGCGGGCCGAGCAGCAGCGACATGAGCGTCCGCCGGTCCCGCGCGGTCTCGAGCACCTCTTTCCGGCAGACGGTCGCGATCGCTCTCATGCGCGCCCTTCTTCCGCGCCGATCACGGCGACGAAGATCTCCTCGAGATTGCGGTTCGGGAAGCGCTCCGCCAGCTCCCGGGGCGTGCCGGCCGCGACGACGCGCCCGTGCGCGACGATCACGAGCCGGTCCACGAGCGCCTCGACCTCCTGCATGATGTGGCTCGACAAGAGCACGCAGCGGCCTTCCGCGCGCAGCTCCCTGAGCCAGTCGCGCAGATGCCTCGTCGCCATCACGTCGAGACCGCTCGTCGGCTCGTCGAGCAGCAGGTGCCGCGGCTCGTGCACGAGCGCTCGCGCGAGGGCGACCTTCGTCCGCTCGCCCTGCGAGAAGCCTTTCGCGCGCCGGTCCGCGATCGCGCCGAGGTCGAGCCGCTCGATCAGCGCGGCGACGCGCCGCCGGAGCGTCGCCTCGTCGAGGCCCTGGAGGCGGCCGTAGTACTCGATGTTCTCCGTCGCGGTCAGCTGCGGATAGAGCCCGGAGTTGTGCGGCAGCACGCCGAGGCGCCGCCGCGCCTCGAGCGGATCGGCGCGGACGTCGAGCCCGCCGATGCGCGCGGTGCCCGAATCCGCCGCGAGCACGGTCGAGAGGATGCGCAGGCACGTGGATTTGCCGGCGCCGTTCGGCCCGAGGAGCCCGGTGATCTCGCCGTCGGCGGCGGCGAAGCTGACCCCGTCGAGCGCCTGCACGGCCCCGAAGCGCTTGCTCAGTCGGTCGACCTCGATCATCCGCGCGCCGCTCAGGGACCGGGTCCGAGGAACGTCAGGAAGAACGGCGCGGGGGACTCCGCCGCGAGGCACTCCGCATCGAGCGCCGCGGGCGCGGGGTTCTCGAGGAACGCGCGGAGCAACCGCGGCACGCAGCCGACCACCGCGAGCCCGTGCCCTTGGCCGTCGCCGACCAGGTGCACGGCGTTCGTGAGGCCGGCCGCGATCGTCTGCTCGGCGTAGGCCGGCGGCGTGACCGGATCGTTCTCGCCGGACAAGAGCAGCACCGGCCGGTCGCTCACGAGCGGCTCTTTGAAATCCGCATCGATCTCCCCGCGGGGCCAGCGCGCGCAGATCTGCGCGAGCGCGTCGACGATTGCGGTGCCGAGGTATGCCGCCGACGCATCGGCCGGCGGCGCGCCCGGGAAGAACGGGTAGTCCTCGGTGCAGATCACGGAGTTGTGCATCGGGAAGCTCAAGCCGTCGGAGAGCCCGCGCAACAGAATCCCGGCCTGCGCGGCGAGCGGGCCGTGGTTGCCTGCGTGCGCCTCGCTGACGAGGAGCGGCAAGAGCGATGCGGTCTGCGCCGAATAGCTCAAGAGCCGGACGACGCCTTGCAGATGACCGATCGTGAAGGTCGCCGTCGTCACGCGTCCTTCGGCCGGGTCGAGCACGGCGGCCGACGCGGGCTCGGCCTCGAGGCTCGCCATGACCGCGCGAAACCGCCCCGGCAGGTCGCCGAAGCGCTCGACGCAGTCGGCCGTTGCCGCGCAGCGCGCGAAAATCGCGTCGAGCGCCGCTTGCGCATGCCGCGCGATCTCGGGGCCGAGCGCGACCGGCGCGGGCACGACGCCGTCGAGAATCACCGCGCGCGTCCGCTCCGGGTAGCGCCTGAGGTAATGCTGCGCGACGCGCGTGCCGTACGAGACGCCGTACAGATTCCACTGCTCGAGGCCGAGCGCGTCGCGCAGCCGGTCGAGATCGCGCACCGCGACGCTCGTCGTGAAGTAGCGCGGGTTGCGCTCGAGCTCCCCGAGGCAGGCTTCGACGTAGCGGCCGAGGGCGGCTTCGTCCGCGATCTCGACCGCGGCGGTCAGTGTTTCCGGCACGCTGCACTCGAAACCGTCGGCCGAGCGGCCGGTGCCGCGCTGATCGAGCAGGACGATGTCGCGGTCGCGGCGCACCGGCTCGAACGCCTGCCGCGACTGCAGATAGAAGTCGACCGCGCTCTGGCCGGGTCCGCCGGAGATCAGCACGAGCGGATCGGGTCGCGGCGTCGCGGTCGCGGCCTCGATCCGGGCGACGAAGAGCGCCAACTCGGGACCTTCCGGCGCGTCCGGCCGCTCCGGCACCGTCAACGTTCCACAGCGGCCGAACGCGGCCGGCAGGTTGCCGCTCTCGAGCCGGCAGCGCACGAGCTCGAGCGGCTCCGCGACGCCTGGCGCCGGCGTGCCGGCGGCGAGGAGCGCGGCGGCGAGCGCGGCGCGCAGGAAGCGGCGGGCGTGCATGAGCGGCGATGTTCGCTTGCACGCCGCCGCTTGCCAAGGGCCCACACGTGCAGCGTCCGGCGCTTCGGCCCTACAATTTCCGGCCCATGCGCTACCACACCCGCTACGACTGCATCGTCGTCGGCGGCGGCCACGCCGGAACGGAGGCCGCGCTCGCCGCCGGCCGCGCCGGCGCCCGCACGCTGCTCGTCACGCAGAACCTCGAGACGATCGGCGCGATGAGCTGCAACCCGGCGATCGGCGGCATCGGCAAGGGGCATCTCGCGAAGGAGATCGACGCGCTCGGCGGCGCGATGGCGCGCGCGATCGATCGGGCGGGGATCCACTTTCGGACGCTGAACGCGAGCAAGGGACCGGCCGTCCGTGCGACGCGCGCGCAGGCGGACCGCGTGCTCTACCGGCAGGCGATCCGCGCGATCCTCGACGCCGCGCCGAACGTGACGCTGCTGCAGCAGGGCGTCGACGCGCTGCTGATCGACGGGACGCGCGCGGCCGGCGTCGTCACGCAGGGCGGCATCCGGATCGAGGCGGCGACCGTCGTGCTGACCGTCGGCACGTTCCTCGACGGCAAGATCCACGTCGGCGAGCGGAGCTTCGCGGGCGGCCGGGCGGGCGATCCTGCCGCGGTCGGGCTCGCGCACGCGCTTCGCGACTTGGGCCTTGCGGTCGGGCGGCTGAAGACGGGGACGCCGCCGCGGATCGACGGGCGCACGATCGACTACTCGCAGCTCGAGGAGCAGCCGGGCGACACGCCGACGCCGGTCTTCTCGTTCCTCGGCCGCGCGGAGGAGCACCCGCGGCAAGTCGTCTGCCACATCACGCGGACGACGGAGCGCACGCACGAGATCATCCGCGCGAACCTCGACCGCTCGCCGCTCTGGAGCGGCGCGATCACCGGCATCGGTCCGCGCTACTGCCCGTCGATCGAGGACAAGGTCGTGCGCTTCGCCGACCGCGCGTCCCATCAGATCTTCATCGAGCCCGAGGGACTCACGTCGACGGAGATCTATCCGAACGGCATCTCGACCTCGCTGCCGTTCGACGTGCAGCACGCGCTCGTCCGCTCGATCCCGGGCTTCGAGAACGCGCACATCACGCGGCCGGGCTACGCGATCGAGTACGACTTCTTCG
>CAYWGQ010000142.1:0-9993 GCA_964457725.1 uncultured Gammaproteobacteria bacterium
TGGCCGCCGTCCAAAAGGCCCTTTTGGCGCGGCTGTCCCGCCGCGCCGGGCCTCCGGGCGACGCGCCGCGGCGGGACAGCCGCTCCTACCCGGAGGCCGCCGCCGTAGGAGCGGCCTCTCCCGCTTTCAGGTCGCTGCCGACTCCCGCAGCCGCGCCGGCGCAGGCTGCGGAGCCGTTCTGGCCGCCGCGGCTTCCGGCGGCGCCGTGTCGAGCCGGAGCATCGCGAGCGCGATCGCGGCGAGGAGCGAGCCGCAGCCCATCACCGTCGCGACGACCGGCACCGAGATACCGGCCTCGAACATGAAGCCCGCGATGATCGGCGCGATGATCGAGCCGCCGCGGCCGACGCCGATCGCGAAGCCGGTGCCGGCCGCGCGCACCTGCGTCGGGAACGCGTGCGCGAAGATCGCATACATGCCGTTGATCGCGGCATTGATGAAGAAGCCGCAGGCGATGCAGATCAAGGTCATCTGCGCGAGGTCGGCGCCGACGGTGCCGTAGATCGCGACGGCGACCGACGAGAGGATCATCGCACCTATCGTCAGCCGCTTGAGATCGAACTTGAGCGTCAGGAAGCCGAGCAGCGCGCCGCCGGTGGCGCCGCCGACGTTGACCCAGCTCAACACGCGGCCGGCTTGTGACGGATCGAAGCCGCGGTCTTGCACGATCACGCCGGTCCACTTCAGGATGAAGTAGAACGTCATGATGTGGAGGAAATAGGCCGCCGTCAGGATGCAGGTGGTACGGATCAGCTTCGAGGCGAAGATGCTGTGATGGGTCCGCTCCGCGAGCTCGCCGCGCACGTCCGGTAACGCGGCGACGGCGGCATGGCCCATCTTCTTCAACGTCGCGTTGACCTTCTCGAGGGTGCCGGGCCGCTGGTTCCGGACCTGCCAGTGAACCGTCTCGGGCACGAAGAAGAACACGATGGGGATCATCGCCGCCGTCATCCAGAAGCCGAGCAGGAACACCGAACGCCACGTGTACTCGGCGAGGAGCCACGCCGCGATGAAGCCGCCGGTGAACGCGCCGACCGGATAGCCGATCGACATCAGCGAGACGTTCATGTGCTTCTTTTTCGCGTTCGAGTACTCGGCGACGACGGCGTTGATCGACGCGAGCAGGCCGCCGATGCCGAGGCCCGTGATCACGCGCCAGATCGAGATGTGCACGAGCTCGACCGGCCAATCCGCGAGCAGGCCCAACGACGTCGTCAGCGACTTCAGCCCGCGCGCCATCAGGCCGGGCTCGGTCGTTACCATGAACATGCCGGCCGTCATCATGACGAGACAGGCGAGCATCATCGGACGGCGCCCCCACGCGTCCGCCACTCGGCCGAGGAAAATCGAGCCGATCGCCATGCCGACGAGCTCCATCGAGAGCAGGAGGCCCGTTACCGCAGGACCGATGCCGAATTCGTCGCGAATCGAGCCGGCGGCGAGGCTGATCGAGAGCACGTCGAACCCGTCGAGCGCGTTCAAGGCGATCGTGATCGCCACGACCATGACCTGCATGCGGCTCATCGGCGAATTCGCGAGGATTTGCCGCGGATCAGCATTCATCGTTATGTATCCCCCGTGGCCGCCCCGGGCCGCTGCCGCCGAGCGTACCACTTCCCGGGCTCGCCGGGCGACTCCGCGGGCGGGCTCAGGCCTGCCCGAGCCCCGCGAGCGCTGCGCGGATGCCGTCGGTGACTCGCTGCCACTCGCCGGTCAGCTCTTCCAGCCGGCGCCTTCCCTTCGCCGTCATGGAATAGTAGATGCGCGAGCGGCCGTTCACGGCCTTGCGCTTCGCCTTGAGCGCCCCCTTGCGCTCGAGCGCGTAAAGCGCCGGATAGACGACGCCCTCGCTGAGCCCGATCGCTTCGCTGGTCGCCGTCCGGATCGCGCGCACCAGCTCGTAGCCGTACATCTCCCGCTGCGAGAGGAGCCGCAGGATCAGGAGCTCCGGCACGCCGGTCATGAAAGGCGGGTTCGTCTGGCTCATCGCTCGGGCTCGATGCCTCGAACGATGGAATATAGCGCTCGGACGAACGCGGGGGCAACCGCGCGCGCGGCGCCGGTCGACGCTCGCCGGCGCTTTCCGCTACGATGCGCAAGGGCCGACCGGGAGGAGGGGACCCCGTGAGATCCGTAACGCTCGCCGCCGCGGCGCTCGTCGCGTTGCTCGGCGCCCGGCACGCCGTCGCACACCACTCGTTCGCGACGCAATACGATGCGAATGCGCCGGTCACTCTGAGCGGAGTGGTCACGAAGGTCGAGTGGACCAATCCGCACGCGCGCTTCTACGTCGACGTGAAGGAGCCCGACGGCTCAGTCACGAACTGGAACCTCGAGCTCGCGAGCCCGAACGTGCTGCGGCGCAACGGCTGGCAGCGCGACTCGCTGAAGGTCGGAGACGAGGTGCTCGTGGAGGGCTCGGCCGCGCGGAGCGGCGCGAAGATGGCAAACGCACGCGTCGTGCGGCTCGCGGACGGCACGCGGGTCTTCGCTCGCGGTCCCGAAGACAACTGAGGGCGAGCGATGACGGTACGTCCGCTTGCGATCGCCGTCGCCGCCTGCTGCGCGCTGCACACCGCGGTCGCCGTCGCGCAGAGCGAGCCGCCTGCCGCGACCTCGGCCGCCGGCAGCGGCGGCTTGTCGAACCCGGCGATCGTGCCGGAGGTGCCGGACGCGCCGCCGCCGCGGCTGCCCGACGGCACCGTCGATCTCACCGGTATCTGGTCGGGCGGCGGGCCGATCGGCAACATCGCGGACGGACTTCTGCCGGGCGAGGAGATCGTGCTCCTGCCCGACTCGGAAGCGCTGATGAAATCGCGCCTGTCGCGGGACGACCCGGAAGCGAACTGCCTGCCGACCGGCGTGCCGCGTATCGCACCGTATCCGTGGCGCATCGTTCAGCATCCGCCGCACGGCCCGGCGACGCATCTGTTCTTTCTGTTCGAGGGCAACATCCACAGCTACCGGCAGATCTTCGTCGACGGCCGGGGCCACCCGGACGATCTCGACCCGACGTGGTACGGTCATTCGATCGGCCACTGGGAAGACGACACCCTCGTCGTCGAGACGATCGGGTTCAACGACCTGTTCTGGTTCGATTTCGCGGGCCACCCGCATACGGAGCAGCTGCGCGTGATCGAGCGCTACACGCGGACGTCGTTCGGAACCCTCGAGAACGAGATCACGATCATCGATCCCGGCGCCTATGCGAAGCCATTCACCGTCAAGTACACGGCGACGCTGCGTCCCGGCTGGGAGCTGATGGAGTACATCTGCAACGAGAACAACCAGGACGTTCCGCACCTGATCGGTCCGCCCGGCCTCTGACCGGGCATCGCGCGCTTCAGCCCGGCCGGAACGGCGCGAGCCTCTCGCGTTCCTCCCGGTCCGGAGCGCCCAGCCACTTCTGCACCTTACGCCGCAGGTAGCCGAGGGACAGGCGATCGCGCCACGTTCCCCAGCCGTGGTGGAAGCCGTAGGTGATGCCGGTGTTCAAGTAGAACTTCTTCTCGCGCCGGCCGTGCAGCCGGCGGGGGCTCAGCACGGGTTTCGGCGTGAGCAGCACGCCGTCGTAGCGGGCGAGGTTCGCGAACAGCACCCGGCTCAAGAGGCCGGGCCCGGTGGCCATGCCGACGTCGTAGTACGTGCGCGCGGTCGGCGGGTTCGCGCGCAGATCGTCGAGCACGTCCCGCCAGAGCGGGTGACCCGGCACCGACGCGAACACGTAGTTCGCGACCATGTCCTCGTCGTCGCCGAACGCGCGCTCGCGCTCGAGCGAGAGCACGACCGCCGCGTCGGCGTAGTCGAACGGGCGGATGAACTCGTAGTCGAGGTCGCAATACAGGCCGCCGAGGTCGTGCATCAGCACGTAGCGGAACACGTCGACGCGCATGATCTGCCGCTCGAACGCGGCGAAGATCGGGTAGAAGTCGGGATGCCGCTCGCGGACGTGCCGGTCCATCGCCGCGTCCGTCCAGAGCCGGTACTCCCAGCCCGGATGGTACTTGCGGACCGAAGCGACCGCGCCCCGCCAGCGCGGCGGCACTTGCTCGGTCTTCCACAGCTGGTGCACGAGGCGCGGGATGCGCGCAGGCGCGGCGGCGAGCGGCTGCGGCGCTCGCCGCGATTGCATCCATTGAACGGAACTGGCCATGCGAAATCCTTTTCGAGCCCAGCAGGTGACGGCGGCCGTGCACGGCGCCGCACCGAAGCGATCAGCTTACTCCGTTATTCGACGCACCTCGATCGGCAGCCCCTACTTCGCGAGCGGGTCGGGCCGCACCTGGAAATGGACGACGAGCGGCTTGTTGCCTTTCCCGCCTTCCATCAGCCACGGCGTGCGGTCGCCGCTCGAGACCCATAGACCGCGGCCCTTCCAGCCGGCGTTCGGGTCGTCGATCCGGCCGTCGAAGCCCTTGCTGTAGAAGCCGAGCGGGTAGGGGATCCTGAGCGTCACGAATTCGCCGTCGACGAGCGCGTGCACGCCGTCGAACAGGTTCGCGGTCGACATCGGGACGTTCTCGCCGAGGCCCGAGGTGTCGTGCTGATCGACCCACGAGTAGTAGCTCGACTCGACGCTGAACTCCTCGAGCCCTTCGAAGCCCGGGCCCGGGTAGCGATAGAACGTCCAGCCTTCCGGACAGTGGTCGCCGGTGGCGGTCGGGCCGTTCAACGGGCCGCGGCACTTGCTCCGGTCGAACGCACCGAGATGACCGCTGCCGAGCGAGACCCAGACGACGCCGTTGCGGTCGATGTCCGCGCCGCGCGCGGCGAATCCGGGCAACGGCACGTTGTAGACCTCGGCGAGCGCGGTCTCGGGCGGATTCGGGCCCGGATCGAGGCGCACGATCGACCCTGGGAACGCGAGGTTCGAGCCCCAGATCGAGCCGTCGACCGGATTCGGCATGACCGCGTAGAAGCCGTTGTTGATGCGCTTGTCCTTCGTCGGGTCGACCGGCTGATCGGGCTCGACGTACTCGTCCCGCTTGCCGTTGCCGTTCGTGTCGAGCACGAGCGCGGTCCAGCCTTGCGCCTTCGCGGCATCGCCGGTCTCGTCGAACACCTTCGTGTCGAGCCAGCCGACGACCGGGCCGCCGCCGCTCGTCCAAAGCGTATGGTTCGCGTCCTCCGCGAACTGCAGGTGGTGCGTCGAGAAGCAGGTGTCGACGAACGTGTATTCGCCCGTCTCGGGCTCGTACACCGCGAGATGCCGGCTCGCGCGCTGGGTCGGGAAGAGCTTCGCGGACGGGTGGTCGGACCCTTCGCGGCAAAACGCGGGCTGGTTGTCCGGCGCGCGCACGGCGGCCGTGTACCAGACGCGCCCCTTGTGGTCGAACATCGGGTTGTGCGCGTTCGCGCGGCTGTCCCAGATCGCCTCGTCGCCCCAGTACGGCGAGGGTTGCAGCGGCGGCGTGCTCTTCGTCGTCGGCGTGTCGGCGTCGCGGACCGGCGCGTGCAGCACCGTCGCGGTGTTTGCGACCGGGTCGAGAATCGGGAACTCGTCGGTCGAGAGCTCCGGCGCGCCGTAGATCTTGCCGTAGGCGTTCACGGTCGGCTGACGCCGGTCGGTCGAAATCAAATCATGCATATAGAACTGCGGGCTCGACCAATCTCTCACGGTCGCGACGATGTTCCGCTCGAGGCCTCGGGGGCGCTCGGGCTTCGTCGCCGGGAGCTCGCCGGCCGCGATGCGGTCGGTCCAATCCCCGAAGTACTTGAGCGGCACGCCGCCGAGCTGGCCGACCGCGGAGCTCACCATGTTCTGGCCGGCCTGGCCGGATTGGATCCGCCTGATCCAGGCCTGCTCGCCGGATTCGAACTCGCCGAGCGCCGGAGAAACGGTTCGCGTCGACAGCTGGCCGATCTGATGACAGCCGATGCAGGACAGGTTCTTGATTGCCCCGAGATACTGGTTGCGGCCGCCCGGCACGTGGCCGAGCTCGCTTTCCGGCGGGATCTTGATCATCGAGTACCAGTACGCCGCGGGATACACCTGCGCGGCCTCGGCGTCGCTTGCCGCGACCTTCGCCGTCAGATCGAGCCGTTGCCCCGGGCTCGCACTGACCTTGTCGGAATCGGCGAGCCCGTAGCCGCGCACCCAGACGCTGTAGCTCGCGGGCGGCAGGTCGGGGATCACGTAGCGTCCGGCGTCGTCCGTCACGACGATCTTCGCGAAGCGGGTGCCGAGCTCGTCCGTCTCGGCGATGACCCAAACGCCGGCCTCCGCACCGTTCGTGCTCGTGACGACACCGCCGATGTCGTCGGCATCGAGCGCGATCGGCTCCTGCGCGTGCGAGAGGCCGCACGAGACAGCTGCGACCAGGGCCAGCGGAGGGTGAAGCGGGCGAATCATTTTCATGCGGCGCTCCTCGAAGATGTCGCTACAGGTTGTTGATTTTTATTGCCCTTGCTGATGGGGCCGCGGCCAGCGCCGCCGGCCGCCGCGCTCGTCGGGGTATTTCCGCACGGCTCCCCCGGCGATTGCAAGACGCGGGCCAGCCGCTCCCGCCCGACGTCGCGCGCGGCGTATCCTTCGTATGCCCAGTCCGATACGGCCGATCCGAGGGTACCAGATGCTTCGCGCCAGTTTGCTCGCGACCTTGCCGACGCTCGCGCTCGCCGCGCCGGCCGACGTCGCGGCCCATCACTCCTTCGCCGCCGAGTTCGATGCGGCGAGCCACGGCGAGATCGCCGGCAGGATCACCGAGGTGCAGTTCGCGAACCCGCACGTGCGTTACCGGCTCGCCGTCGAGCGCGACGGCACCGAGGAGGAATGGGAGCTGCAGCTGTCGAGCGTGACGACGCTCCGCAGCCTCGGCTTTCTGCCGGACACCCTCGCGGTCGGCGACCGCGTGCAGGCGCGAGGCCAGCTCGGCCGGAACGGCGCTCGTAAGCTGTTCGTCCGTGCGCTCGTGACCGCCGACGGACGCGATCTGCTCGTGTCGCGCGAGAGCCGCGGGGACCCGAACGTCGTCACCGCCGACCCGCGCAAGCGCTACGGCTACGGGGCCGTCGACAACGACTATCCGGTCGACATCACCGGCCCCTGGCGCAACAGCTACAAGTTCCGCGTGACGGTGGACGACCTCGAGCCGAAGCCGACGCCGTTCACTCCGGAGGGGCGGCGGCTGTTCCAGGCGACGACGCACTACGACGACTATGCGCTGCGCTGCCTGCCGCTCGGGCTGCCGCGGATGTTCGGCTCGCCGTACGACATGGAAATCGTCGATGCGGGCACGCACTACGTGTTCCTGTACGTGCAGAACAATGCGCACCGGCGGATCTACATGGACGGCCGGTCGGCGCCGCCCGATCAGCCGCCGACCTCGCTCGGCTTCTCCGTCGGCCGCTGGGAAGGCGACACGCTCGTGATCGAGACGACGCACCTCGCGCCCGGCTGGCTCGACGGCAGCGGTCTGCCGATGTCCGGAGAGGGCACGCGCATCGTCGAGCGCTACGACGTCGCCGACGACCGCCTGTCGATCGACCGGACGATGACGATCTACGATCCGTACTACACGGAGCCGCTCGTCCGCCGGCGCGGTTCCGCCCGGGACGACGGCGTGCGGCTGATCGAGCAGGACCCGTGCGATCCGCGCGGCTACTACCGCGATCTGCTCGAGGCGGGGGAGCTCGAGGAGCGTCTGCGCTAGGCCTAGCGCTCGCGACGCACGCGAACCGCGCGGCGGCCGTCGGGGACGAGGAAGAAGCTGCCGAGGGCACCGGGCCGCAGCACGGCCGAGAACGGCGGCTCCTCGAACTGCGTTCGGCGGCCGTCGGTCTGCCGCAGGATCTCGCCGTCCGAGGTGGTGAAGGTTGCGTTCGCCGAGAAATCGCGGCGGATCTGGACGACGACGACGCGCTCCTCGGCGGTGCGGTCGTCGCGGGCACCGTCGCTCCGGTCGGCCGTGCTCGTTCGCGCTGCCGGCACCTCGACGGTGCGCACGGCGGCCGGGGCGGGCGAGGGCTCCGCGCGCGCCGCCGCGGCGGGCGCGGGATCCGCTCGCGGCGCTTGCCGCTCGGCAGCGCGCGCCGGCGCGGGCGCCCCTGCTGTCGCGGGCTCGCGGCGTTCCGGCGTCGCCGGCGATCCGCCGTCGGTGCGAGCGGGCGCGCGCAGCGCCGCGTCGTAGCATCGGAGCCGCTCGCGGTCGTCGTCGATCCGCGTGCATTCGAAGGCGCGGAGCGCGGCGTTCAGCTCGCCTTGCGCCGCGGCGGGGGCGAGCGGCGCCGCCGCCGCGGCGATCGCGAGCAGCAGGACCCAACGCCGACGCGGTTTCGCTGTCGTGCCCGAGCGCATCGAAGGCGACCTCCCGATTGCGGCCCGCCGGCCGCGCGCCCGAGAAAATACCACGGCGCCCGCGCTCGGAACGACTCCCGTGCGAAGACCGCGGTCATCGGGTAGGAGCGGCTGTCCAGCCGCGACTGCGGCTTCGTTCGGGCTCGCGGTGTTCGCGGCTGGACAGCCGCTCACCCCGCGGGGGGCGTTGCGGCTTCGGATCGCGACGGCGCAGGTGTTAGCCGCGGTCGGGGACGAGGTGGCAGGCGACTCGGCGCTCGGTGCCGTCGGCGTCGACGACCGTGCGGAGCCGCGGCGTGACCGCGCGGCACTCGTCCGTCGCGTGCGGGCAGCGGCTCGCGAACCGGCAGCCGGGCGGCGGGTTCACCGGCGATGCGATCTCGCCCTTGACCGCGATCGCCGTCCGATTCCGCTCGCTCCGGGGATCGGGCTCCGGATTCGACGCGATCAGCGTCTGCGTGTACGGATGGAGCGGCTTGAAGTACACCGCGTCGGCCGGCCCGAGCTCGACGAGCGAGCCCAAGTACATCACCGCCATCCGATCCGACACGTAGCGCACCATCGAGAGATCGTGCGCGATGAACAGCATCGTCAGCCCGAGCGATTCCTTGAGCTCGGCCAAGAGCCGCACGATCTGCGCCTGCACCGATACGTCGAGCGCGGAGATCGGCTCGTCGCAGACGACGAATTTCGGCTTCATGATCAGCGCGCGGGCGATGCCGACCCGCTGCCGCTGTCCGCCGGAGAATTCGTGCGGGTAGCGCGCCGCGTGCGCGCGGTCGAGCCCGACGCGCTCGAGCCAGCTGCCGACCTCCTCGCGCAGCCGGGCGCCGCGTGCGCGTTCGTGCAAACGCAGGCCTTCGCCGACGATCTCGCCGACGGTCATCCGCGGGTTCAGGCTCGAGTACGGGTCCTGAAAGATCATCTGCATCCGGCGCGCGTAGCGGCGGAACGCCGCCGCGTCGTAGCGCCGCGGCAGCCGCTCGCCCTCGAGCTCGACCTCGCCTCGGGTCTTGTCGTGCAGGCCGACGAGCGTCTTGCCGAACGTCGACTTGCCGGAGCCGCTCTCGCCGACGAGCCCGACGATCTCGCGCTCGGCGATCTCGAGCGAGACGTCGTCGACGGCGTGGACGACGCGGCCGCGCCCGAGGTCGAAGTGCTTCGTCACGCCGCGTGCGGAGAGGAGCGCGGTCACGGCCGTCTCCGATGGAGCCCGGGCGCCCGATCGGGCGCGTCCTCGTGCTGCAGCCAGCAGAGCGAGCGGTGGCCGGGTCCGACCGCGAAGTGCGGCGGATGCTCGGGCCCGCAGATCCGCATCGCGTACGGGCAGCGCGCGAAGTACGGGCAGCCGGGCGGCGGGCTGAAGAGGTCCGGCGGCGCGCCTTCGATCGGCCGCAAGCCCTCCGCCTTCGTCGTGTCCTTGCTCGGCATCGCGGCCTTCAGCCCGAGCGTGTACGGGTGCGCCGAGCGGTAGAACACGTCGTCGGCACTGCCGTGCTCGACGATCTCGCCCGCGTACATCACGGCGACCTCGTCCGCCATGCGCGCGACGACGCCGAGATCGTGCGTGATCAGCACGAGCGCCATGCCGTTCTTGCGCTGCAGCTCGCGGAGCAAGTCGAGGATCTGCGACTGGATGGTCACGTCGAGCGCCGTCGTCGGCTCGTCCGCGATCAGCACGTCCGGCTCGCACGCCA
>CAYWGQ010000143.1:0-9977 GCA_964457725.1 uncultured Gammaproteobacteria bacterium
GCACGGGCTCGCGAGCATCCGCGGCATCATCCCGGTGGCGGAGACGCTCGATCACGTCGGTCCGCTGTGCCGCACCGTCGCCGACGCGGCGCTCGTGTTCCAGGCGATCGCGGGTTTCGATCCGCTCGACCCCGTCAGCATCCGCGCCGAGCCGGCCGACCTCGCGACCGCGCTCTACCGGCGGGTCGGGATGGTCCGCGTCGGCGTGCCGCGGCGGCCGTTCTACGAGACGCTCGACGACGACATCGCGGCCGCCGCGGAGAGCGCGCTCGGCGTGCTTGCCCAGCTAACCGCGGGCGTCCGCGACGTCGAGCTGCCGCCGGCTCCCGACTTTCCGGCGCTCCTCGCCGAGAGCTTCGCCTACCACGCGGAGTATCTCGCGGAGCCTTCGACGCGCGCGCTGTACGACGCAGTTACGCTGTCCCGGCTCGATGCCGCCGGCGAGGTTTCGGCCGAAACCTATATCGCCGCCCGGCGCGAGCTCGAGATCGCGCGGCGCACGATCGCCGAGGTGTTCACCGAGGTGGACGTGCTCGTCACGCCGACGACGCCCGCGCTGCCGGAGCCGATCGCACGCGCGCAGAATCCCGCGACCGCGTCCGGCGCGGAGCGCTCCGTGCGCAACACCGCTCCCTTCAACATCTTCGGGATCCCGACGATCAGCGTGCCGTGCGGCTTCAGCCGCGACGGCCTGCCGATCGGGCTGCAGATCAGCGGGCCGCGGCTCGGGGAAGTCGACGTGCTCGCGCTCGCGCACGCATTCGAGCAGGCGACCGACTGGCACACGCGGCGGCCGCCGCTCGAGTGACCGGCAAGGAGGACGGGCGATGCCGCATGTCATCGAGCCCGCCGCGAGCAGCCGCGCGAAGTGCCGCGGCTGCGGTCAGCCGATCGAGAAAGGGACCCTGCGGTTCGGCGAGCGGGAGCCGAACGCGTTCGGCGACGGCGAGATGACGCTCTGGTTTCACCTGACGTGCGCCGCGTACAAGCGCCCCGAGCCGCTGCTCGAGACGCTCGACGCCGCGCCCCCCGAGGAAGCGCCGCATCTCGAGCGCATCGCCCGCGAAGGCATCGAGCACCGGCGGCTGCCGCGGCTCGCAGGCGCCGAGCGCTCGCCGACCAGCCGCGCGCGTTGCCGCAATTGCCGCGAGCCGATCGAACGCGGCGAATGGCGGCTGCCGCTCGTGTTCTTCGAGGAATTCCGCTTCGAGCCCGCGGGCTTCATCCACGCGGGCTGCGCGAAGGCGTATTTCGGCACGGTGGACCTGCTCGAGCGGATCGCCCATTTCAGTCCCGACCTCACGCTAACCGATCGGCGCGACATCGAGCGCGCGCTGCGCACGCCGCGCCGCCCGACCGACGGCTAGCAGAGCCCGATCCGATCCGTTCCAGGGAACGGAACTTGCATTTCTTCTCTCCGGCCATCGCAAGGAGGCGAGGAAATGGAACGGATCGAGAAATCGGTAGAGGTGAACTGCCCGGTCAGAGCGGTCTACAACCAGTGGACGCAGTTCGAAGAGTTTCCGCGGTTCATGTCCGGCGTGAAGGAAGTGCAGCAGATCGATGATACGCATACGCATTGGCGCGCGACGATCTGGGGCAAGGAAAAGGAATGGGACGCGGAGATCACCGAGCAGGTGCCCGACCAGAGGATTTCCTGGCGCAGCATCTCCGGCGATGCGCCGAACGCGGGAACGGTGCGCTTCGAGCCGATCGACGGCGATCGCACGCGGGTGCGGCTGACGATGGCGTACGAGCCCCAGGGCGCGCTCGAGAACATCGGCGACGCGCTGGGCGCGATGTCCTCGCAGGTCGAGAGCACCGTCAAGGACTTCAAGAAGTTCATCGAGCAGCGCGGCGCCGAGACGGGCGGCTGGCGCGGCGAGGTGCACGACAGCCAGCGGCGCATGTAACGCCGCGCCCGGGTAGGAGCGGCTGTCCAGCCGCGACCCCGCGACCAGGTAGGAGCGGCTGTCCAGCCGCGACCCGCAGCCCGGGAGGGACCAGGTAGGAGCGGCTGTCCAGCCGCGATCTTCAGGCGGGAAAAGGCCAAGAATCGCGGCTGGACAGCCGCTCCTACCTATTTGCGAATCTATTTCGGGCGGCCGGCGAAGCCCTGGGACTGCATCTCCAGCGTGTAGATCGTCATCGCGGTGTTGCGGATGCCCTCCGGCGTCGTCCACGCTTTGCCGTCCGGCCCGACGGCGCCCATCATCGGCACGTAGAGCGTCCGCTTGCCGGGGCCCGAGAACGCGAGCGTGATCGGCCGCCGCGGCGCCGGGATCATGCCGAGATGCTCGCCGCGCGGCGACAGCACGTGCACGCCGCGGTTACCGGTTACGTAGAGCCGCCCCTCCGAGTCGACGGCCATGCCGTCGCCGCCGTCGTCGTCGACGAGCGGTCCGAACACCCGGCGGCCCGTCGTCGTGCCGTCGTCGCGGACGTCGAACGCAAGCACCTCGGTGTTGTTCGTGACGTACAGCGTGCGCCCGTCCGGCGACAGCATGATGCCGTTCGACCGGATGTCCCGATCCGCGACGACGCTGACCGCGCCCGACCCGTTCACGTAGTACGCGCCGCCGCCGACCGTGAAGTAGGCGCCGCCCTTGCCGTCTGCGATCAGGTCGTTCAACCGGCCGAGCGGCCGCCCGTCCGCGAACGCGTTCGCGAGCACTCGCCGCTCCGGCCAGACGATGGCGATCGACGTGAGCTCGCGGCAGCCGGCGAGATCCGGATTCAACGGCTCGGTGCAGGTGCGCTCCACCGCGTAGATCCGGCCCTCGTTGTCCATCGAGACCGAGCCCGCACCGCGAGTATTCGCCAGCACGACGTACTCGGTGCCGTCGGGGCCGAGCTTGCGGATCGTGTCGGTCTGCTCCTGCGCGAAGATCACGCCGCCGTCCGGCGTGCCGACGATGCCGTCCGCCGTCTCGAAGTCGGCCCAGACGATCTGCCAGCGCGCTCCGGCCGCGACGACGCCGGGGATCGCCGTGATCGTCACCTCGCGCTCGCCCGGAAGCGGCGGCTGCGCAGCCGCGGGCGCCGTGACGCAGACCGCAAGTAAAAGAGCAAAAATCACGCTCAAGACGTTGTTCTTCATATCGTTCCCCCGTCGGCTGGGCGGTCCCCTCGACGCCCCGACAGTCTAAGCGGCGGTCCGCCACAATTCATCATTTTCCGGCGACCGGGCCGCCACGATCGGCGCCGATGCTGTCGGCACGCAGGAGTGATCCAGGGAGCGAAGCCGATGGACAAGCGCTTGATCGATGTCTTCGTTGCAACGTGCGGGCTGCTCGCCGCGGCGCCCGTGATGCTCTTGATCGCCGCCGCGATCACGATCGACGACGGCGGGCCGGCGCTGTTCGTGCAGACGCGCATCGGCCGGGACCGCAAGCCGTTCCGGATCTACAAGTTCCGCACGATGCGCGACGGCTGGATCACCGGCATCGGACACTGGCTGCGCGCGACCGGCCTGGACGAGCTGCCGCAGCTCTGGAACGTGCTGCGGGGCGACATGAGCCTGATCGGCCCTCGACCGCTGACCGGCGCGGACATCGCCCGCCTCGGCTGGGACGGACCGGCGCACGACGTCCGCTTCCGCGTCCCGCCCGGAATCGTCGGCCTCGCCCAGCTCCATGCCGGACGCGGCGCGCGGCTGACACGCTTTCTCGACGCGCACTACGTCGAGCGCCGCACCGCTGCGCTCGACGCCGGCATCCTCGTCGTATCGGCGGCGATCGCGCTGCTCGGCAAACGGCGCGTCCGCGGCTGGCTCCGCGCCCGGCGGCGGGCTCGGAGGCTCGCGGCCGCCCCGTTCGGCGCGCAGGCCGCGCCGGCGTGGCGCGGTCAGCCGGTGTCGGCGGGCGCCCGAACCGGCTGACCGCGGAGCCCCGCCCGGCTCGAGAATTCCCGGGCTCGGAGCGAGTCAAGAATTCCCTAGGCCGCATAGACCTCAGGCTTTCGGCATAACCCCGTATGGTAGAGTTTCTGGGCCGTGCCGAGACCGGAAAACCGGGCTCGAGCCCGTCGCCGCGCAGACTACCGGGGGGTTTGCAGATGTCGAAAGTCACGTCCATCGTGCTCGCCACGTTCCTCGCGGCCCCTGCGCTCGTCGGCGCGCAAACCGCGGAAGAGCGCCGCGAGCGGCTCGCGAACATGATTCCGGCGCACCCGGAGTACTTGGGCGCGCTCGCGCCGGAAAACCTGAACAAGGAACGGCCGGCGCCGCCGTTCAACCTGACCGGCACGTGGTTCGTCGACTTGAGCGAGGGCTTCGCCAACTTCCGGTTCGGCCCGCCGTATCCCGAGTTCATCGGCCAAACCAAGGAAGACTTCGAGTACGGCCAGCAGATGGCGCGCGAGCGCCGGCCGTGGCGGGACGCGATCGGCCAGTGCTTCCCCGCCGGCATCCCGATGATCATGACGCGCGTCTGGCCGATCATGATGGTCCAGCTGCCGACCGTGATCATCATGGTCTCGAACTTCAACAACGAGTTCCGGCAGATCTTTCTGGACGGCCGGCCCTGGTCCGATCCCGACACCGTCATCTACACCTACAACGGCGAGTCGCACGGCCGGTGGGAAGGCGACACGCTCGTCGTCGAGACGCGCTACATCGAGACGCACAACCACTACATCGACAGCGGCATCCCGATCTCGGAGGACTTCCGCGTGGTCGAGCGGATGCGGCTGCTCGAGGACGGCGAGGTGCTGGAGATCGAGTACATCATGACGGACCCGAACGGCTGGGTCGGAGAGTGGCGCAACACGAAGCGCTGGCTGCGCGTCGATCATACGGACATCGGTCAGGTCGACTGCTTGCCGGACCTGAACGACAACATCCCGAGCGTGCAGGCCGGTCGGGCCGGGCTCGAAGACTAGGACGAGGAACGCATCATATGAAGCTTACGATTCGCAGGCTCGCGCTCGCAGCCGCGACGGCCGCCGCGGCCGCATTGGGCATGCTGCCGGCCGGCGCTCACCACTCGACCGCCGCGTTCGACTCCGGGACCGTCGTGAAGATCGAGGGGACGATCACGCAGTTCCGTTGGATCAACCCGCATGCGTCGATCAAGATCGACGGCGATGCGAGCGGCGATTATCCCGACGGGCTGTGGACGGTCGAGATGACCGCCCCGAACGTGCTGATCAACCAGGGCTGGAAGCGCAACTCCGTGCAACCGGGCGACAAGGTCACGATGTTCGTCAATCCGCTGCGGAACCCGGTCCCGCTGAACGACGGCAGCCAAGGCGGGCTCTACGTCGGCGTGATCCTGAAGGACGGCAGCACGCTCGGCCGCACCGACGGCGGCGGCGCGGGCACGGACGATTGACGGCCTAGCTACCTGAAGAGTTGCGGCTGGAAGAGTCGCGGCTGGACAGCCGCTCCTACAGGCGGGCGGGCCGTGCGTGTAGGAGCGACTGTCGAGCCGCGACCGACCTCGCAGTCCGCCACGCCCGTTCAGCGGGCGCGAAACGCCTCGTCGCCGCTCTGGAGCAGCTCTTCGAAGCGGACGAGATCCTCGTTGCTCTCGATGCACTCGTACTCGCGGATCCGCTCGTCCGGGCGCAGCCGAAAGATTTCGCGCAGCGTCCACGGCTTCGTGAACACGACGGGATCCTCCATCGTCGCCTCGTAGACGATCGTGTCGAACGAGTCCCGCGTGTAGCGCTCCGTCACGCGGAGCGCCTCGCTGTGCACCGTGCCGACGCCTTGGAGCCACGTCTTGTCGTTGAATCCGCGCACGTCGACGACGAAGGTATCGCCTTCCCAGCGGCCGATCGATTCGCCGAGATACGTCGGCTCCATGTCCGGCGGATGCGGCCGGCCGTCGGTCGGAATGATCCGGAACGCATGGTGAATCTCGTAGAGGATGATCGTGCGGTCCGGAAGCTGCACGATCTCGAACGGCAGCGGCCGGAATTGGATCCGCGGCACGCCGGTCAGCAGGCAGCGCGCCATCGGGTCGTCGATTCCCTGCCGCGCGAGGTGCTCCTGGCGGCGCGCCTCCGCCTCGGGCTTATACGGCGGCGGCTCGTTCGGCGGCAACGCGCGGCCGGCCGCTTCGTCGGCGGCGCGCGCAGCGGCATACGCCTCCTCGCCCTCGAAGAGCAGGACCGCGCCGGTCGCAATCCAGACGCCCGAAAGATCCGGCTTGCCGTCGGCCGTGCGCGGGACCTCGTCGTTCGCGGCGATGGCTTGCGCGCGCAGCACCTGCGGGCTCGCGAGGACCGCCGCGAACGAGAGCGCTGCGAGCGGGCGCCGAGCCGTCTGCCACCGAGTCATGTCAGCGCCCGCCGGTGCCGGCCGGCGGCCCGGCCGCGAGCGTGCGACCGTCCGCGAGCGTGACCCGGCGCGCGGCGCCGAGATTCGGCTCCGTCCGCGCGTGCCAGCCCTCGACCGTGATCGCGTCGCCGGGCTTCAGCGTGACGTCGCGCTGCCAACCCTGGCGCACGAGCATGTTCGGCGGATAGCCCTCGAACCGCCAACGCGTGACCGCGCCGTCGTCGCCCTCGACGTCGATCGAGAAATGGATGTGGGGGTTGGTCCATTCGACGTCGGCGACCTTCCCGCTCAGCTTGAGCGGACGCTCGCCGTCGAAGATCGCCGCGAACGAGTGGTGGCCGCTGGCGGTCCCCGCTCCGAGCATCCCCGCCACCGCCGCGAGCATCAGGTATCGCCGCATCGCCCCGCCTCCCCGGCTTTGGGAGCTCGATTATGGTGAGGCCGAAAAACGCGCAGCAAGGAATGATGCCGATAACCGGAGGTCGCACGCTGGCCTTCGGCCCTTGTCATTTGCGCCGCGCCGCGCCACCCTCGTGCGGCCACCGTCAACGCTCGGCGAGTCATGCGCAAGGCGCTGATCCTGATACACCGCTACCTCGGCATCCCGATGAGCGTGCTGTTCGTCGTCTGGTTCGTCTCGGGCGTCGTGATGATGTACACGGGCGGCATGCCGCAGCTCTCCGCGGCCGCGCGGCTCGAGCGGCTGCCGGCCCTCGAGCTCGACGCCGTGCGGCTTTCGCCGCGGGACGCGGCGCTCGCCGCGGGTATCGGCACGGAGCCCGGCAGCGCGCTGCTCGTGACCGTGCTCGGCCGGCCCGCCTATCGCTTCGGCGGCGGCCCGTTCGCGATCACGGTATTCGCGGACGACGGCACGGAGCTGCCCGAGCTCGACGCGCCCGCGGCCCGCAAGGCCGCAGCGCAGTTCTTGGGCGTCGACGAGTCGCTCGTCCGCTACGAGCGACTCGTCGAGGCACCCGATCAATGGACGCTCTTGCTCCAGCGGCAGCTGCCGCTGCACAAGCTCAGCGTGGCCGACGGTGCGCGCACGGAGGCGTACGTCGCGCCGTACACCGGCGAGACCGTCCTCGTCACGACGGCCGCGCAGCGCGCGCTCGCGTGGCTCGGCACGATTCCGCACTGGTTCTACTTCACGCCGCTCAGAACGAATCAGCCGCTCTGGTATTGGACCATCGTCTGGGCGTCCGTGGCCGGCGCCGTGCTCGCGGCGATCGGACTCGTGCTCGCAGTCACGCAGTTCCGCAGGACGCGGCCGTTCCGGCTATCGGCGTCGATTCCGTATCGCGGCCCGCTTCGCTGGCATTACATCACCGGCGCGATCTTCGGCGCGTTCGCGCTGACCTGGGTCGTAAGCGGGCTGCTTTCGCTCGAGCCGTTCGAGTGGACGAGAGCCAGAGGCCTCGAGCTGCCGCGCGACACGCTGTCGGGCGGCGAGCTCGACCTCGAGCGGTATCCGCCGCTCGATGCGGCCGCGCTCGCGGCGGCGATCGACGGCCGTGCGGCGAAGGAGATCGAGCTGCGGCGAATCCAGGACGAGCCCTACTACCTCGTTCGCCACTTGGAGCCCGCGGCTGCCGACGGCAGGCGCGAAGGGCTCCATCAGCCGTATCGGGTCGCCCGGCCTGGCGCGGCCGCGCCGCTGCTGATCGACGCGCGCACGCTCCGCGTGCGCGAGCAGCCGTTCTCGCCGGAATCGATCCTCGCGCGGATCGCGAGCGCCGCTCCGGATGCGGCGATCACGGAGCACGCGGTGCTCGACGACTACGACGCGTACTACTACTCGCGCGGCCGGCAGGCGCCGCTACCGGTGCTGCGCGCGAAGCTCGACGATCCGCTCGAGACCTGGGTCTACGTCGATCTCGCGACGAGCACGATCGTCGCTCAGCCGCATCGGCTGAACCGCCTCGAGCGTTGGCTCTTCAACGGCCTCCACAGCCTCGACTTCGCGTTCTGGTACGACCGGCGGCCGCTCTGGGACATCGGCATGATCCTGCTCTCTGCGGGCGCGCTCGCGACGAGCGGCATCGGCCTGTATCTCGGCGTGAAGCGTGTGAAGCGCGACCTCTCGCGGCTGCTCGGGATCGGCGGGCGGCGCCGAGTGACGCGGCGCTCCGCGGTCGAGGCCGACGGCTGACCGGATCGGCGCGCGCGAGGCTCGCGGCGCCGCCCTTCCGGAAAACGTCCGCGAGCCGTGCGGCTCGCCGGACCGCCTCGCCGCGTGCAGTCTCGCGGCGAGCCGCGTGCGGGTGGTGACGCCGAGCTTCGCGAAGATCGAGCGCATGTGGTTCTCGACCGTCCGCACGCTGATGCCGAGGCGCGCGGCGATCTCCTTGTTCGTCAGCCCCGCGGCGACCGCATCGGCGACCTCGAGCTCGCGCGGGCTCAAGCAACCGCCCCCGTCCGCGCCCGCACACGGCGTCTCCTGCCGATCGAGGTTGGCCGCCTTCGCGTGCAGGCACGCCGCAAGCACCCGGGCCTTCGCGCGCTCGAGCTCTCGAAACGCGGGCGCGCGCGCCGGGCGATGGAAATCGAACAGCAGCGTCCGGCCGCTCGAATCCTGAAAGCAGAATCCCACGTGATGGAAGAAGTCGTTCGGGAGCAGAAACTCGTTTCGATAGCGAACGAACTCCGCCGAGAACCGGCGCCGCTCCTCGGCCGACGCCCGCTCAGCCGTCCACTCCCCGGGGCGCCCCTCGTCGGGAAACACCGGCTCCGCGAGCCGCTGCCGGAGCAACCGCCGCGCCGGATCGAGCCGGCAGTAGCGCGACAGATAGGCGTCGTCCACCGACTGCGGGATTCCGAGGCTGACGACGGCCTCCGGGACCACGGCGCCGTCTGCGATCGACAGCACCCTGAAGGACGCCGTCTCGGCGCGAAGACAGGCAGCAACCGGCGCGAGTAGATCCGCGACGAGGTCCGCCGGGCGCGGCGAGAAACGGACGGCGGCGCAAAGCTTCGCGAGGTGCTCGAGCTCCTGCACCACGTTCGTCATCGAGGCCTCCTGCAAGCAGGCGCCGGGCGGCGATGCCGCCCACGGCGACCGTTCGATCTCATTGCATCGGCGCATGCCCGAGCGCAATAGCGTAAAACACCCAGTGCGCCGTGCCGACGCTCCGGCAGCTCCGCCGTCGGGCTCGACCGCGCGTTCGGCCCGCGCGTCCGGCTCAGCCCGGCGTCCCGCCGAACGCCTCGTCCCGCCCGCGCCGGACGAACTCGCGCACGCGCTCCCCGAGCGCCGCCATCTCCTCCGCATGGTTGACCACGAGCGCGCCCGCCATACGCACCGGATCGCCGAAGAAGAAGCGCTCGTAGAGCACCTGTCGCGAGCCGAATGCCGAGAGCGCGGTGTCCCAGGCGAGCCGGAACAGCGGCACGCGGTCGAACGCCTCGGCGCGCGCAGCCTGGTAGTACCGCCGGACGTCCTCGGCGAGCGGCCCCTTCAAGTCCTGCTCGGTCGGCATCGCGACCAGCCCGCTCGCGCCGATCTGCTGGATGATCTCGACCATTCGCGGATAGAGCCGCGGGAACAAGTTGCGCGCCGCATCGAGCGGGCTCCACGCCGGCCGCAGCACGCCCCACTCGTCGAGCGCCGCATCGGCCTCCGCCGCCCGCAGCAAGGCCTTCATCGTCTCGAGGTTCACCCAGATCTCGGCGAGCTTCTCCTGGACGTGCT
>CAYWGQ010000144.1:0-9907 GCA_964457725.1 uncultured Gammaproteobacteria bacterium
GGCGGGCGAGCCGCTCGTTCAGGAACGTGTAGTCGGCCGTGAGCAGGTCCTGGACGTTGCGGTCCTCGAGCAGGACGCTGCGCAGAAACAGCCGCACCTCGGTCGCGAAATCTCCGCGCAGCTCCTCTGTGAAATCCGGAAACAAGCGGCCGTCCGGATCGACGGCGTCGAGGTCGTCGAGGTTCAACCATGCGAGCGCGAAGTTGTCGACGAGCGCCTCGGCGCGGGGGTCGGCCAACATGCGCCGCGCCTGCGCTTCGAGCGTCGCGGGATCGCGAAGCGCGCCTGCGGCCGCGAGCTCGAGCAGCGCATCGTCCGGCCCTCGGCTCCACAGGAAGAACGCGAGGCGCGAGGCGAGCGCGAGGTCGCCCAGCGGGTAGACTTCCGCGTCGCCCTCCTTCGGAGGCGCGATCGCGCGATAGAGGAAGTCCGGGCTCGCGAGCACCGCGGTGACGATTTGCTCGACGCCGGCGTCGAAGCCGCCCGCGCCCTGCCGCCCTTCCTCGAAGAACGGCATCAGCCGCTCGACGTCGGCTTCGGTCACGGGCCTGCGGTACGCGCGCCGCGCGAGGTTCGCCGCGATGCGCTCCGCGCACGGGCGCTCCTCGGCCGCCGTCTCCGGGGTGCAGACGAAGATCTTGCTGCGGCTCGCCGTGCGGGAGAGACCCGTAGCCTCGAACGGGCCCTCGACCTGGATGCCCCCGATGATCCGCGGCACGCGCATCTCCCCGAGGAAGTTGAAGCCGCCGTACGGCGTGAAGCCGTGGATCGGCTCTTCCGTCGACGCGCGCGCACGCTCGATGAAGGTCACGACGATCTCGTGGACGCCGGCGGCGACCCGCACCGGTATGTCGGCGAACCGCTCCATGATCGCGGCGCGCGCCGGTGCGCCGCCGCGGTTGACGAAATGGTGATCCTCCGGGCCGCCGAGCTTCGCGCGAAACACCTCCTTGCGATCGACGAGCACGACGAGCGTGTGCTCGCTCTCGAGCGCGCGCGGATAGAGCCCGACGTCGAGATCCGTGATCGTGATCCGGTACTCGCCGTCCGCGAGAAAGTTGTGCTCGAACCGCATGCCCCCGCGCGTGCCGAGCGGCAGCCCGTCTACGTAGTCGTCCTGATCGCCGCCGGGCGGCGGGAAGTACGCGCTCGAAAGCTTCGGCACCGGCTCGCCGACCGCTTGCCGCGCGACCGCGCGTGCGGCGCTGATGTACTGCTCGAGGAACGCGGGCGAGACGCTCAATGCGGCCGCGATGTTCGTGAAGCCGTCGACCTCGATGTCGGTCGGCAGGTGCTCGGAGGGATCGATCTCGACGCCGAGCAGATCCTCGACCGCGCGCGCGTACTCGACCCGATTCAGACGCTGGATCGGCGTATGGCCGGCGGCCGGCCGCGCCGCGCTACGATCGAGCGTGCGCTCGAGCCAGGCGACGAGCCCGTCGATCTCGTCCTGCTCGGGTTGCGGACCGCCGGGCGGCGGCATCAGCCGGCCGCGAAGCTTCTGCACGGCCGTCTCGAACACGGCCGCGTGCGCCGGCACGTCCGCGGGCGTCAGCCGGTCGAACGAGACCCCGCCCGCGAGATCGATGCCGTTGTGGCATTCCGTGCAGTAGGCGTCGAGCATCCGGAAGTGGCGCGCGCCGCCGTCGAGCCCGAGCCCGGATTGCTCGACGACGACGGCCGCCACGGCCGCGACGGCCGTGATCGCGGCCGCCGCGAGCAGACGTTTGGAACGGTAGAACCCTCGCATCTATAAGAAGAATAAAGGCTTCCCGCTCCCCGGACCACTGCCCGGCCGGCTCGTCGGCCGGTTTCCGGGCTGCGCCGCCTTCGAGGCGGCGGGCGGGCGTCAGCGCTCGAAAACGACCTCGCCGCCCTTGATCGTGGTCCTGACGGCGAGCAGCGCGTCGCTGTCGGCGAGCGGGTCGCCGTCGAGGATCACGATGTCCGCGAGCTTGCCCGGCTCGAGCGTGCCGAGCTCGTCGGCCTTCAGCACCGCGCTCGCCGCGTGGCGCGTGATGATCGCGACGATGTCCTGCGGCGAGAACGTGAGCCGCAGCGCGCGCAGCTCGTCGGCGAGCGACTCCCGCGGCGGCCAGCTGGTGTCGGTGCCGTAGCCGTAGGCGACGAGGCCCGCTTCCCACAGCAGCCGTGCGTTCACCGGCCCCTGGCCCGCGCTCGACAGCGTGTTCCACGGGAACGGCAGGCCGTCGCGAAACAGCGGCACGTTGTTCTCGTCGAAGTGCGGGACGAAGACCGCGAGCGTCGACGTCATCGGGATGCGCGCGTCGACGATCCTGCGGACGGCGTCCGGGTTCTCCTCGAGCCGCCCGATGTGCGGCGTGTGCACGAGCGTCGCCGGCCCCGCTTCGACGGCGCCGAGCGTGTCCTCGACACTGACCGCGTGCGTGATCGTCGGCAGGCCGTGCTTCTTCCCTTCTTCGACGACGAGCTTCAGCGTGTCGACTTCCGGCCCGCCGGGGCTGACGATGATCACGGTCTTCAGATAGTCGTAGCCCGCACGCGCGGCGTTCTCGACCGCCGCGATCGTCGCCTCGCGCGGGATCGCCGGCGCCGGCTGCGTCGGCCGATCGGTGCGCGACGCGTCCGAGCGGGCGGGGTCGCCCTGCCGCGGCGGCCCGGTCGGCCCGGCCAGCGGCACGAACGCGGCCGCGAAGAGCCGCGGGCCGCGCAGCTCGCCGCGCGCGACGCGGTCGCGCGCCACCAGCAGCTCCGGCGCATCGATCGCCGACAGCACGGTCGTGAACCCGGCCGCGAGGAAATCGGCGAGCTGCTGCTCGGCACGCTCGGCGAGCCACTCGGCCCCGTCGCCCTGTATCAGGTGACGATGCGCGTCGATGAACCCCGGCATCACGGTCCGGCCGCCCGCGTCGATCGTGCGCGCCCCGGCCGGGGCCCGCTCGGCCGTCGCGCCGACCGACGCAATTCGTCCGTCCCGCACGACGACCGTGCCCCGCTCGATTACGCCCCCGGCACCGTCGACGATCCGGGCGTTCGTGATGACGAGGTCCTGGGCGTGCGCGCCTGCGACGAGCAGCAAGGCGGCGGCGGCGACAGCGAGACGAGAGGTGATTTTCATGACTCGGCCGTTAGAAAAAAGCGACGTGCCAAGTGTACTGACCCCTCTCGCGGTGTGCCAATTCGCCCGCCCCGCGCTCGCGGTCAGCGCACCGGCGCAGCGGCGATCAGCGCTTCGAGCTCGCCGATATCGACCGGTTTCGTCAAATGCCGATCGAAGCCGGCGTCGCGCGCCCGGCGCTTGTCCGCGTCCTGTGCCCAGCCGGTCAACGCGACGAGCAGCACGTCCGGGCCGCGCGCGCCCGCGCGAATCCGCCTCGCCACCTCGTAGCCGTCGAGCTCCGGCAAGCCGATGTCGAGCAGCACGACGTCCGGCGCGAACGCTTCGACGCACTCGAGCGCCGCCCGGCTCCCGTGCGCGACTCGCACGTCGTGACCGTCGAGCTCGAGCAGCTTGCAGAGGCTATCCGCAGCGTCGACGTTGTCGTCGACGACGAGCACCCGCCGGGCCGGGCTTCTGCCCGCGCGCCGGTCGTCCACGGCGGCCCGGACGGCGGGCGTGCGCGCGAGCGGCAGCTCGACGACGAACTCGCTCCCCGTGCCCAGCCCTTCGCTCAGCGCCTCGATGTGCCCGCCGTGCAGCGCGACGAGCTGCCGCGAGAGGGCGAGCCCGATGCCGAGCCCGCCGCCCCCGGTCCGCTCGCGATGCTCGGGCACCTGCGTGAACATGTCGAACACGTGCTCGAGCCGATCCCGCGGGATGCCGAAGCCGGTGTCGCAGACCCGCACGCGCGCGCGGCCGTCGACGGCTTCCGTCCGCACCTCGATCATGCCGCCCGGGTCCGTGTACTTCGCCGCATTGACGAGCAGGTTGCCGACAATCTGCGTGAGGCGCTGGAAGTCGCCGTCGAGCTGCAGCGGCACCGGCGCGTGATGCAGCACGAGTCGGTGCCTGCGCTCGACGATCGCGGGGCGGCTCAGCTCGACCGCGGCATCGATCACCTCGTGCAGATCGAGCCGCTCGCGCTGCAGCTCCACTTCTCCGCGGCTGATCCGCGACAGATCGAGCAGATCGTCGACCAGCCGGATCAGATGGCCGAGCTGCCGCTCCATCATCGTCCGCAGACTGTCGAGCAGCTCCGGATCGCTCCCGGCATGCCCGAGCAGCGCGACGCCCGTCCGGAGCGGCGCGAGCGGATTCCTGAGCTCGTGCCCGAGCACCGCGAGGAACTCGTTCTTCCGCCGGTCCGTCTCGAGCAGCGCCTCCTCGGCGCGTTTGCGGTCCGTGATATCGAGGAACGCCGACACCCAGCCGACGACGCGTCCCGTATCGTCGTGCTCGGGCGCGTACGCGCAGCGCACCCACCGCGTGCCGAGCTCCGCATCCGGTATCTCCGCATCGTACTCGTCGCGCTCGCCCGCGAGGGCGCGTTCCGCGTGCGGCTTCAGCTGCACGAACGCCTCTTCGCCGGCGATCTCCTCGAAGGTGCGGCCGACGATCTCGCGCGGCTCGCGAGCGAAGCGCGCCGCATAGGAGCGGTTGACGAATCGAAAGCGGTAATCCGCTCCGCAGCTCGCGAGCATCACGGGCGCGCTGTCGGTCACGACTTGCAGCTGCCTGCGGCTCGCGATCAGGGCGCGCTCCGCCCGCTTCTGATCGGTCACGTCGACGGCGTTCGCGATCAGCCGATGCGCGTTGCCGTGCGCATCGCGCAGCAGCTGCCCCGAGACGCGCACCCAGACGAAACCGCCGTCGGCGCGCACGTAGCGCTTCTCGATGTCCCAGCGCTCGGCTTCGCCGCGGACAACCGCGCCGATCGCCTCCGCGTTGCGCTCGCGGTCATCCGGATGCGTCAGGTCGCTGAACGTGAGCCCGCGAAGCTCCTCTTCACCGTAACCCGTGATCTCGCAGAAACGCTGGTTCGCCCGCACGTAGCAGCCGGTCGCCGGATCGACCTGGGCGACGCCGGCGGCCGAGAGCTCGAACAGCGCCCGGAACTCCGCCTCGCTGTCCCGGAGCGCCTCGGCGATGCGCTCGTGCTCCGTGAGCGCGCCGGCGAGCAGCCGAGCCGCATGCGCACGGCAACGAGCGAGCGCCGCGGGGAGGCGGTGGAGCTGGCCGCGCGGGAGCTGCGCGTCGATGCCGTCGCGCAGCACCGCGCGCCAACGCGCCTCCTCCCCGGCGCCGACGACCGCGATCACGGAGCGCGCCTCCGGGACGGGCAGCGCCGTCAGACGCGCGTGCAGCTCGGCCGGGGTCGCCCACGCAGCGCGAGCGTCGACGATGGCGGCGTCGTAGCGGTCCGTCTGCAACGCGCGATCGAGCGCCGGGAGGTCGGCGACGCGGGTGACGCAGACGTGCTCGTCCGACTCGACGGCCAGGGGTTCCGCGCCGTCGATCAGCAGCGCTCGCACACGAGCGTCCGGCGCGCCGGGGGACGCCGCATCTCGCACGTCCGACCTCCTTCGCCGCCTTGCCTCGCCCCGCTTGCGCGGCGCCGAGCGCGGTTCGAGCCGCCGCGGCGGCGGCTCCTAAGGCATTCTAGTCGGCGGGCGTTCGCAACGTACATGCGCGCCGCGGCCGATCGGTCAGCCGCGCCGCCGCGGCACGTACAGATCGGTGATCGTGCCCTCGGCGGCCTCGGCCGCGAACGCGATCGTCTCCGAGAGGGTCGGATGCGGGTGGATCGTGAGGCCGATGTCCGCGGCGTCCGCGCCCATCTCGATCGCGAGCGCGGCCTCGGCGATCAGGTCGCCTGCGTTCGCGCCGACGATCCCGGCGCCGAGCAGCCGCCGCGTGCCCGGATCGAACAGGAGCTTGGTCAGGCCCTCGGCGCGGCCGAGCGTCAGCGAGCGGGCGCTCGCGGCCCACGGGAACTGCCCCTTTTCGTAATCGATCCCCTTGGCCTTCGCCTCGTCCTCGGTCAGCCCGACCCATGCGATTTCCGGATCGGTGTACGCGACGGACGGCACGACGCGCGCGTCGAAGTAGCGCTTCTCGCCGGCCGCGGCTTCCGCCGCGACGCGGCCTTCGTGACTCGCCTTGTGCGCGAGCATCGGCGGACCGACGACGTCGCCGATCGCGAAGATGTGCGGAACGTTCGTGCGTTGCTGCTTGTCGACGCGGATGAAGCCGCGCTCGTCGACCTCGATGCCGGCCTGCTCCGCGCCGAGCGCCCCGCCGTTCGGTTTGCGGCCGACCGCGACGAGCACCCGGCCGTAGCGTTGCGGCCCTTGCGGCGCGTCGTCGCCCGAGAAGTGGACTTCGATGCCGCCGTCGCCAGCCACGGCCTTGTCGACGCGCGTGCCGAGCATGATCGCCTCGTAGCGCGAGCGGATGCGCTTCTCGAGCGGCTTCACGAGGTCGCGATCGCAGCCGGGAATCAGCGTCTTCGTGAGCTCGACGACCGAGACCCGGACGCCGAGCGCGTCGTAGACGGTCGCCATCTCGAGGCCGATGATGCCGCCGCCGATCACGAGCAGCCGCTCCGGCAGCTCCTCGAGCTCGAGCGCGCCGGTCGAGTCCATCACTCGCGGATCGTCCGGCAGACCCGGCAGCCGCACCGGCTCCGAGCCCGCGGCGATGATGCACTGATCGAACTCGACGCGCTCGGTCTTGCCGTCCGGCATGCCGACCTCGAGGGCCTGCGGCGAGACGAACTTCGCCGTGCCGCGCACGATGCGCACCTTGCGTTGCTTCGCGAGCGTCGCGAGCCCGCGCGTGAGCTGGCCGACGACCTCGTCCTTCCAGCCGACGAGCCGCCGGGGGTCGATCTCGGGCTTGCCGAATGCGATGCCGCGCTCGCTCATCTCGCGCGCGTCCTCGATCACGCGCGCGGCGTGCAGCAGAGCCTTCGACGGGATGCAGCCGACGTTCAGGCACACGCCGCCGAGCGCACCGTGCCGCTCGATCAGCGTGACCTCGAGGCCGAGATCCGCCGCACGAAACGCGGCGGTGTAGCCGCCCGGCCCCGCGCCGATCACCGCGAGCCTGCGCCCCGCGGGCGGCGGCGGCGAACGGCGGTCGGCCGTGGCCGGCGCACCCGCCGGGACCGCGGGCTCTGCCGCCGCGGGTCCGCTCGGGCGCACCGCAGGCGGCGGCTCGACGGGCGCGGGTGACGCGCGCGATCGATCATCGCTCCCGGTCGCGGCACTATCCGCCATCGCGGCGATCGACAGCGTCGCGATCAGATCGCCCGCGGAGACCTTGCTCCCGACGTCGACCGCAACCGACTCGACCTTGCCGGCGTGCGGCGACGGCACGTCCAGGGACGCCTTGTCCGTCTCGAGCGTGATCAACGGGGCATCGGCTTCGAGCTCGTCGCCGGGCGCGACGTGCACCTCGACGACGTCGACTTCCTGAAAATCGCCCAGGTCCGGAACCCGGACCTCGACCCGGCTCACGGAATGGCCTCGGTCAGGCGGCCGACGTCGCCGAGCACCTCGGCGAGCCGCGTCGTGAATCGGACCGCGAGCGCGCCGTCGATCACGCGATGGTCGTAGGAAAGCGACAGCGGCAGCATCAGCCGCGGCACGAAGCCGCCGTCGCGGTAGATCGGCTGCATCGTGCTCCGCGAGACGCCGAGAATCGCGACCTCCGGCGCATTGATGATCGGCGTGAAGAACCGCCCGCCGATGCTCCCGAGGCTCGACACGCTGAACACACCGCCTTGCAGATCCTCGAGCTTCAGCTTGCCGGCGCGCGCTCGCTCGGCGAGCGTCGCGACCGCGATCGCGAGCTCGTAAATGTCCTTCTTGTCCGCGTCGCGAATGACCGGCACGACGAGCCCTTCCGGCGTGTCGACCGCGAAGCCGATGTGCGTGTAGTGCTTCATCACGACGCTCTGGCCGTCCGGCCCGAGCGACGACTTGAAGATCGGAAACTCCTCGAGCACGAGCGCGCAGGCCCGCAGCACGAACGCGAGCGGCGTGAGCTTGATGCCGCGCTCGCTCGCCTGCTCCTTCAGCTTCGCGCGCGTCTCCTCGAGCTCCGTGATGTCGGCCTCGTCGTGCTGCGTCACGTGCGGGAGATTCACCCAGCTCGCGTGCAGGCGCGGACCGGCGACGCGCTGGATTCGCGACAACGGCACGGTCTCCACGCGGCCGAACTTCGCGAAGTCGACCGTCGGGACGGCCGGCAACGCCTGCCCCGCGCCACCGGATTGCATCACGTGCTTGACGAACGCCTTGACGTCGTCCGCGGTCACGCGGCCCTTCCGGCCGCTGCCTTGCACGCGGCCGAGGTCGACGCCGAGCTCGCGCGCGAGCTTGCGAACCGACGGGCTCGCGTGCGCGCGCGAGAAGCTCGCCTCGTCGATCGCAGCCGTCGGCGCGCGGAACACCGGCAGCGGCGGCTCAGGACGCGGCGTAGCCGGCGCACGCGGCGTCTCGCCGGTCGCTGCCGCGGGCGCCGCCTCCGCCGGCTTCGCGGCGACCGCCTGATCCGGCTCGAGCAGGATCACGGCGTCGCCGGTCGACACGCGATCGCCGGCTTTGACCTTCAGCTCGAGGACCGTACCGGCTTCCGGCGTCGGCACGTCCATCGTCGCTTTGTCGGTCTCGAGCGTGATGAGCCCCTGCTCGGCCTGCACGCGGTCGCCGGCGGCGACGAGGACTTCGATCACCTCGACGTCGGAGAAGTCGCCGAGGTCGGGGACCGTCACGAGCCGGGGCTCGGGCTTTGCGGCGCCGTCGCCTGCCGGCGCCCGGTCCGACGGCGCGGGCACGGGCTCCGCTGCGACCGAGGTCTCCTGCTCGTCCTGTGCCGGTGCGGATTCGGGTGCCGCGGCCGGCTCCCGAGCGCCGTCCGTCTCGAGCGACAGCAATGGATCGCCGGTCGAAACGCGGTCGCCGACCGCGATCTTGAGCTCGGCAACGCGGCCCGCCGCCGGCGACGGCACGTCCATCGTCGCCTTGTCGGTCTCGAGCGTGACGAGGGGATCTTCGGGACTGACCTCGTCGCCCGGCTTCACGAGGACGTCGACGATCTCGACATCCGAAAAATCGCCTAGATCCGGTACGACGACTTCCACGGTCGGGACGCCCGGTTCAGACCGAAACCGGGTCCGGCTTCTTGGGATCGATGCCGAACTGCTTGATGGCCTGCCGAACGGTCTTCACGTCGAGGCTGCCCTGCTCGGCGAGCGCGTTCAACGCGGCGACGACGATCCAACGCCGGTCCACCTCGAAGAAATCCCGCAATGCGGCGCGGCCGTCGCTGCGGCCGAAGCCGTCGGTGCCGAGCACGGTGTAGGCGCCCGGCACCCACTTGCGGATCTGGTCCGCGACGGTCTTCATGTAGTCGGTCGCCGCGACGAACGGACCCTGAATGCCGTCGAAGCGCGACGCGACGTAGCTCTGCCGCGGCTCCTCGCCGGGGTGCAGCTCGTTCCACCGGTCGACCGCGAGCGCATCGCGTCGCAGCTCGCTGAAGCTCGTCACGCTCCAGACGTCCGCCGGGACGCCGAACGTATCCTCGAGCAGCTCCGCCGCCGCGATCACCTCGCGCAGGATCGTGCCGGACCCGAGCAGCTGCACGCGCACCTTGCCCTTGCCGCCCGCCCGGAAGCGATACATCCCGCGCAGTATCTCTTCCTCCACGCCCTCCGGCATCGGCGGATGGACGTAGTTCTCGTTCATGCACGTGATGTAGTAGAAGATGTTTTCCTGCTCCCGGCACATCCGCCGCAAGCCGTCCTGGATGATGACGGCGAGCTCGTAGCCGAAGCACGGATCGTACGCGCGGCAATTCGGGATCGTCGTCGCGAGGAGGTGGCTGTGGCCGTCCTGGTGCTGCAGGCCTTCGCCGTTGAGCGTGGTGCGCCCGGCGGTGCCGCCGATCAGGAAGCCTCGGGCCTGCATGTCGCCG